>JBCBZM010000027.1:0-26743 GCA_039815345.1 Planctomycetota bacterium | reverse complement strand
CGTGTCGGCGAGGCCGTGCTCCTTGAGCTTGCGGATGATGAAGGGCTGGTAGAGCTCCAGCGCGATCTTCTTGGGCAGGCCGCACTGCCAGAGCTTGAGCTCCGGACCGACGACGATGACCGACCGCGCCGAGTAGTCGACGCGCTTGCCGAGCAGGTTCTCGCGGAAGCGCCCCTGCTTGCCCTTGATCATGTCCGTGAGGCTCTTGAGCGCGCGGTTGGACGAACCGAGCACCGGGCGGCGGCAGCGTGCGTTGTCAAACAACGCATCCACCGCCTGCTGGAGCATCCGCTTCTCGTTGCGGATGATCACGTCCGGCGCGTTCAGGTCCATCAGCTTCTTGAGCCGGTTGTTGCGGTTGATGATCCGGCGGTACAGGTCGTTCAGGTCGCTCGTCGCGAAGTTGCCCGACTCGAGCAGCACCAGCGGGCGCAGGTCCGGCGGGATCACCGGGCAGACGTCCATCACCAACCAGCCCGGGTCGTTCTCCGAGCCGCGGACGTTCTCGACCAGCTTGAGCCGCTTGGCCAGGTCCTTGGTCTTCTGCTTGCTGCGGGTCTCGCGCAGCTCCTTGCGGATCTGCTCGGCCTCGGCATCGAGGTCGGTCTTGGCGATCAGCTCACGGATCGAGTCGGCGCCCATGACGGCGCGGAAGGCGTTGCCGTACTTGTCCACGGCGCTGCGGTACTCGTCCTCGGTCATCACCTGCTTGAAGGTCAGCTCGGTGTCGCCCGGATCCACAACGACGTAGTCCTGGTAGTAGATGATCTTCTCGAGGTCGCTGGTCTTCATCGCCAGCAGCGTGCCGAGGCGGCTGGGCATGCTCTTGAAGAACCAGATGTGCACGACCGGCGCGGCCAGGTTGATGTGGCCCATGCGTTTGCGGCGGACACGGCTGTGCGTGACCTTGACGCCGCAACGGTCGCAGATGATGCCCTTGTACTTGGTCCCGCGGTACTTGCCGCAGGCGCACTCGTAGTCGCGCTCCGGGCCGAAGATCCGCTCGCAGAACAGGCCGTCCTTCTCGGGGCGGTAGGTGCGGTAGTTGATGGTCTCGGGTTTCTTGACCTCACCGTACGACCACGCACGGATGTCGTTGGGGCTGGCAAGGGTGACCTTGACAGCCGTGAAGTCGTTCACCCGGTCGTACACGCTCTCAGCCATGATCTGCTCCCGGGCCTCGGAGGCCCTCGGTGAGGTGTCTTCGATTCGAGGCGGTCAGCCGCCGTAGGTCGTCTCTGTGGGCCGAGCGAAGGCGCCCGGCGTTCCTGTCTGTCCCGCGGGCCGAGGCCCGCTTCCATCCGCTCGCCCACGCCGGCTTACGCCCGCTTGAGCCCTCGGCGTATCAGCGTGAAGCCGATGATCAACGCCAGCACGCCGCCCGCTGTGGCGAGCACGCCCGGGTTGTCTACCAGCCACTCGGCCAGTGCCCGCGCCCTCGCCGGGAAGAGAAGCCAGAACCCGACGCCGACGAGGACGATCCCCGCGATGACCAGGCCCCAACGCTTTCCGGCCGATGACGCCAACCCGCACGCCCTCCGCGAGGGCAGTCCGCTCGGTCAGAGCAGGCTGCCCGATTCCAGCGACTTCTTCTCGAGCGTGATGTTCATGCCGAGCCCCTTGAGCTCGTTGCACAGCACGTCGAACGCGACGGGCATGCCCGCCTCCAACTTGTTCGAGCCCTTGACCATCGACTCGTAGATCTTGGTTCGGCCCTCGACGTCGTCGGACTTGACGGTCAGCAACTCCTGCAGGATGTAGCTGGCGCCATAAGCCTCGAGCGCCCAGACCTCCATCTCGCCGAAACGCTGCCCGCCCGTGCGGGCCTTGCCGCCCAGCGGCTGCTGGGTGATGAGCGAGTACGGGCCTGTGGCACGCGCGTGGATCTTGTCATCCACAAGGTGGTGCAGCTTGAGCAGGTACATGAACCCGACCGAAGTCCGCTGCTTGAACGGCTCGCCCGTGCGGCCGTCGTGCAACTGGATCTTGCCGCCGCGGGGCATGCGGGCCAGCAACTCGCGATGGCCGACGGGCACGCCCGTCTCTTCCATCTCGTTCCAGCGGTCCTTGACGTAGGTGTTCGCCTCGTCGATCGCCGCGTGGATCTGATCTTCCTGGCAGCCGTCGAACACCGGGGTCACGGCCTGGAAACCGAGCAGACGCGCCGCCCAGCCCAGGTGCAACTCCAGAATCTGACCGACGTTCATGCGGCTCGGCACGCCGAGCGGGTTGAGCATGACATCCACGGCCGTGCCGTCTTCCATGAACGGCATGTCCTCTTCGGGGACGATGCGGGCGATGACGCCCTTGTTGCCGTGCCGGCCGGCCATCTTGTCGCCGATGGACAGTTGCCGTTTGGTCGCGACGTAGACCTTGACCATCTCGAGCACGCCGGAGGGCAGCTCGTCGCCGCGCTTCATATGCGCGACCTTACGCTGCTTCTCCTTTTCCACGGCCTCGATGCGCGGCCAGTACTGCCCGTAGATAACTGTCGCGGCCTCCTTAGCCTCCTTCGAGCCCTTGACCCACTTGACGTCGAACGTCTGGATCTGCTCGAGCACGACCTCGGCGATGTCCGAGGCGCCGACCTTCTGACGCGTCATCGGGTCGACCATCTCGGTCCCGATCACGTCGTTGATCGACTCGGCCATCTCCTTGAAGAGCTTGATCGCGCGGGCGTCCATCTCCGCCTCGTAGGCCGTGATCTCGTCCTTCATCTCCTTCTTCTGCGCCTCGGAGAGGTGCATCCGTCGGCTGAACTTCTTGGCGCCGATGACCACGCCCTCGATGCCCGACGGGGCTTCGAGCGAGTCGTTCTTTACGTCCTCGCCCGCCCGGCCGAAGATCGCGTGCAGCAGCTTCTCTTCCGGCGTCAGCTCGGTCTTGCTCTTGGGGCTGACCTTGCCGACGAGGATGTCGCCCGGACCGACGCGGGCGCCGATACGGATGATCCCGTTGTCGTCGAGGTTGCGGAGCATCTTCTCGCTGACGTTGGGGATATCCCGCGTGAACTCCTCGCGGCCGAGCTTGGTCTCGCGGATCTCCACGTCGAACGAATCGATGTGCACCGACGTGAACGTGTCGTCCTTCACCAGACGCTCGTTGATGACGATCGCGTCCTCGAAGTTGTACCCGTCGAACGTCTGGAACGCGACGAGCGCGTTCTTGCCGATCGCCAGCTCACCGAGCTGCGTCGAGGCGCCATCGGCGATGATCGCGTTCGTCTCGACCTCGTCGCCCACGTCCACCACCGGACGCTGGTTCTGGCAGGTCCGCTCGTTGAGCCCGACGAACTTGCGCAGCACGTACTCGTCGGCGTTGTCGACGATGATGCGCTCGGCGTCGACGTACGTCACCGTGCCGCCGCGCTTCGCCCGGACGACCATGCCCGAGTTGTGCCCGACCGCGACCTCCATGCCCGTAGCAACACAGGGCGGATCGACCTTGATCAGCGGCACCGCCTGACGCTGCATGTTCGAGCCCATCAGCGCCCGGTTCGCGTCGTCGTGCTCGAGGAACGGAATCAGACTCGCCGAGATGCCGACGATCTGCTTGGGGGAAATGTCGATGTAATCGACTTCCTTCGGGTTCACCTGGCTGAGCTCGCCGTCCACGCGGGCGACCAGGTTCTCCGAACGCAGGCTCCCGTCCGGCTCGATCGCGTCGGCCGGCGCGAGGACCGCGCGGATCTCTTCGTCGGCGCGAAGGCTGACGAACTCATCGGTCGCCTTGCCGTCCTTCGCCTTGCGGTACGGCGTGCGGATGAAGCCGTAGTCGTCGATCCGGGCGAAAATGCCCAGCGACGAGATCAGACCGATGTTCGTGCCCTCGGGCGTCTCGATCGGGCAGATCCGGCCGTAGTGCGAGATGTGCACATCGCGCACCTCGAAGCCGGCTCGCTTGCGATTCAGACCGCCCGGGCCGAGGGCCGACAGGCGACGCTCGTGCACCAGCGAGCTGAGCGGGTTGGTCTGGTCGACCACTTGGCTCAGCTCCGATCGGCCAAAGAAGAAGTCGATCGCGCTCGAGACCGACTTGGAGTTCACCAGGTCGGCGATCTTCGTGACCTCGTCCGGGTCCTTGACGCTCATGCGCTCCTGCACCGTTCGGCGGAGCTTCAAGAAGCCCTTGCGCAGCTCTTCCACGGCCAGCTCATCGAGCGTCCGCAGACGCCGGTTGCCGAGGTGGTCGATGTCGTCCACCTGCGCGACCGATCGGCCGGTCTTCGCGTCCGCCCGGTTCGAGCGCAGATCGAGCAGGTACTGGACCACACGCAGGAAGTCCTCGCCGCGGAGGAACATCATGTCCTCGGGCGCGTTCAGGTCGAACTTGCGGTTGATGCGGAACCGCCCGACCTTGCCCAGGCGGTACCGGTTGTCGTCGTAGAACTTCTCGATGAAGAGCTGGCGGGCCTTCTCCACCTGCGGCGGGTTACCCGGACGCAGACGCGAGTAGACCTTCAACAACGCCCGTTCGTGCTCGGTCTCGGCGACCTCGGCGAACTGCTCGAGCTTCTCCTCGGCGATCGTGTTCAAGATCAGCGAGTCCGAAGGGTTCTCGATCACGCGAACCTTCTTCAGGCTCGAGTTGCGGATAGATTCGGAGGCTTCCTCGCCCAACTGCCGACCCACGTGCACCAGCTCTTCGCCGGTCTCGGTGTCGAAGATCGACTCGGCCGCCCAGTGGTCGGCCTGCACGTCCGCCGCCTTCACGTCGCTGACCTCGTAGAAGAGGCTCAGGATCGCGTCGGTCTCGGCGACCGTCTCGTCGAGGCAGCGCAGGAACGTCGTCGCGGCCAGCTTGGTCGACTGGTCGATCCGCATCGCCAGCACGTCCTTCTTCGTCACCTCCAGCTCGATCCACGAGCCACGCTCGGGGATGACGCGCGCCGAGTGCAACGGCCGGTCGCCCTCGCTGGAAACGATCGAGAAGTCCACGCCCGGCGAGCGGTGGAGCTGGCTCACGATGACCCGCTCGGCGCCGTTCACAATGAACTCGCCGCCGCCGATCATGATCGGGAACTCGCCGAGGTAGATGTCCTCCTCCGGCAGGTCCGGGTGATTCTCCCGCTTCAGGCTCACCCGGATCTTGAACGGCATCCCGTACGTCAGCCGCAGCTCGCGGCACTCGTCCGAGGTGTACCGGGGCTCGTCCAGCTCATAGTGGAGATACTCGAGCTGCATGGTGCCGTCGTACGACTCGATCGGAAAGATCTCATGCAGGAGCGTTTCCAAGCCGATGGACTTGTCGCGGTCCGACGAGCCCTTCTGGAGCTGGAGGAAACGCTCGTAAGCGTCCGATTGGAGTGTGGTGAGGTTCGGAATTTCTGCCGCGTCGCCACGCCGGGAGAAATTGCGAACGACCTTGTCGCGCACGTTCGTCGCTGCCATCAACGCCTCGCGATGGTTGGGCGCCGGCGTCCTGAGGCGGTCGCCGACGTTGAAATCATCAGTTCGATCGAAACACCCGCGTTCGTCGGGCCGCCCGCCCGATCGACCGCCCGTTCACCCATCCCCGCGCCGGCGCTCCGCCCGCGCACGCCACTCGATGCACGCCCCTTCGGTCTCTCTGCCAGAACAAACCCGGCCAGAACACGCCCGCTGTACGGCACGTCGCGCCCGCCGCGCAGTCCGCCGTAACTGGTCAGTGTACCCGCCCTGCAAGCGGCGGACCACCTCGGCCGCGCCGATCAACCCCTTCCTTCACATTTCGCACAACCTCCGTCTTTCGGAAGCAATCTTTCATTTGTTTGATTGTATTTTGCTTGGATCCGTGTGACAAAGTGCTCGTCAGGGCACTTTGTCCCTCCAAACAACTGGCGTTTCTCCCAGCCTCGCTCATTCTGACAGATCTGTCTGGCTTGGACTCGCTCCTAGGGCAAGCCCCAGCCTAGAGCCAACGTCGCATCAATCAGAGGAGGCCCGACAGATGACCGAACCGTCCGCCACGACCAAGGCCGCGTGCCTCGGCGCCACGCTCGCCACGGCCTGGACCGCCGCGCCCGCCGCCGCCCAGACCGATCTCGAAGTCCCCTTCGAGGTTTCGCCCGAGATCGACATCACCGACAGCGTGCTGGTCTACTCCGAAGGATTCTCAAGCCGCGACGCCACGCGGGTCGGCGCCATTTCGGCTGGCGAGACCCGAGCGCTCCCGACGACGTTCAGCCTCAACGAACAGTTTGATGTGGGTTACTACCTGTTCGTCGGCACGTACGACGACAACGGCTCGCCGGGCCTGGTCGTGTCCTTCGCCGACGCGGATGCGCCGACCGCCCTCGGCGCCGAGTTCGCCTCGCTGTTCGCCGACCCGGGCGATGGTCGCACCGACGTGATCGAGAGCGAGGTCATCCAGAACTTCATCGACGGGATCGCAGACACCAACTCGGCGAGAAACCGTGTCAACGTCCTCTTCGGTCAGTACTTCGACGATCGAGGCCAAGGCAGGCGGTTCGCGCTGGACACGAATACCAACGGCACGCTCGTCAGCTTCTCGACCGGCGCCTTCGCGGGCGTGATCGCGGTGCCGGCTCCGGGCGCGGCCATTCTCGGCGGGGTGGTCCTGCTGGGCGGGTTCGCTCGCCGGCGTCGATAACCTCCAAGCCGTGCTCGCCGACGTAGCCGCCGACCTATCCGTTTGCATCATCGTCAAGAACGACGCCGATCGTGTGCGTCGCGCGATCGACTCGGTGCGCGCGCTCAACGCCCGCGTGCTGGTCACCGACACCGGCTCAACCGACGCCACACCCGAAGCCGCGCGCAACGCCGGCGCCGAGGTGGACACGATCGAGTGGCGCCAAGACTTCTCGGCCGCGTACAACCACGTCGTCCGCCGCGCCGAGACCGAGTGGGTGCTCTCGCTCGATTCGGACGAATGGCTGCCGCCCGAGAGCCTGCCCAAGATCATCGCCGCCATCAAACAACACGATGCGATGGGGTACAACCTCGTCCGCCACGACCTGCGCAACGTCAACGATCCGGACGATTTCTCGCAGATGTGGCAGCTCCGCCTGTTCCGCAAGCGCGACGCGACGCGCTACGTCGGCCGCATACACCACCAGTTCCGCCCATCGCTCGAGTCGGTCGCCGAAGCCGAAGGCCGCCGCGTGCTCGACAGCGACATCGTGATGCTGCACGACGGCTACCTCAACCGCGACTGGGGCGCCAAGCTGAACCGTGACATCGAACTCATGGATCTCGAACTCGCCGAGCGCCCCGGACAGTTCTACTTCCAGGTCGAGCTCGGCATCGCCGCGTCGCGACTGAACGACCCGCGCGCCGGCGAGCACCTCACCGCCGCGGCACGCACCGCGATCGACGACGCCCAACGCCCGACACTGCCACGCGGCGCCTTCGAACGCTTGCTCGAATGGACCCTCGCCACGCCCGAGGTGCCGGAGCACTTCCCGATCACACGCGAGTTGGCCGAGCGGTGGGCCCGATCCGCGTTGCACGACGCCCCGCCGCTTGCGTGGCAGCTCTCGCGGCTCGCCTTCGCGCGAGGCGACTACGCCGAGGCCGCACGGCTGCTGGAACACCTGCTCGAACTCGGCCGGACGGGCGCGTACGACCGGACCAGCCCGTTCGACCCGCGGATCCTCGGCGACGACGCGAAGCTCAATCTCGGCGCCTGCTACCTCCGCCTCGCTCGGCTCGATGACGCGGAGCGCGTATTCGAAGGGTTGCTGTCATCGGAGCGCTGCCGTGACGCCGCACGTCAGAACCTGACACAGATCGAATCGCTGCGCGCAGGCGCGTGACGGCCGCGAGCCAAAACGACAAGAGGCCCGCGCGGGTGCGCGGGCCTCTTGAAACGGACTGCTTCGACTCGATCAGGCGAGTTCGACCTCGGCGCCGACCTCTTCGAGCTTCTTCTTGACCTCTTCGGCTTCGTCCTTGCCGAGGCCTTCCTTGATCTTGGCGGGCACGCCGTCGACCAGTTCCTTGGCTTCCTTCAGGCCGAGCCCGGTCAGCTCGCGGACGACCTTGATGACCTTGATCTTCTGGCCGCCGTCGCTCTTGAGCATCACGTCGAAGTCGGACTTTTCTTCTTCGGCCGCGCCGCCGCCACCATCGGCCGGGCCCGCCGCCATCATGACGCCGCCGCCGGCGGCCGCCTCGATGCCGTACTTGTCCTTCATGTAGTCGCCGAGATCGACGGCCTGCTTGAGGGTCAGCTCGGCGAGCTTGTCGCCCAGACCCGTGATCGCCGCGTCGAACTCTTTCACTGCTGCGCCTTCATCAGACATCACTCACAACCTTCCGATACACCAGCACCCCGGCCGCAGCCAAGCACATGCTGTCTGTCTTTGCGTCCGAGAGGGGCCGAACCGTTCGGCTCTTTAACCCCGTGTGCCAACGCACACTCCAAGGGGCCAGTCGGGCGCCAAAGCCTTTGTTCCTAGACGCCGGGTCTCCCCCTTAGGAGACCGCGGCGATGGTTTCGCCTGCTTCCAACTTCGTCTCGATCGCCTTGACAAGCCCCGCGACGTTGCGGCCCGGGCCCTGCACCTGCGCCACGAGCTTGCGCCCCGGGCCCAGAATGAGACCCACGGCCTGGCCGATCGCCTCTTCCCGAGTGGGGAACTTGCTCAGACGCTCAACGCCGTCCGTGCCCTCGAACAGTTCCCCGTCCAGCACCGCGCCCTTGAGCTCGATGTCGGGGAACGCCTTGAGCAGTTCGACAATCTCACGGGCCACTTCGACGACCGACTCGGCGCCGTAGACCACCGTGTTCTGGCCGTTCATGACCGGGTCGAGCGCCTTCAGCCCCGACTCGGCGAACGCCGTGCGGAACAGATCGTTGCGGACCATGGTCATGCGGATCGACTTCTTGCGCAGATCGTTGCGGACGGTGTTGGTCTGGAACGCGTCCATCCCGCGGATCGAGACCACCAGCGCGTCGTGCTCACCGAGCCGTTCGCGGTATTCCTCTATCATCATTTTCTTGACCGGCTTGCTCATCGCTTACTCCAAATCTCGGCCGCCCTCAGAGCGGCCGATCGGTGGCTTCCCGCTCAATCGAGCGCCGCCGCGTCCACGTATTCCACCTGCACACCGGGCGTCATCGTGCCCGAGACCGCGATCTTCTTGATGTACGTGCCCTTCATCGACGAAGGCTTGGCCTTCTCGATCGTCGAGATGAAGAACTCGAGGTTCTCGGCCAGGTCCGCGTCGGGGAAGCTCATCTTCCCGATCACCGCGTGCACGTTGCCCGTCTTGTCCGTGCGGTACTCGACCTTGCCGGCCGAGTATTCCTTCACCGCGTCGGCCACCTTGGGCGTCACGGTGCCGGCCTTGGGCGAGGGCATCAGGCCCTTCGGCCCGAGCGCCTTACCGAGCTTCGAGACCACACGCATCATGTCGGGCGAAGCCACCGCCACGTCGAACTCCATCCAGCCGCGGGCGATCTCGTCGACGAGTTCTTCGCCGCCGGCCTTGACCGCGCCGGCCGCCAGCGCGTCCTTCACCACGTCCGACTGGCAGAACGCGACGACACGCTTGCTCTTGCCGATGCCCTTGGGCAACGACACCGAGCCTCGGATCATCTGGTCGGCCTGCTTCACATCCACACCCAGGTGCATCACGACCTCAACAGTCTGATCGAACCGGGGCGCCTTGAACTTCTTGAGCGCCGCCACGGCCTGGGGCGCGGGCATCGCGGTCTTCGGCGTGAGCGCCACGTTTTCCTTTGCACGCTTTGCGAGCTTCGGCATCGGTTAGCCCTCCACCACGACGCCCATAGAACGGGCGGTGCCTTCGATCACCCGGCACGCCGCTTCCACGGAGCCCGAGTTCAGATCCTTGACCTTCTCTTCGGCGATCTTGCGCACCTGCTCGGCCGTGATCGTCCCGACCTTGTTGGTGTTCGGCTCGCCCGATCCCTTCTCCAAGCCCGCGGCTTCCTTAATCAGGACGCTCGCCGGGCTCGACTTGATCTCGAACGTGAACGTGCGGTCGTTGAAAACCGTGATCACGCAGCCCACGACCTTGCCGTTGAGCTGAGCCGTCGCCGCGTTGAACTGCTGGATGAACTGACCCGGGTTCACACCCGCGCCGCCGAGCGCCGGGCCGAGAGGCGGCGCAGGCGTCGCCGTCCCACCGGGCGCCATCACCTTCAGCACGTTAATGACTTCTTTCTTGGCCAGACGGTCCTCACCTCCCACGCCTCGCTCGCGGCCGGGACCCGTCCAAACTCAAACAAGCAGGACTCAGCCCGACGCACGCCCGCGTCCCGGCCTGGGACGCCCGATGCGTGGTGATTGCGGTGGAGGCGTCTCAGCGTCACACAACGCTGCTTCGCCCCGCCAGTTGTCAGTACCCCGCTGACGATCGTGGTCCGATGCCAACAGGGAGCCGCAACGATAGACCCCCAGGCCTGACCAAGCCACGCTCCGACTGCAATGGTCGGCCAAAGGCTCGAACTCCAACGCTGTCGAATCTCGAACGTCTGCCTCGAGCGTCTGGATGGAAACGCACGAGCGAACCCACGACTCGCTGCCTCGGCCACGCGTCCAAACGCTCGTCTCGAGCCCGGGCGAACGAGTGCCGACGCGATTTCCCGATATTTCCGTCCGACGCTTTGAGGGCGCCGGGTCCGGATGGCGCGTGTTCGGTTCCATGAACTCGCAGAAAGATTGGCCAGCCAAGCCAGCGCAAGCCCTCATCGGCCCCAAATTGACCCCGGGATTGGCCGTTATCGGGCAGTGCCGCGGGTGGCTAGCGGTCCATAACTGGTGTGTTTACAAAAACTTTGCGGAGAAGTCCGAATAGTCGGCCTTGTCTCCGCTACAACCGGACGTTAGTATTGGTTGGATATAAGAGGGAGCCGGGAGAGGAGGAATTTTCCGGCACAACCCGGTAAGTCAAGTCGCATAGCCGCGACTTTTGTTGGTTCCTGTTCGGAACGGGGTTGCGGCTGTCATTGCGCTCGAGATGGCGTCTCTCGGGCAAAGGAGATTGTGATATGAAACGCGCGTGTACGATTCTTAGTTTGGCCGTGGCCGGCCTCGCCGCCACCGCGTCCGCCGGCGATCTTCAGGCTGCCAGCCTGGACTCCGCCCGCGGCCTCATCGGTGCCGCCGATTTCGAGGCTGGCGTCGCTGTGACCCCCCAGATCCAGACCTCCTTCGGCGATGACGCCGCCGGCGTGTACTGGGACAACGGCGAGTGGGACGGCCGCGACGGCCAGGCCTCCGCCGATGGCTCGTTCTTCCCCTTCGCCCGCGCTGCGGACGACTTCTACCTGGCCGACGGCAAGTACTACTACGTCGATCAGATCACCGTTCAGATGCTCGTGAAGAGCCCCGAGGATCCCATCTCCATCCTCGAGCTCTACAACGACTGCAACGGTCTGCCCTCCACCCTGCGTGACAGCTACGAGCAGTCCTCCTTCAACCTCCTGCAGTCCGACGTCTTCGGCGTCTACGACCTGTACGAGATCACCTACGACATCAACTGCTGGCTCCCCGGCGGCTGCGCTTACTGGGTGTCCCCGGTCGGCCAGGCCCGCGACTGCTCCTGCGATGGTCCCCTCGACCATGACCAGTACTTCTTCTGCACCACCGGCTACAACGCCAGCCAGGGCTTCGGCGACGTGCAGGGCATCGAAGGTCACTTCCTGAACCCGGACCTCGGCTTCAGCGACTGGACCCCCGCCTCGGTCACCTGCTCCTGCAAGACCGACTACTGCTTCAAGGTGTACGCCAAGGAAGCCTGCGTCCTCCGCGACCAGGGCGACTTCGACGGCACCCTCGGCGCCCCGTCGGTCATCTCCACCGCCTTCCCCGATCAGCGCACGGCCGACGACTTCGTCCTGCCGACCAGCGATCGCGGCAACCCCGACGTGTACGACATCCACGCCATCCAGGCTTGCGTCTTCACCAACTGCAAGGTTGCTGACTACATCCTCGAGATCTACGACACCGCCAACATCGAAGAGGTCGACGAGAACGGCGAGCTCACCGGCAACATCCTCATGTGCCCGGGTAACCTCATCGCTTCCTACACCCTCCCCAAGGCCATCGACCTCGGCCTCACGCTGACCACCACCGAGGGCTTCCTCGTTGATGGCTACCAGCTCCAGTTCGACACCTCCGGTCTCGAGCTCACCGGTGGCGAGACCTACTGGGTCTCCGCCGTCGGCCGTGGCCAGGGCGCCATCCGTGACCGCTCCTTCTTCTGCTTCGCCAGCAACTGCCGCAAGCCGGCCGACTGCCTCATCAGCTGGATGGAGCCCAAGTACAACAAGAACGTCTCAGCCGCCGATCCCAAGCCCTGGCAGGACCTCTCCGAAGTCCTCGGCGAAGACTTCGTCATGGCCAACGGCCCGGTCCGTAACCTCGACTTCAAGGTCTTCGGCAGCCGCGTCGAAGCTGACGGCAGCAACGGCGCCAACCTCACCCCCTCCGACTTCCACAAGCCCCAGGCTGATTCCAACTTCGGCGACGTCCGCGGTGCGAACGTCCTCGGCGCCAGCCTCCGCTAATCCGTCTCTTCCAATGAACTGACCGAAAGGCCAGCTCAAAGGAAACCCACGAGACTCCGCGCCGCCCGGCCTTACCGCCGGGCGGTGTTTTTTTTACCGCAATCCCCGCCCGCAGCTCAGTTCGAGGTCGAAACGCCGAAGCACTCGAGCAGGATCGGCTCGACACCCGCTTCCGACCCCCGATCGAGCACGCGAGCCAACGCTCGGTCTCGGCCCTCCGCCTGAGCCAACATCGCCGCCGCCAGCCAGGCGCCCTCGACCTCGCGCCCACCCATCCGCACCGCCCGTTCCATCAGCAGCCGCAAACGAGACCGATCACCCGAACCCCGGCCCGCGGTGAACAACGCCACGCCCATCGGCTGCGCCCCCAGAGAGGGCTCACCCCGATACGCCTCGGCGATCTGCCGGGCGCCCCGGTTCGCCTCAGTGCCTTCCAGCAACGCGAGGCCCAGCAGCCGCCGCGATGCGTAATCATCGGGCCGCGCATCCACGCGTCGCTGCAAGGCCTCCGCCGCTTCTTCCGAAGCACCGAACGCGAGCAACCGCAGCCCGAGCGCCAGATCGGCGTCCCACTCAACATCCGCGCCCAGCCCCGCCGCATCGACCACACCGATCGGCGGCAGCGCCGTCAGCCCGAGCAAGGCCAACGAATCGTCGATGGCCGACGATCGCGGCGTCGATCCGGAGACCGCGGCGGGCGCGACACCGGTTGGACTCGCGCCGGGCGAGCGAGCACTCGGCGTCGGCGCCGGAACCCACCACGCCCACAGCCGCGGATCGACGCCCCCCACTACCATCGCCCCGCCGGGACCGGCCGCGCCCGTCACCGGCGCCGCCCCCGCAACCACGATCGGCCCGAAATCGCGCTCGTAGCAATCGCGTCCGTAGTACCGGTATCCGCCGTACAGCCGGTCCAGCGCGCTCTCGTTCGGCAGCAGAATCAACCCCGGCGCGTAGACACCGCGCGAGCCGCCCAGCACCACGACCGGCCGAGGCGATCCCGCCGCGCGTTCGAGCAACAGCCGAGTGCCCTCCGTCAGCGGCGCCCGCCCGAAGCGGTCATGCTCCGACACCGCCGGCCCATCGAAACGACCACCAAAGCGCGGATCGATCAGACGCCCCGACGCGTCACGCCGAAGAAACCCCGGCGCGAAGCGAAGCCTCTCTGGACCGACATCCGGATCAATCCGCACGGGCAATGGCGGCCGCGTTCCAGGGCCCGGCGCCCGCGCGGGCACGCCCCGGAATCCCGGCGGCAGAAACGTCGGCCGAGGCCCGCCCACACCGCGAGGCCCGCGGAACGGCGCCCGCTTGTGCTCCCACGCCGGCCCCGCGCCGGGCGTGCCCGGACGATTCGCCGGATGCCCATCCCGCGTCGGTCCCGCCATCGCCGAACCCATCGGCACGAACCCAACAATCGGCGCCCCGAGCGCCAAGCCCGCGACGCACGACAACCACCGCGCGCGAGATGCCGAACGCCTCATGGCCCGACTCCTTCTTGCTTGGCGCCTTCCAAGCCCCCCACCGCCCGCAACGACGCCGCCCAAGCCAGACGATCGCACAACGACGCGTCCGCGCCGCTCGCCCGAGCCCGCCGTTCGGCCCGCTGGGCCTGTGCAACATCACCCGCCCACAACGCCACCGCCGACGACGCGACCCACCCTTCGACCGAGTCCATCCGCTTAGCGACCTGGTGCAGCCGGGTCGCCCGCTCGCGCAGCTCGCGCTCGCCTCCTGGGAACCAACCCGCGGCGTCGCGCGCTTCCAACAGCAAAACCGGGTCCACGCTGTAGACCTGATGCAGCCGCTCCATCGCCTCGGCCGTGCGCCCGCACGCCAGCAGCGCCGCCGCGTACAGCTCCCACGCGGGCGTCGCGTCTGGCTCGGCCCGCAACGCACGCTCAAGCCGATCGGCCGCTCGACGCCGATGCCCGGCGCGCAACATCGCCTCCGCCTCTTCCACGGCCGCCACGATCGGATCCACCTCCGCCGCTGGCGCCTCCGGCTCACGCTCGTAGCCCCACGTTTTCGGGTCGTACAAAGCGAGCAAACGATGATCGACCACCGCGTAGGTCGGGTCCACGATCGGCCCCTTGACGATGAACGTCCCCGGATCGCGGATCGTCACAAGCCCAGCGCCGCCCACCTGGCAGATGCGCCGCGTGCGCACCGGTCGGAACGGCCGAATCGCTCGACGCTCGGGCGTGGCGCGATGCTCTGCATCGAACGACGCCGCGTCTGGATTGGGTTCCCCAGTGTTCGCGGCATCGTCCGCGGCGTCATCCAAAGCGTCACGAACAGCATCGTTCGCCGACGTGTGCACGCCGTCGCCGCCGTCAATCGCCGGGTGCCCGGGCACGATCGGCACGGGAAGCCACTGCGCCGTCGCCGAAGACACCATGACCGCAACCGCGACCGAAGCGCAGCACGCCGACGCCGCTCCACGCCGAAAACTGACCGGCCGAAAACCGGCGGGCCGTACCCCCCCAAGTCGATTCCCAAGAACAGCATGCAACCGGTCAACCATCCGCCGCTCTCCGAGCCGGAACCCACCGCCCTGCGTGTCCCGGCCTCATGCAAGGATTGGACGCACCGAACCCCGCGCGGGTTCCCCACGACCTGATGTCAACCAGCCGCCATCCCATACGCCTGTTACCGTACCCGCAGCCCATTCGGGCACAAGACCCTGCATACGACATGCTCAGGAAACAACGGCTCAATATGACCATCCGCACGCGCCCAGCCGCGCTCCACGCCGATCGCCCGACCCTCCTTAGTTCGTCAAACCTGGCTCCTGGGCGTGGGAGGCAAGCATGGCTGGCCGTGGTCCTCACGATCACAGCGCTGTTCATGGTCGCCGCCACCGGCTGCGCGGGCGGGCTGCGCGTGGAAAGCCAGACCCGCAACACCACGCTCAAGCCCAACGTCCGCCTGGCCGTCTATCAGGCCGAGGACAGCAACACCGCCGACATCTACCTCACCGACCTCTCGCCCGATGAAGTTTCGGGCGTGATCCCGCTCGCCGAGGCGTCGGGTTCGATCCTGCACATCCGCCTGTTCGTCAGCCCGAGACCCGGGCGCACGCCCATCGCCGAAACCGCGGTCAACGCGACCGTCCGCCTCGCGATGCTCGCCGAGGGCGATGTCGGGATCTACGGCGGCGGCGGCTTCATCTTCCCCAAAGGCCGACCGGGCGACTACACCATGCGCATCGAACTCGAACGCGCCTCGCTCACACTCACCAGCAGCACCGCCGGCTTCACCGATGCGCTCGGCGCCAGCCTGCTCGACACCCGTGTCACCGTCCGCCGCGACGAGCCCAACGCCTATCGCCTCGCCGATCGGTTCAACCTCGCGCTCGAACGAGCACGCGGCTCGGAGTGATCCCGCTCACGGAGCCTCGTACCGACCGTAGTACCACGCCTCCATCACGCGCTCGGCGCCGCCCGCGTACAGATCGACCAGCGTCTCGCGCGACAGCCCGTGACCCGTGAGCGCCGGCGCCGAGGTCCCATCAAACCGCTCCGGCTCGACCATCATCAGATCCGGATCCGCGATCGGGCTCTCCCCGCGGTAGTCGGTCTCGAACATCGTGCGCAGCGCCCAGAACCGGCCCGCGTACAACTCGAACGCTTCCTCTTCGGACGACGCCAGCCCCGAGCCGAAGCGGTCGCTCTCGGTCGGCGACAGATGCTCATCGCTCGTCACGACATCCGTGCCGAAAAACACCCGCCCGCGCCAGCGATCGAAAAACTCGCGCACCCGAGACGTCGGGTGCTTGCTCAGCTCGCGCACCTGCCACTTCGTCGCCGACGTATCCAGATGCGCGTTGGGGTGACGCTCGAGCAGCCCATCAACGAAATCCAGGTCCTCGGGCCAGCCCGCCATGTGCGCGATCAGCCAGGGCTGCGTGAACCGGTCCAGCATCCGCTCGAGCGGCAGGTACTGCTCCGCCTTCGTCCCGTAACGCGATGCGTCTTTGTACGACGTCTTGAACCACGTATCCGGGTCGGCGACGTGCGTCATCAGCATCATGCCCAGACCCGTCGCCAGCTCGGCCGCGCGGACGACCCACTCGGAATCGAGCGCGATCACGTCCGAGTTGTCTTCGCCCGGCGCATAGTCACGGAAACGCGGTGCGCGCCAGAACTTGACCATCTTGGCGCCGAACTCATCGTGAAACTTCTGGATGTTCTCCAGAAAGCCCTCGCGGTGCGCACGCGCCCGATCCTCGGCCATGTACTCCGGGATCGCCACGAAACGGACGCGATCGCCCAGCACATCACGCACGGCCGCCGACTCGGCGTACTGGCTCTGGCTGTACACCTTCTTCACGCCGTACGCGTCCATGACGCGCCGGAAGATCTCGGCGCCCCGGCGACCGTTCACGTGCGCATGCCCGTCGATGATCCCGCCCGGGCAGATCGTGGCGTCGAACGTCGCCGCCTCGGCCGCGTAGTCGATCCCGAGCCGATTCCGAGGGTTGACCGGCTTGTCCGTCGCGCCCGCGGGCGTGCCTGAGTCCGTCATGCGATGATGCCCCGCCTGTTGCTGTTGAACCCACCCGAATCCGGCAGCACCCGTGTGCCGCCGATCCTAGAACCCCAGACATGCCCAACCCGGCCGACGTCCAACCCAGCCCGAAACCGCCCCCGGGCCGCCCGAGGCGGATCGCGTACGCCCACGATTGGCTCGTCGGCTTCCGCGGCGGCGAGGCCGTGCTCGAACGCCTGACCGCGCTGCCGACACGGCGGCCCGACCTGCATCTGCAAGCCGCACCGCTCTACACCATGTTCCACACACCCGGCGCCCTGTCATCGCAGGCCCCCGCGACGGACGCGCTGCACGCGCGGGTCTCCTGGCTCAACCGATTCCCCACGCAGTCGGTCGCCCGCCGCGGCCGGCGCTGGCTGTTGCCGATGTACCCGTTCGCGGTCGGCGGCCTCAGCCGCGCACTGGCGCACGATCACGCCCGCGAACCGATCGACTTGCTCCTCTCCACCAGCAGCGCGGCGATCAAGGGCCTCCGGCCGCCCGCCGGTGTCCCGCACCTCTGCTATTGCCACTCGCCCGCCCGCTACCTCTGGGACCGAACCGATCAGTACGGTGGCGACTCCATTAAAGCAAAGGCCCGCAGCGCGGGGCTCGGACTGTTCGGCCCGCGGCTGCGATCATGGGATCGACGAACAGCAACGCACGTCACCCGGTTCGTCGCCAACTCCAAACACACCGCCGCGCTCATCCAAAGGGCGTACGACCGCGACGCAACGGTCATCCACCCGCCCGCGCGGACGGCCTACTTCACGCCGGCGCCCCATCCGAAACGCGAAGACTTCTGGCTCGTTGTCGCCGCGCTCGAACCCTACAAGCGCACCGACCTCGCGATCGACGCGGCGTTGCACGCCGGCGCCCGGCTGATCATCGCGGGCGAAGGCGGTCAACGCGCCGAACTCGAAGCCCGCGCCGCGGACGCGCCCGCCGGCCAGATCACGTTCACGGGCCGCGTGTCCGACGAACGCCTGCGCGAGCTGTACCGAACCGCCCGGCTGCTGGTGTTCCCGCAGGTCGAGGACTTCGGCATCGTCGCCGTTGAAGCGCAGGCCGCGGGGTGTCCGGTCGTCGCGCGAGCGGAGGGCGGCGCGCTCGACACGGTCGTTGACGGCGTCACCGGCGCCTTGTTCACAGGCTCAGCGCCCGAGGCCTTGGCCGAAGCCGCCGACCGGGCCCCCGAGCACGCCGACACAGCGTGCGCACGGCACGCGCAGGCCTTCGGCGAAACCGCGTTCGACAACGCGATGGCAGCTCAGATCGAAGACCTGCTCACCGACGCGCAGAAGAGATAGGCAACACCGAGATAGACAACTTCAAGCGGCGCCGTCGGCCTGCTCGGGCGCTTCGGCACGGCGCTCGTTCGATCGCTCCGTCTCGGCGGCGCGGTCCAGCGACGTGTCGGACTGACCCATCGATGCGGGCTCGGACGGCTCCTCCGCGGGACTCTGCAGCGCGGGCGACACGCGCGACGCCATCACCTGACCCACGTACAACTCGTGATCGGCTTCCATATCGAAGTGCCGGACCACCTCGCAGTCGAACACCGCGAGGGAGCGGGCCATCACGGGCGATCCGGTCACCATCGTCTCGACGAGCATCGAGTCGAACGGATCGACACCCTCTTCGCCGGGCGAGTCCTGGGGAAACTTGCGCAGCACCAGACGCTCGGTGGGCGCTACGAGGCAGACCGCGAACGCGTGGCTGTCACGGATCAACGGTTCGATGCGGTGGCCCTTGCGCGAGGCGACGCAGAGCAGCAAAGGCTCGGTCGCGCATACCTGCACACTCGTGACACGGGCGCCGGCCCGCTCGTCGTCATGTGCCGAAGTGATGATGAACAGGCCGCGGGGCAGCAGCGAGAGCGCGGGCGCGTGGGGGGACCCGTCCCAGAGCGCGGGGGCACCGCCGCCCTGTTCCGGAGCGCGCTGTTCCGAACTCGGCGCCGGAACGTGTTCCGGCCCGCGCTCGGACGTCTCTCCGGGATGCTCTGTCCGCTCCTGATCACTCACGCTCGATCTCCGTACCGAGGCCGCAACGGAGTCTACTGAGACCCCCAGCGATCCGGGCAAGCCGGGCCGCCCGCCCGCTCGGTCGCACACCGCTCCCGGCCTAGATCGGATGTCCGAGCGGCCACCTTCACCCCGGAACGCCCCTGCGGGACCGCCGGGCAGCACAAACGCGAGCTCATCCCACCGCAGGTGTGGCGTGTCCACTCGTCACACGCAAGCGCCTCTCGCTCCACACGCCCCTGCCACCTGCCCCTGCCAAGACGGTTCGGCTCCCTACTCAAGATACCCAAACACAATACGATCGTACTATCCCAAATCCAAACAAAATACAATCATTATTGTGCATAGCCCGTGGACAATGCGCTAAATCAGCCCTTTATGGTCAGATCACGGCCAGAAATAGTCGAAGACAGTTGCAAATAGTGGCGTTTGGTAGACAATCAGAAACCATGACTCTTCGGGAGGCCATCCAACGTGATCTTCACCGGGCACGCCGAACTGACCATCGATGGACAGCATCGGCTGCAGATCCCCGCGAAGATTCGGGCCGCGTGGAATCCCGAGCTCCACGGGGACCATTGGATCTGCGTGCCCTGGCCCGAGGACGGCGGGATGCTCCGGCTCTTCCCGGCCAAGACCTTCCAGAAGATCGCCGCGGATCGGCCGCAGAGCTTGATGACGAGCGGCGCCCGTGGGCGTCTCGAGGCGCAGCTCTTCGGTATGGCCGAGCCGCTGCGTCCGGATTCGGCCAACCGCGTGAAGCTGCACCCGATGCACATTCGCCAGGTCGCCTTGCCGAAGGACGTAGTCGTGCTGGGTGTGAACGACCATATCGAGGTGCGCAACCGGGACGTGTGGATGAAGTCCATGGACGACATCTTCTCCAATCTGCCCCAGCTCGCCGAGGAGATCGAACGGGCGAACCGCGAAGCCCACTGACCCGGGCAAACACGACCCGGGCGTGAATGCATGAGCATCCGCCGACGGCGAAAGCCGAGGGCGGAGATTGACAATCTGTTTCCCACCCCCGTTCGTCTTCATCGGCGATTCGTCGTTGCAGCACCGGGGGTTCCGAACGAGAGCACGCGTCGATGTCCCGCGATGGAGCGGGACGCCGGAAGGACTCGGCGCTGCGATCTTGGGCTCAGGCCCGCTCGACTCGACGCAAGGACGCGTCGGCGGCGGACCGCTTGCCCGGTGTCGCATCTGCTCGTGCTCGTCGCGTCCGGCCGGGCCACCTTCGGCCGGACGTCTTCACTCGGCACGCCTCGGCGTGTCGGGGCCAAGTGCATAGACCACCACAGGCCGCGCGGCCGACCCACCACCACACCGGCTTCCCAGCCACGTGCCGCGCAGCCGATCTACGACACCCGCCCGGTCCACCACCCGGGCGGGTGTTCATTTTTGGATCAACCAAGCAGCCGCCGACCCCGCTCCACCTTCCAGAGCTACACCTTCCAGAGCTACACCTTCCAGAGCTACACCTTCCAGAGCTACACCTTCCAGAACCAGCGCTTCCGGTACAGCCACCAGAACACCACCCACCAAGCCAGCATGTACGCCAGGACGAACACCCACCGCCCCGTCACGAGCGCCGCGTGGGTATCGCCCAAGACAGATTGCGCCGCAGCGACCGGCGCCCACCGCATCAGCTCGATCAGCGTCATCGGGGCGCCGGCGTCGTTGGTGACCCAGGGCTGCGTCCACCGCGTGAGCACCACGCGGAAGAGCGCCTCGTTGGCGACGTAGAACGCCAGCGCGTTGAGCCCGAACACGCGGGCCCAGAACAGCGTCGTCCATCGGCGGACATCGATGACCCAATAGAACGCCGCAAGCAGAGCCGTCCCCGTGCCCGCGGCGAGCAACGCATAGGACGCCGTGAAGAAGTCCTTGCTGGACGGATCCACAAACCGAAGCGCGAACGAAGCCGCCCACACACCGAGGCCCCACAGCAAGAGCGTCCGTGTCACCGATGGATCGCGCTCCGCCTTCCACGCGCGCAGCAGCCGCCCGCCGGCGAAGGCGCCCATCACCACGACCGTGCTGCCCGGCAGGATGTTGAACAGCCCGTTGGCCAGCCACTGCGGGACGCGGTTGACGTCGCCCAAGCCGAAGTCGTACGCGGTGATCCACTCGCGCAGGTTGTCGCGCTGCTCCAGAAAGACCCGGCCGTGGTCGGGGTGCGGGATGTGGTGCATCACGATGTACTTGCCGGCGAGCACTACCACCACAAACGCGATCTGCACCCACCTCGGCAGCAAACTCACGCACACGCCGATGAAGTAGGCGATGCCGATGAACTGGAGGATGTCGAGCGTGAGGAACTGGAACTGCTCGCTGCGCGCCGCCGAGAGCAGCGTGCCCAGCGTGTAGATCACCAGCCCGCGGCGAAAGGCTGTGAACACCCGGTACAGGTTCGAATGACCCGCGCCCCGGCCCGACGCCATCGACCACGGGATCGCCGCGCCCGCGATGAACAGGAACCACGGAAAGACCAGATCGGTCACGGTGACGCCCATCCGGCCTTCGTTCCAGCCGACGTGGAAGAACTGCCTGTGGAACACGTCGCGGTCCCACGTCATGTTGACGAAGACCATCAGCGCGATATCGAGGCCGCGAAACGCGTCGAGCGAGAGCAGCCGGGGCTTCTGCTCCGGAGACCCATCTGCAGGTTGCGTCTGACCACCTTCTGACCGTCGCACCATCGTCGATCGCTCCAATCGCGGCACGAGCATACGGCGGAGAACCCGCAAGTGGTTTCGCCGGCGCATCGGGAGCGCCGCCGGGGCCATCACTAGAAAGCACCAAAATTGTGCATGCGCGCACGGATCACGTTCCGACTTTCGCGGCTCTGTCTGTAGGTTCAAGGTTGCGCGGCCTGCTTGCCGCGCCGCCGCGGTTCTCGCGGTGAAGACCAACGGCACGCCCCGGCGATCCTCCCCCGGCGTGTCGCATGAACATCACCCATCGGCCGGGCATGCCGGTTTCGGGGCGTCTCTCTGCGTCCTTCCGCCCGCGCCGTGTCATTCAGCCGCGTCGGTGCTGTTCCGACGCAGGAAGGCGACTCATGTTGCTGAAGACGTTTGCTCGGATCGTCCGAGCGGGGATCGGTGCGCGCTCAACGCATGCCGCGGCCCTTGCCGCGACAGCGCTCGCGTGTACGATGGCACAAACGCCGCGAGCGCTCGGTTGCGGCGGCACACCCCCACCACCACGCTGCGCGTACACCGTGGCCTTTACCAAGGCGGCACCCCCCGTGGTGCTGCTGACGGGCGGCGGGACGTTCACGCTGCCGACGGTGATCTTCCTGGCCTTGCCGCCGGGATCCCCGCCGTGCCCGCCGCCGCCGTACACGGCCACGGTCAACATCAACGTCAACTGCACGGTCCCGGGCAACGGCTTCGGCACCGCGACGGTGAATCTGGTTCCTGGCTTCAACCTGGTGCCGGTCCCGGTCACGATCGCCCCCGGACCGCCGCGGTTGTGCAACGTAGTCGGCACGGCGTCGGTCGCGTTTACCAACGGCGTCATCGTCACACGCACGGGCGACACGACGGTGTGCATCGCCGACCCCGCGCCGGGCCAGCCGAACCTGCCCCGTCTGGACATGCAGCATCTCACACCCGAGATCCAGCCGGTGCACCCGGGCGACCAGCGCCAGTTCGACTTCCTCGTGACCAACAACGACCCGACCGAGACCTTTGATGGCCAACTGCGCGTCGAGCTGCGCAGCGTCTCGAAACTGCCGAGCGCCACCGGCCTGCCGCCGACACCGGCCGAGGGCGTCTACGCCGTCGCCGATCCGGGGCCGGGCGACAACTTCCCGATCGCCTTCCCAGAGAACCTCGACCCGCTGGGCTGCGTGCCCCTGCCGCCGGACCCACAGA
This sequence comes from Planctomycetota bacterium, assembly GCA_039815345.1. GTDB lineage: Bacteria > Planctomycetota > Phycisphaerae > Phycisphaerales > UBA1924 > JBCBZM01. The sequence continues at coordinate 3,813 of JBCBZM010000027.1, read as the reverse complement.
ACCAAGTCCTGTCGGAGATCTCCAAGCCGATCTCCCTCGCGCCGGGCGAGCAACGTGTCGTGACCTTCCACGCACGCCCCTGGGGCATGTGCGCCGATGGCTCGTGCGGCGAGGCGACGATCGTGACCGACGGCTTCTTTACCGACGGCACCGACGGCGTCGCCTGCACGGGCGTCTCGATCCTGACCGACACGCTCGAGCCGCCTCAATACGCCTGGCCGGACTCGGGCGCCGCCGCGCAACTCTGCCCGCCCGAGCCGCAGAACCCCTTCCTGTCCGTGTTCGCGCAGCCGGACCCGTTCGGCGGGTACCAGTTCCCGATCGTGGGCGAGGAAGCGCAGCTCTTCCCGCCGAGCCTGCCGCCCTTGCCACCGGCGTTCTACGAAACGCAATGCCTCGGCCGCGCCGATGACTACGGACGCATCATGCAGATCTTCCAGGATCCGTTCGGCGCCCCGATCATGCCGATCGACTCATTTTTCGACGTCAACTTCCGCATGGAGATGCCGCCGCCCCTGCCGATCGGCTTCGACCTCAACCAACTCGCGCCGATCCCGGGTACACCGTTCGGCTTTGAAGACGTGGCGCCCCTCGCCATGGGCACAGCCGAGGTGGACGAGGACGGCGACTTCGTGGTCGATTCGTTCTTCGATATCACCTACCAACTCTCGGCGATCGCGACGGATCAACTCGGCGGTGAGTGGCCGGTCGAGATCATCGGGCTCCAACTCAACCCCTTCGGCCCCGGGTTCGACGGGCAGTTCTCCGCCCGCGTGCTGGCGCCGCCGTCCGGCCCGCCGATCCAGCAGGTGCGTGTGCTGCACGACTTCCGCGGGTTCGCGCGACTCGGCGGCCCTCCCGGTCCCTGCGCCTTCCCGGACATCACCACCACCGGCGCCTGCCTCCCCGGCGCGCCCGACGGCCTGGTCAACCTGTCCGACTTCTCCTGCTACCTCAGCCTGTGGGCCAGCAGCGATCCGCTCGCCGACATCACGACCACCGGCGTGTGCAACCCCGGCTCGGGCGGTGACGGGGTCAACCTCTCCGATTTCTCGTGCTATCTCAGCGAGTGGTCGGGCGGGTGCGACGGCGATCCGTCGACGCCGTTCTAGTCGGCCGTTCCGATCCCGATTCGGGCTTACTTCAACCCGCACGCGCCCCCGAGAGCAGACACGCTCGCGGGGGCGCTTTCCTGCGCTGATATCATGCCGCCGGACGCGATCGTGACAACGCGCAGCAGAAGGAGATTCATACATGCGACTCGGCCGATGGACGAAGTTTTGTGCGCTCGCATGGCTCACGCCCGTGCTCGGCGCCTGCGCCGTGCAGGAAGACCGGGACGCGCTGCTCGACTTTCTGAGCGCCGACTCCGAAACCGAAGCGATGAGCCATATCGCCGACGATTTCGCGCTGACCGTCCAACGCCCCGACGGCTCGCTCCGCGGGCTGGACCGTGCGCAACTCGAAGACGCCGTGGGCTGGAACGCCGCGACCAATACACGCTACGAGTACCGAGACCTGTGGTTCGAGGGCAAGAAAGCGCAGGCCGTGTTCAGCGAGACGTCGGACTTCTACCGCCTGCTCGATGAGCCGGGCTGGGAAGCACGGCTGACCTTCCGCTTCAACGACGACCACAAGATCCACACGATCGACTACCAACCGATCAGCGACCACGCGGGCCTCGGCGCCCGCATGAGCCAGGCGATCGCGTGGGCGCAGACCAACCGCCCGAACGAACTCGCGGCCATCTACGCAAACAACGAAATCCCGCGCGACCGAGAGACCGCCCGTCGTTGGGTGCAGCTTCTCCAAGACTGGCGCGCCGCGACGGGCCAACCGGCCGTCGAACTCGGCGGGTCGTAACCATCGTCAGCCATCGGCTGATTCGGCGTCCATCACATCACGCAGGTAGCCGTTGACCTCGTCGGCGTGGGTCATGTGGATCAGGTGCAAGCCGTCTTCGATGACGTGGTCCGGGTCGCCGGCGCGCATCGGAATCACCGGGTCCTTGCGGCCGTGGATCTGCCTGATCGGCACGCCGGTCTCGGCGGTGAACGCCTCGGGATCGAACCGCCACCGCGCACAGGCGCGGGCGAAACGCAGCAACCGCGGGCGGTCAAGCTCTTTGGCCATCGAGCGGATCGCTTCGGCGTCGGCGCCGGCAAGCCGGTGGCGACGGATGAAGACGCCCGCGAGTGGGCCGCCGATGATCGCTCGGGCGACCGGGCCGGGAACCCACCGGCCGACGCGACGAGCAACTTTGAACGATCCCGGAATCGACTCGTGCGATCGGCACCCGGCGATCAACACCACCGCGGTCGCCTTTCGGCCCTCGGCGGCGAGCACCCGCGCCGCTTCGAGCGCCACCTGACCGCCGAACGAGACACCGCCCAGCACAAACGGCGCCCCGTCGAGCGAGCCGTCGCCTGCGAGTTGGGCCGCGAGTCGCCGGCCGATCTCCGTCACGTCGAACGCGCCGGCCGCGTCGTCCATCGAAGGCCACGCCGGCACGAGCAGCCGCTCGCCGAACGCCTCGCGCTGGGGCCCGAACAGCCGCTCGTCGGCGCCAAGACCCGGCAACAGAATCAGACGAGCATCGCCCGACGGACCGGCGCCGCTCACTTCGACGCCGCCAGCTCATTCACAAGACCGGCCAGCTTCTCGACATCTTTCGACGCCAGAATCGTGCGCACACGCGCATCATTGGCGGCCACCTTGTCGATCGCTTTGGACGCGCGATCCCACAGCCGTGCCTTCGCCTTGTCGTTCTCGGCCAGGTACAGATCGGTCACGATCTCCGACAACCGCGTCACGGCGATCGTGTCGATGTTGTCGTAGTACCGCTTGACGATCTTCTGCTGGTATCGGCTCAGATCCTGTCCGCGCGCCATGGCGTCACCCTCCGCGGCCGGCGCCCGCTCGCGCCTCAAATTCTCGAGCAGAACTGCGAACAGTCACCGGCCGGCCTGTTCCAGTTCATAGGCGCGGATCCGCTCGATCACATCGCCCGCGACCCCGTTCGGCACCGGAAAGGTCAGAGCGTACTGCGCGATCCGCCAGGCGCCGTCCGAAGCGTCACGCAGCGCGACCCCCGTACCGCGGCAAACGCCGTACTTTGGGCTCCGCAAACGCTCCTCGAACCACACAACGTCCGGAACCCCGCCCGCAACGATCCACCGCTCCGTCGGCTCGTACGTCCAAGCCCCGTCACCAAATGTGGTCGGCCCGTCAAAGTACGGCTCGGCGAAGGCTCGAAACTCCGCGCCCTCCCACCGCTCACTCGCGTCGGTGCCGATGAACACGGCATCCGCCGACATCGCGGCGAAGTATCCCTCGAAGTCACCCGTCGCAGCGTCGTAGTGCCAGCCGTCCAGCAGCCGGGCCACGGCCGAACGAATCGCCGGATCGCCTTGGACTCCGTCCGCGTGCTCGCTCTGCTCACTCACCAGAGTTTCGGACTTCACACTCCGCGCGGAGATGACGCAACCGGATAGCGCGAAACAGAGGGCAAGCCCCACCGCCAGGCTCCCGGTGCGCCGAAGTGCGTGATCTCGGACACGTGCCGCCGCCGATCGATGACAACCCATCGCGTTCCTTTCTCCTGCAGTGGCCGATGTGCGCCGGCAGCCGCCGATTTCAGATCTTGCCGCCGCGTGCAGCCACACGACACCACCCAAGATATCGACCGCGCCGCCGGCCGGTGTCGCGCTCGACACCGCGACGCGGGTGCGATCATCCAGTCAAAGATTCGGTCGCAATAGAGCAGAACGCGTAGCCGCGGTAGCTTGTGCTGATGTCACCCGCACCTCCCGG
>JBCBZM010000113.1:0-8862 GCA_039815345.1 Planctomycetota bacterium | reverse complement strand
CGCGTCGAGCCGTTGGCGGCGTTGGCTTGGTCGGTGTACGAGACGATGTCGCAGGTCTGCCCGTCGAGTTCGCTTTGGCCTTCGAGTGCGACGATGGCCGCGGTCTCGAAGGCGTAGAAGGGGCGTTGCCCGAACAGGCCGATCGGCTTGGCCGCGTCGGACATCTGGTAGGCGAAGCCGTTGGCTCGGCTGGCCTTGCTGAGGGTCTTGGCGTCGGGGTCGAGCCAGGAGACCGACCGGCCGGCCCAGACGGTGTCGAAGGTGGTTTCCCGGCGATTGGCGGGGTTTTCGGCTTCGCCCGTCGCGCGGACGCTCCAGTCGTTGTTGTCGCGCTTCGCGAGCACGTCGCTCTGGGCCTTCGGCACGAAGGCGCCCAGGCCGCCCGAGCCGCCGGTCTGGATCTGCGCGGTCATCGACTGGAGTTCGGCCCAGGCGAGCTTGGCCTCGTCGAGGATGCGCTGGGCTTCGGGGTCGATCTGGCGTTCGAGGTCCTGGAGGCCGGCCTCGTTGGGCGCGGGCTGGAAGACCTGGTTCTCGCGCTCGGGCGCCGAGCCCGGCTGGAGTTCGACGATGCGCTGGGCGGAGGCCGGCGCCGCGACAAGGGCCAATCCGGCGCAAAGGGCGCAGACCGGTCGGATCGGGTTCATGCGGAGATGACTCGGGCGGTTCGGCATGGGAAGGGTCTCCAGGAGCGCGGCAGGGCAGAGGCCGGTCCGAGCGGACGGCCGGGTGGATGGTACGGGAGGGGTACGAAGCCCCCAAGAGGAGGCCGTATTCCGGGGGTGCGGGTTACGGCGACGTTGCGCCGCGACGGTGTTCTGGGTCGTCGACGGGCTTTCGGCGGTCTATTTGGACCCGTACAGCAGATCGGCGAGGGCTTCGCCCGGGTCGTCTTGACGCATCAGGTGCTCGCCGATGAGGACGATGTTGACCTCTTCGCTTCGCAGGCGTGCGAGGTCTTCGCGCGTGCGGATGCCGCTCTCCGAGACCAGCACCGATCGGTCATCGACGAGATCGACAAGGCGGAGGGTGTTGGAGAGGTCGGTCGTCATTGTGGAGAGGTCGCGGTTGTTGATCCCGAGCAGGCAGTAGCTGGGGTGTGGGAAGCCGATGTGCGGCCGAACGCGGAGGAGGTTCTCCATCGAGTGGACCTCGAGCAGGACCGTGAGCCCGAGGCGCTGAGCGAGGATCATGAGATCGACGATCTCGGACTCGGTCAGACACTCGGCGATGAGCAGGACGGCGTCGGCGCCCGCGGCCCGGCTCTCCCAGAGCTGCCACGGGTCGATGACGAAGTCTTTGCGGAGCACCGGCAGGTCGATCGCCGAGCGGACACGCTCGATGTAACTCAGGTGGCCGCCGAAGAAGGTCTCGTCGGTGAGGCAGGAGATCGCGGCGGCGCCGGCGCGCTTGTAGGCTTCGGCGATGCGTTCTGGACGAAAGCCGTCGCCGTCGTACTCGGGCCGGATGAGCCCCGCGCTCGGGCTGCGCCGTTTGATCTCGGCGATGACCGCGGTCCGCCCATCCCGGGAGCGATCTCGAACCGCGGCGAAGAAGTTGCGGGGCGGCTCGGCCTGGGCCACAAGGGCTTCGAGCTCGGAGAAGGGCGTCTTGGCCTTGGCCTCGTCCACCTCTCGGCGTTTGTGCTCGACGATCTGTGCCAGGGTGCTGCTCACGGGGGTCATTCTTAGCCTCGTGACGGCGGCGGCGTGGCCATCGGCGGCCTGGGCTCAGGCCCAGAGCGGGGAGCCCGGCGCGAGCGACGCCGCGGAAGCCCCGGCCGAACGCCCGCCCGAGGCCCGGTCCGGATCGGGCTCGGCCGAGGGCTCGGCGGGGCTGGGTGTGGATCCGTCGGATCACGCGCTCGACGAGGTCGGGCTGAGCCGGGAGCTGTGGCCGGAGGATCTGGCCCGGGGCGACGAATCGCTCGGGCCGTTGGTGCTGGGGCTGGTCATCGCGGGCGCGGTGCTGGCGCTGGTCTTGCTGTTCGCGTTCGATGTGATTCGGCCCGGGAGCTTTGCGCGGGCGGGGCCGAGGGATGTGTCGAGCCACGGGATCTTCATCTGGCTGTTCGCGGCGTTCGTGACGATTTTTTCGGGCGCGGTCGGGGCGGAGTTCGCCCGCGGGATCCCGGCGTTGACCGGGCCGCACGCCGAGTCGCTGCGGTCGATCGCGGTGGTGGGGATGGGGTTCACGCTGTTCGGGGGGAAGGCGGCGATCGGGATGGCGACGCTTTTGCGCGGGCCGAAGGGCACGGACGGCGCCGGCAAGGCGGGCCTGCGGATCACGGTGCTCGACCCGGTCTACGCGGCGATCGCGGCGCTGCTGGCGGCGCCGATCCTGCTCGCGACCTCGCTGCTCGGGCCGATGGTCTACCGCGCCCTGCGCGACGGCCCGCCCGATCAGTTCGCCCACCAGACGCTGTACGCGATTGTGGAAGGTTGGGGCACGACGTGGGGCTGGCTGGTGCTCGTCGGGCCGGTGATCGGGGCGCCGATCGTGGAAGAACTGGCGTTCCGCGGGTTCTTGCAGTCGGCCGTGCTTCGGCTGGTGGGCAAAGCGTGGGTCGGGATCGTGCTGGTCTCGATCGTGTTCACGGCCTTCCACATCCCGGTCATCAAGGGTCAATGGCACGCGCTGGCGACGCTGTTCGTGCTGTCGGTGATTCTGGGGATCTCGTTTGAGCGGACGAAGCGGATCGGTGTGCCGATTCTTTTGCACGCGTTGTTCAATCTGGGCAACGTGTTGCTCGCGGTGCGGACGGGTTTGGGGTGATCGCGGTCGGTTGGTGCGCCTGGCCGCGTCCTAGACTCGCGTCTTATGCCCAACGCCAGTTCCACAACCACCACGAACGCATCGAAGCCGCGCATTCTTACGGGCGATACGCCGACCGGGCGGCTGCACCTGGGGCACTGGGTCGGCTCGGTCGAGAACCGCGTTCGGCTGCAAGACGACTACGACTGCTTCTTTCTGCTGGCGAACATGCACGCGTTCACCACGCGGGCCGAGAAGGCGGACGACATCCGCCGCGACACGATCGAGATCGTGAAGGACTGGATCGCCTGCGGCATCGACCCGGGGCGCGCGACGATCGTGCTCCAGACCGAGGTTCCGGCGATCGCGGAGCTGACGTGGTTCTTCGCGATGCTGCTGCCGTTCAACCGGGTGATGCGCAACCCGACGCTGAAGACCGAGATCGAGAGCAAGGGCCTGGGCGATAAGTACAGCTTCGGCTTCCCGATGTACGCGGTCGGTCAGTGCGCCGACATCCTGGCGTTCAGGCCCGAGCTGGTGCCGGTGGGCGAGGATCAGGTCGCGCACATCGAGATGTGTCGCGAGGCGGCGCGGCGGTTCGATCAGGTGTATTGCGGCGTCGATCCGCAGACCGAGGACGCGGACTACGCGGGCGCGGGCGGTGTCTTCCCGGTGCCGAAGGCGCTGGTCGGGCGCGTGGGCCGGTTGGTCGGCACCGACGGCACGCAGAAAATGTCCAAGAGCCTCGACAACGCGGTGTTCTTGTCCGACACGCCCAAGCAGGTGAAGAAGAAGATCAACGCGATGTACCCCGGCCAGAGCCGCGACCCCGACCAGCCGGGCGACCCCGACATCAACCCCGTGTTCGAGTACATGGACATCTTCGTCAAAGACGAAGCGTTGATTGCTGAGACCAAGGACCGCTACCGCAAGGGCGACAACATCGGCGACGGGCACGTCAAGGCGTACGTCATCGAGGCGGTGAACGAGATGCTCGAGCCGATCCGCGCTCGGCGGGCCGAGTACGAGAAGCCGGGCGGCGATGATCTGGTCATCGATGTCATCCGCGCCGGCACGGCCCGGGCCAACGCGATCGCCGAAGAATCGCTGGCGATGGCCAAGGACGCGATGGGTCTTGGCTTCGGCGCCCGGTCGCTCGGGCCGTTGTCTTAGCGGTCGGATTCGATCTCGAGTGCGAGCGTGCGCACGTGTTCCGTCAGTCTCGGCGCCGGGTCAATGTTCAACGCCAGAGCAAGGCCGAGTTCCGCGGCGTATCGCGAGCGCTCCGCGGTGACGACCCGTTCGCCGGAGATCATCGTGCCGGCGGTGGCCAGTTCGACCAGCATGTTCTCGGCGTCGCGCGACGCTCGGTTGCGTCGCTCCGGTATCGCTGAGGCGAGTTGCGATCCGGTGGTGGGCCGGTACGGATGCAAGGACGCCGCCAACGCTCCGGCCGCGAGTGCGGCGTCGGTTTCTTGGGCGCCGTCGAGCGCACGGCGCACACCGTCCGGATCACGACGGATCGCGGCGCGCACGGCGGGCGCTAATCGATTGCCCGCGGCGTCGCGCAAGGCGCCGATCGCTTCGGGTGGGAACTCCGCAAGCGGAGCCCGTTGCAGTGGGCTTGGACTTTCTAGGAGATTCGCCCACACGGCCAGATGATGCGCGAGGCGCCGATACGCCTCGGCGTCTTGGCGGAGCGGGGTGAGGTCTTCGAGCGCGGCGCCGTCGCGCCAGGCCTCGAAGAGCGCCGTTGATGTTGCCTCCATTGCGGCGCGGACGCGCGGGGCTTGATCGCCCAACTGGGTTGCGAGCACCTCGGAGTTCAGACGCGCGGCGGACGTCAGATCGCCGTAGTGCTCGGCATCACGCACGAGCCGCCGAAGCGGCGCGAGCGCGGCGTCGATGTCGGCGCGGGAAGCAGCGCTCAGGCCACGGCTGAGTTCGAGTGTGCGGATCGCCAGCCGCGGGCCGAACTCGGCGTTCTCGCAGAGACTGTTGTGCGCGGTGAGCGCGTTGAGTTCTTCGAGCGTGCGCCGGGCCTGGGCGAGCACGCCTGCGGTGTCGGGCGCCAGGGGCGCATCGGGGTCGGAGGCGAGCAACGGAAGCGAAGCCGTGAGCCGATCGATCGACGCCCTGCGTTCGCGCAGGAACCCGCGGTGTACGGGCCGCAGCGGCCTGAGCAGATCGCTCTCGCCCGGGACGGCGCCGACGGGTGGGTTGATGAGACGCGCGGCGCGTTGCAGCGCCCGCGCGATGTGCACGGTGTCGTCTCGCGTCGGCTCGGTTTCGAGTCGGGTGACGAAGTGAATCCGGGCCTGTTCGACAGCGCCGTCGGCATCGTCGGCGTCGAGCAGGTCCAGTGCGGCGAGTGCGCCGGCGACGACCCCGAGCGTGCGCAGTTGTGCGACGGCGGCGGCGCGTTCGGATCGTTGTGTAGTATCGGGCTGCCCGGCTTCGGCTTGTGCCGCGTCGTTCGTGGTTGACGGCGTTGATGTTTGTGCTGGGGGCGCAAGTTGTGCGATGGCTTCGACGAACACGCGGCGCAGCGCGTCTTGCGCGTCGGTGGTCACCCACGCGGGCGTGTCGAGCACACGGGCCGCGCCGCCCAGGGCCGACTGCAGCGTGGCGACGCTCGGCGCGTAGGCCGCGTGGCGTGCGGCTTCAGTGAGGTCGGCCTCGAGCCGACGCAGCGCGGCCAGCGCGTCGGCGTCCAGATCGGCCGTCGGGATGACCGGGGTTGGAGCGGCCTCGGTTGCACTATTGATCGCACTCATCGGCAACGCGACGAGATCACGCACCGCGCGGGCGGTTCCGCCGGGATCACGGGGCAGTTGCGACGCAAGGCGCGTGGCCCGGACCGCGAACACGCGCAGCGTGGGCTCGTCGAGCGCCACGGGTTGCGCGATCAGCGCCCGGAGGGTGAGGCCTAAGACGATGTGCGTGGAGCCCTCGGCGCCCAGCGATTCGCCGCGGCGGATCAGGGCCGCGCTCAGACGCCGTGCGGCGTCGGCGGCTTGTTGCACGGGTTCGTTCGGGGCCGCGGCGTCCGCGTTTGCGGCGATGGATTCTGCGTAGCGGTTCCAGACCACGCTCTCGCCGGGCGCCGGCGGGCCGGTCGGGCCGCCGAGGTCGAGCAGTTGGGCGTGTGCGGCGAGTGCGCACGCCAGCGCGCTAGCTGTCGCGGCGCGCGCGGTCCAGGGCCCGTTCATAGACGGCCTCCAACTCGTGCACCATGCGGTCGGCGCCGAACGTCTCGGTCGCCATGCGTCGGCCTTCGGCGGCGAGATGGGCGCGCTCGTCGGGGTTGTCGTGCGCCCACAGGATCGCCTCGCGCAGGCCCTTGCGATCGCCGATCGGGATGAGTCGGCCGGTCTGGCCATCGATGCAGGCTTCGCGCGTGCCGTCGGCGTCGTAGGCGACGGGCATCACACCCGCGAGCAGCGCCTGCGGCACAGTCCGCGGCAGGCCCTCGCGATAGCTCGGGTGCGCCAGCACGTCCATCGCGCGGATCAAACCGGGCACGCGATCGGGCGGTACGAGCCCGGGGCGGATGATGCGGTCCTCCACGCCCATCGAGCGCGCGCGCTCGACGAGTCGGTCCTTCCACCAGCCGTCGCCGACCCAGAGCAGGCGCCAGTCGTCGCGGGCCTTCAGTTCATCGCCGACCGCGTCGAGCAGGTCGTCGTGGCCTTTGTGCTGTGCGAGGCGTGCGACCACGCCGACGACAAAGTTGTCTTCACTCAGGCCCAACTTGTGCCGCACGGCGTGGCGGGTCTCGTCGTTGGCGGGATCGGTGAAGGGCGCGAGGTCCATGCCGCTGCGCACGGTGACGTACTGCTCGTCGCGCCCGATGCCGCGATCGCGGAACTGCTCGGTCATCGCGTCGGCAACGGACACGATGGTGTGGCAGCGTTTGGCGGCTTTGCGTTCGGCAAGCGTGTAGATCGTGTTCTTGGCTTTGGTCTTCAGCCGGGCGCCGGGGCCGCCCTCTTCGGGCATGAAGGGCGGGCCGTGGATGGTGTGGACGACCGCGATCGATCGGCGGTGGGCGCCGGGCCACGGCTCGCCGATGACGGTGCGCACAGGCCCGCCGTCGTCGTCGATGGAGGTGCCGTACATCGGCCCGCCGATCATGGAGTCTTGCAGGCGCGGGTCGCGGGCGTCGGCGGCGTTGATCGGCGCGTCCGGCGGTGGGGGGTAGCGCTCTTTCCACGCGGCCAAGCGGCCCAGTACGCCGGCTTTCGAAGAGTGCGTGTGGACCACGTCGGGCCGCACCTTGCGGACGAGTTCGCGGAGTTGTTTGAGCGCCCGGCGATCGCGCAGCGGGTGGACCTCGCGGATGAGATCGGGGATCTCGTGCGTGGTGATCTTGCCGCCCTCGGCCGTGCGGAAGGTATTGACGCGTGCGAGCAGCGAACCCTCGGGCCCGTAGATCGGGCCGAACGCCAGGTGCACATCGTGGCCGAGCCTGGCCTGCCCTTCGCAGGAGAGCACGGTGTTCTCCTGGCTGCCGCCGAGGATGAGTCGTGTCGAGATGTGGAGGATGCGGAGGTCCAAGTCGATCAGTCTACATGTTCTTGCTTCCGCATTCCGGACAATGAGTTCCTGGAGACCCGCTCATATCGTAGTTGCACATCTTGCATCGCTCGCGTTTCGTTCGACCGGCGCGTTGCACAAACCTGTAGCTGGTCCAAGCCATCAGGCAGGCGGACAGCGCGAGGGGATATGCAAGCGGCACAGCCAGATAAAAGGGAAAGGGGCCAAACCACCGTGTTGAAATTACTTTGTTGGTTCGAGAACGCGAGGTCAAGATATCCTGCTGTCCAGACATCTCTACACGCCAGTTGAGCTCGGAGCGAAGGGCTAGGGATAGTCCATTCGGATTCGCCGTTTTGGTCTCTATGCCACCATCGGAGTACAAGAACCGGATTCCTGGCCCTACTACCAAGCGTCCCTCGTAAAGCCACATGGAGTGGGAGTCATCAGGCAGCGTCCACGAAGCCTTGTACAGGCTCACGAGGAAAATCGTAGTCAGAAAGAGCGTGAGTAGAAGTGCCGGAATCACAAGCTTGTGCATCGGGTACCTCCCCTAACACAGGCTAACGTGGGTACCGGATCCACTCCAGGCACAAGCCCTCCGGCGGCAGCGTGGGTCCTGCGCGGCGGCGGTCCTTGCTCTTGAGGATCTCGAGTATGTCTCCCGGCTCGATCTTCCCCCGGCCGACTTCCATCAGCGTGCCCGCGAGGATGCGGACCATGTTGTAGAGGAAGCCGTTGCCGTTGACGTCGATGCGGATTTGGACGGGCTCGAAGTCGCCGCCCGCGCGGTCGCGTTCGACGGGGTCTTCGGGCGGCGTTGCGGTGGCGGTGCAGCCGTAGATCGTGCGCACAGTCGTGAGGCGCCCGTGGTTGGCCGCGGCCAGCGCGGCGAAGTCGTGCTCGCCCACCAAGTGCTTCGCGGCTTCGGCCATGCGCTCGGGGTCGAGCGCGTGCCATGAGTGGAACGTTGTGCGTCGGCTCCACAACGCGCGGTGCGGGCTGGCGTGGATCGTGTAGCTGTACCCCTTCGCCTCGGCGTCCTTGATCGGGTCGAAGCGGTCGTGCGTGAGCTCAACATCGGCGATGAGGACGTCCTGCGGCAGTCGGCTGTTGATCGCGCGGAGCAGCGGGAGCGTGCCGCGCTCGGCCGGCCAGCCGCGGCCGTCGCTCGCGTCGCCGGTCGTCGTGAAGGCGCCGCATTGCGCGCGGGCGTGGACGCCCGAGTCGGTCCGGCTGGCGCCTTGGAGGTGGACGGGCTCGCGGACGACCTCGCGCACGGCCCGCTCGACGACCTCCTGCACGGTGCGGAGTTTCAGCCGCGGGCGTTCGCCGGTCTCGGCGTCTGCGGGCGCGTCGGGGTCGGGCGGTTCTTGTTTCTGCCAGCCGTGGAAGTCGGCGCCGTCGTAGGCGATGGTGAGTCGGTAGCGGGGCATGGGGTGAGGGTACGGCGGTCGGGCGCCGCGGCGAGATGTTGCGCTTCGGGTTGCAATGCCGTGTTGGGTTGGTGCGTTGTGCCGTCGACCGCCGGCGCTCGGGATGGGTCGCCGGCGGGGCCGGGTCGCCCGG
>JBCBZM010000103.1:0-10819 GCA_039815345.1 Planctomycetota bacterium | reverse complement strand
CCGGATTTCGGCCGAAACCAGCCAACCGCGCACTACGGGTGGCTCTCACGACCGAGAACCCGCCTCGGGCGGCTTGTGTTCGCCCTGCGTCGCCGAAACGCGCGCCTCGGCGCGCGCTCATACGAACGCCTGTTTGTGTTTCGTACGTGGCCGCGAGTCGGCTGAAAGTCGGTACGCCGCGGCCGAGGCCCGGTTCCGACCGGCTACGCTCGCCGCGTGCGTGACCAGGACGACTACTACCCCGACCCCGACCTCGACCCTGACTTTGAAGGGGATCTGGACCCCGAGGGCCCCAGTGCCGAGGATCTCGACCGCTTCGGCGGGGACACTGTCGCCTGCCCGCGGTGCGCGTACGAGGTGTACGACGAGGCGACGGTCTGTCCTCGTTGCGGCGAGATCTTCGACGCCGTCAAACGCGCGAGCGGGCCCAAGAAATGGTTGGTGGCCGTGGGCATGGTGCTGTTGGCCGCGGTGGCGCTGGTCTTGGCGCTGTAGCGGTCCCGCCGGCGCCGCGTCCGGCGGTGGACTAGGGGGCCGGGAACGGATTGATCGCGCGCGCGTCCATGTCCTCGGCGAACCAGGTGCTGAACTGTGTCTCGAAGGCGTACCGCCCGCCGCCGCCCGACGTATCGGCGCCGACGATCGAGACCTCCGGCGGCAGCGGTCTGTCGCCCGAGCCGCGGCCCTGACCGGGCTCGATCACGAACCCCTCGATGAACGTCGGTGAGAAACCAACCTGTAGGCGGCCGGTGAGTTCGATCGGGCCGTCCGGCGTGCGCCCGGGCTCGGTGGTGAGGAATCGGGTCAGATTGGTCTCGCGCCACGTGTCGTTGGCGCCGAGGAACGCGGGCGTCCACCAATACACGGTCAGGTCGCCCGACTCGGCTACGCCGACGATGTTGAGCCCGCCCCAGGGCGTGACATACGTGGTCATGGTCTCCGGTTGCAGTGGGGTGAAACCGAGCCGGTCGGTGAAGTTCGCCCACTCCCATCGCCCCTCGAACTGCGGCAGCCACCACGTGACGAGCATGTCCCCGTCGCCGTTGAAGCCGGCGATGTGGACGCCGTTCCAGTCGGTGAGAAAGACCGACAGTCCGGTGCTGGCGAAGGCGGGCGCGTTGCTGATGTCAGAAAGATTGTCGGTGCGCCATTGACCGTTGAGCCCGGGCGCCGTCCAGACGGCGTGAACGTCGCCTTCGGCATCGACGCCGAGAATGGTCAGAGCGTTCCAAGGCGTGACGTAGCTCGCCAGTTCACCGACGAACACGGGCGCCTCAAACCCGCGGTCGCGGAGCAACTCGCTCAAGTTCTGCGCCGACCAGGGGCCCGTGCGCGAGAGCGTGGCGGTGAGTTGGTCGATGCGCGTGTAAAAAATCAGGTCGCCGTCCGGGTTGTTCGTGGCGGCGTAGACGAAGTCCTCCCGGCCGACACTGCTGGCGGACTCTGGCGCGCTGAACACGGTCAGCCCGTCTCCGCCCAGGAGCGCATCGTCATCGGCCGAAGCCAGATCGCTGCCGAACCATCGGCCCCCGGCGATCGACAGAAACGCGAACATACGCTCGCCCGCGTTGACGATCACGTGCACAACACGGGCATCGGCGTCCACGACGGCCTCGGCCCGTGCCGCATCCGGGAACTCGGTGAACCCCGCCGCGAACGCCAGATCGACACGGAACCAGTCGCCGGCGTCGTTGCGCAGGTGGGCGATGGGTCGGCCTTTTTCGATCAACGCGTACGCCTCGATGATCAGGCCCGGGTCTTCGGCCGGCGTCCTGGGGCCGTCTGTTGCTAAGACAACCACCGGCGGCTCGGCCGGTTCGCCCGGCGTTGGCGGATCGACGACACCCGGATCGCCCGACAACAGCACGCGCGGCTCCAACGCGTCAAAGAAGGCCGCGCCGATCCGGTGGGCGGCGGACGAACGGACCGATGGCTCGGCAAAGCGAAATCGCGGCATGGCTCGGCTCCCTCTGCGGTCGCGACGCCTCATGGTGGGGGGGGGGGCAACCCATGGGCGAGCGCGTCCGGTTGTGCTGGCGCCTAGTGGGCGCGCTGCGACGCGTCTGTTCCACGGGCCGGGCGTGCCTTTGCCCGGTCCGGGAGGCGCCGTTGCACGCAACCTACCTCAGGACTGCGGAAAATCCTAGTTAAGTTGTGCATAACGATCGAAAATCGGCGCGGGCCGCCCAGCGGTGCGCCGGCGCTTGGGGCGTGCGCATAGTCAGATCGCCGGACGACCGCACCGGGCGGTCAACTCGCGGGCGCGAACGGGTCGGCGGCGTCTTGGTCCAGGTTCTGCCCCGCCCACGCCGCGCTGCCGACATCGAATACATACCGCCCGACCTCGCTGGCCTCGGTCTGCCCGAACAGGTGGATCTGTTGGTTGAGCGACGAGTACAGCGCGGTGATCGTGCCGCCGAGGGTGAGGTCGCCCTCGATCGCGCTGCCGAGCGGCGTGATGCGCCAGAAGTCGTTCTCCGTGCCCGCGAACGAAGCAACCCACCAGAACACGGTGAGGTTCCCGTCGCCATCGAGGCCGACGATGTTCAGCCCGCCCCAGGGCGTGACGTAGCTGGTCACAGTTTCGGGCTGGAGCTGCGGCCCGCCGAAGAGCTGCTGGAAGTTGCTGGTCCGCCAGTCGCCATCGAACGAGGGCACCCACCACGTCGCGACGAGGTCGCCCGCGTTGTCGCCCGCGCTCTCGTCGAGGGCGCCGACGATGTTGATGCCGTCCCACGAGGTGAGGTAGACGCTGAGCTTGCCGGTATAGGCAGGCGCGCCCGTGATGCCGGTGAGGTTGCTGGTGGTCCAGTCGGGCAGGCCCGGGCTGAACCAGACGGACTCGACATCGCCCGCGGCGTTGAGCCCGACGACGTTGAGCCCGCCCCAGCGCGTGACGTAGCTGGTCAGCGGGCCGGCGAAGCTGGGCATGACGCGGTCGCGGTCGCGCAGCGCGTCGCCCAGGTTGCGCACGGACCAGGCGCCGTCGACGCGAGCGTAGAGGATCATGTCGCCCGACGCGTCGAGCGCGGCCGCGTACAGGCCGCTCGAGCCGTTGACGTTTGACTGGAACGCTGTCATCTCGCCGCCGACGCTGTAGGCGCCGGTGATCTGATCGGTGAGGTTGATGGCGCGCCAGATCCCGTCGGAGCTGGTGTAGAAGAGGTAGAGGTCGGAGCCGACGGTCGCGAAGACGTTGAGCACGCCGACGCGTTCGTCGAGCTCGGCCTCGGCGCCGGTCGTGATCAGGGCGCCCTCGACGGCACTGGCGACGCCCGAGGCGTCGAGCAGGTCGGTGCGGAACCACGCGCCGCTGGTGTTCTGGTAGTAGGCGATCGGTCGGCCGGCCTGATCGATCTCGACGTGACCGGCGACGATGCCGCCCGGCGCCTGTGTCGGGAATCGCGGCTGTCCGATGACGACGAGGGCTTGGCCGTCACCGCCTTCACCGCCGTCGGTGCCGCCGGGATCGCCCGGGTCGGTCGGATCGCCGGGATCACCGGGGTCGCCCGGATCGCCGGGGTTTCCAGGATCTCCGGGATCGCCGGGGCCTTCGCCGCCGGGCGGATCGGGGTCGACCGGCGGCGCTGGGGGCATGGCCTGATCGATGCGCGCACCCAGGCCGAACATGGCCGAGATCTCGCTGGTCGTATCGCCGAATGTCGCGTCGTAGAACGGCAGCAGCGTGCCGGCGTCGGGGGTCACATAGAACGAGAGCGTGCGCGTGTCGCCGTCTTGCTCGCTGATGACCAGGTCGAGCCGATCGTCGGTCGCGGTCCACGAGCCGATGAGCATGGTATCGGCGCGGTAGAGGTCCTCAAAGACGAACGACCCGCTGGCGCCGAGCGTGAGCAGGCCGGTCTGCGCCGAGGCGTTGTCCGCGGTGGGCTGGCGCGAGGTCCAGAGGACATCGAAGCCCATCGCGAGGCGGTACTGCCCGGCGAGCAGCGCGGGGTCGATCGACTCGGGCGCACTGGAGCGGAAGGCGACCATGACGAACGTGGTGCGGTCGGCGTCGGCGCCGTCGGCCGCGACCAGCATCGTCGCGTCGTGGTTGAGGTACGCCCAGCCGTTGGTCTCGCCCGAGACGTCGGCGATCGTGAACTTGCCACGCTCGACTGCGGCGAGCGAGAAGGTCTGATCGAACAGGCCCGAGCCGGCGAGGTTGGCGGTCAGCATCTCGGCCTGCGAGCCGGCGACCGACATCGTGCCCTCGAAGGCGAAGCCGAAGTCATCGCCGAACGGCCCGGTGTTGGCGAGCACCACGACGTTCCACAAACCGGCGAGTGTTTCGATGCTGGCCGCCTCGGCGCGCTCGAGCACGATCGAAGAGAACTGGTTCGTCGCGACCTTGCCGGCGTTGGAATCGAACCGGTGCAGCCAGCCGGCGCCGGCGCCCTGCTCCGGGCGAAAGGTCGCGCCGAGGTTGACGTTGGCGGCCGGGGCGCCGGTCGCGTTGAGATTGAACGCACCCTCGTCGCCGTACTCCCCGAGCCCGACGAAGCCGGTGGGGGCGCCGAAGCCCGAGCCGTTGGGCGCGTACTGCGCGCCGACGAACTGGTTTTGGTCGGAAAGCTCGCCCTCGATGACGCGCTGCACGACGGAGCCGTTATCGGTGCGCCATTCGATCACGGCGACATCGGACGACAGCAGTTGCCGCGGTTCCAGCGGTTCAAGCCGGGCCGGTTCTGGGTTGAAGATTCCCCGCCGACCCTTCGGGCCCGTGCACCATCGACGCATCCGTGACTCCCTTTCCGTCGCCGTCGCTCCGGATCGGCACGCCTCCGCGTGACCCAACCGCGACACGGAGAAGCCTTCGGCGAAGCGGCGCGGATGGGTGACACACCCCCCCCATCGCGTGACGTTCTTGCGACGAACGACGTGTGGTGCGCGGAGTGGGCAAGGAAGTCGGGTTGTAACGGCGCGGCACCAGACATCGGCGCACGAGCGTTCAGTCGTCGGTCACGCCCAGATCGCGCTTGGTGAACAAACGCTCGAACCGGAAGCCGGCGTCGGCCATGGTCTCGGCGGCGCCTTCCTCGCGGTCGATCACCGCGACCGCGCCCAAAACCCGGGCGCCGGCGTCGATCAGGGCCCGGCAGGCCTCGACCGCTTGGCCCGCCGTGGTCGCGACGTCCTCAAGAAACACGATTGGGTCGTCTTGTTCGAGCGGTCCTTCGAAGCGTTGGGCGGTGCCGTAGTCTTTTTTCTGATTGCGCACAAAGACTGCGGGCAAACCCGTGGCCAGCGCCGTCGCCGACACGAGCGGGATGCCGCCGAGCTCCGCGCCGGCCAGCCGCACGGCCTTGGTCCCGGCGGCCCGCTCGATCACGCCGACCTTCTCGGCCAGCAGCGCCGCGACCGGGGCGAGCAGCTCGGGCCGGGACGTGAATCGGTACTTATCGAGGTAGTACGAGCTCGTTCGGCCGCTGCGGAGGGTGAACGTGCCGCGGAGCAGGGCGGCGGCGGCGATGCGGGCGGCCAGGTCGGCCCGGTCCACGGCCTCGGGCGCGGGAATCTGAATCGGGGCAGCGGCGGGGGGGTTCGGCTGGGTCGGCATGCCCGAAGGCTATCGGGCCGGCGTGTCACCGGGGGGCAACGCGCGGGCGCCCCGCGGGCCGATGGGGTGAAGCCGATCGGCCCGTGGCTCGTATAGTCGTGCCATAGTCGTGCCAGTTCGGCTTCGTCGTAGCCCCGTCCGGGCCCTCGACCCCCTTGGGAGATTGCTGTCATGCGGACCCGCTTCAACGCTCTTCTTGCTTTGGCCTCGGCCGCGATCCTGGCGCCGGTCACATGGGCGCCGAGCGCCCTGGCACAGGTCGCGCCGCCGCCGAGCTCCAAGCCCCGGCCCGTGCGCGACTACACCCCGCCGCCCGCGCCGACTCCGCCCCCGCGCGTGAACCGGCCCGAGCCCGCGAGACCCGCGGCACGCCGGCCCGCGGCGCTGCCAGATCTGGCGTACGAATCTCTCGTGCAACGCAACGAGGACGGCTCGCTCATCCGCCTGACCACCTCGCCCACGATCGAGGCGCTGTGGGTCAACCCGATGATCGATGAGGACCTGCACCCCGCGATTCAGGACGTGCTCGACAGCCGCCGCTCGCTCTTCCGCGAGCTGGTCGTCACCAACATCGACGACGCGATCGCGCTCGACGAGGGCGTGCTCGAGAAGCTGCGCGTGAACAACCGCGATGAGCTGCAGGAGATCCTCGGCGTGGTCGAACGCCTGAGCACCACGACGCCCGAGCAGGAGCTCGAGCAGCTCGGCGTGATCCCCGATCAGGCCGGCGCCTTCACGCGCAAGATCGCGACCGAGTACCTGCAAGCGCTCCAGAACGAGCTGCTCGACGGGTTTGATCCGGGCGACGACACGACCTTCACGCCGCAGGACGTCATCGTGCAGATGATGTTTACCCAGCACCTGCAAGAGGCGATGGACGCGTACAACGACCTCGCGTCCTCGCTGCCCGAGTTCGTCGCCGACGGCGGCCTCGGCGGGATGGACCTCGCGCCCGAGCAGCGGAGCGCGCTCAAGCCGTTGGTCGCCGAGTTGGACGGCGCCGACACGGACCGCCGACGCGCGCTGACCGGGCAGATCGTCCGCGAGCTCGACACCGCCCAGCGCCAGGAACTGCTCGACGGCATGTACCGGGACAAGATCAAGGAATAAGCCGCTCGACACCGACGCCTGCAACACGATCGAAAGCCCTCGCTCAGAGGGCTTTTTTTGTAGCCCGATCCAGACCGAGCGGGAGCGGCTATCGCTCCAGCGGCCGCATGAACGGGAAGAGCAGCACATCGCGGATGCTCGGCTGATTCGCAAGCAGCATGACGAGGCGGTCGATGCCCAGGCCCATCCCGCCGGCCGGCGGCATGCCGACTTTGAGCGCGTGCACGAAGTCGTCGTCGAACGTGCGGAAAGTCTGCTCTTCGTCGTCGGCGCCGGCGAGCTGCTCGCGGAACTTCTGCTCCTGCACGTCCGGGTCGTTCAGCTCGGTGTAGTGCGGGCCGATCTCCATGCCCGCGATGAACAGGTCGGCGCGCTCGGCCACGCTCGGGTTGTCGCGCTTCGGGCGCGTCAGCGGGCTGAGCGCGGCCGGGTACTCCATGATCCACGTCGGCCGTGCGGGGTCCAGGCTCGGCTCGGCCACGTCCTCGAACAGCTCGTTGGCGATGAAGACCGGGTCGAGCGCTTCGCCCTTGTCGTTCTTGGTCTTGACCTTGTGCTCGGCCGCGGCGGCCATCAGCTTGTCGGTGTCGCTCGGCGCAAAGCCCAACGCACGCTCGAACAGCTCGGCGTACGTCACGCGGCCGAACGGCTGCGCGTAGTCGATCGAGAGCTCGCCGAAGGGGAGCGTCAGGTCTTCGCCGCAGGACGCCGCACGGGCGGCCGCGCGCACCACACCCTCGGTGATCGACATCACCGTCTCCACGTTCCCGTGCGCGTCGTACAGCTCGAGCATGGTGAACTCGGGGTTGTGGCTGCGGTCGACGCCCTCGTTGCGGAAGTTGCGGTTGATCTCGAAGACCTTGGACATCCCGCCGACGAGCAGCCTCTTGAGGTAGAGCTCGGGCGCGATGCGGAGGGAGAGGTCGATGTCGAGCGCGTTGAGATGCGTGATGAACGGCCTCGCCGCGGCGCCGCCGGCCTGCGACTGCAGCATCGGCGTTTCGACTTCCGTGAACCCGACGCCGTGCAGGTGCGCACGGATCGCCGCGACCACGGCCGAGCGCAACTGAAAGACGCGCATCGTCTCCGGGTTCGCCCACAGGTCCACATAGCGCTGGCGGTAGCGCGTCTCGACGTCCTGCAAACCCGCGTGCTTTTCGGGCGGCGGGACCAGGCTTTTGCTCGCCGGGCGGAGGCTCGACGCCCAGATCGTCACCTCGCCCTTGCGCGTGCGCATCAAAGGGCCCTCGGCAACTACGAGGTCCGACAGGTCGGCCTTCTTGGCGACGTTGAACCCGATCTCGTGGCAGTCTTTCTTGCTGACCGCGATCTGGAGGTCGCCCGTCGCGTCGCGCAGGTTCATCCAGATCAGCTTGCCGCCGTCGCGGTGCAGCATCACCCGGCCGGCGACCTTCACAATGGGCCGACGATCGACGAAGCCGTCGCCCTTGCCCTTCTCCTGGTGCTCGGTGTCCGCGGCTTCGTCGTACCGCGCGTGCGCGTCGGCCAGGCTCAGCAGATCGTCCGTGCGCCCGCCGTAAGGATCGAGCCCGAGTTCGGTGACCGCGTCGCGGTTTGCGCGGCGTTGGGCTTCGAGTTTGGCCAGCGTCTCGGACGGGCTGATCTCGGGCGGGTTGGCATTCGTGTCGGGCGGCGTCGGGGTCATGTGCAGACGTTAGCGGCCCGAAACCGTCCGCATCGGACCTACGAGACGCGGGCGTCCGATGCCTCGAACGCCCGCGTGGGAGAGAGAGAGAGTTTGGGAATGCGTGTCGGGTCGGGCCGGCCAGCCGCGCGGGGTGTGGTTCGGCGTGCCGGCCGGCGGGTTCCGATCCGTCGCCCGGAGGCCTCGGGTTCGCCCGAGCGCCCACGGTTACGCATCGGAGTTACATGAAGACACGCGACAGCACGCGTCCGGACAGACACAGATCGAGAAAAAAAGTTCGATGGATGCGATCGGTCCCGGCGCGATCGTGCGTCGACGCGGTCGGGTCGGAGGCCTAGGCCTGACCCGGGCCCTGGCTCTGGCCGTTGGTCGCCGAGGCGGCATCGGCCCCCATCGTCAGCTCGGCGAACATCTCGGCATCGCACAGCGGCTTGCTCGCCGCCGGGTCGCTGGTCAGGTCGAGCAGCGTGGTCGAGCCGAAGACCTCTTGGACGGCGCGGACCGCGTCGTCGACCTTCTTGTGCAGCGGGCACAGGTTGGCGCCGTGGTTCGGCAGGCCCAGCGGGCAGGTCTCGATCCGCTTGACCGAGTCCACGGCGTCCACGATGTGGAGCATCGTGATCTCGTTGGCGGGCCGGGCGAGACGGTACCCGCCCCCGACGCCCCGGCGTCCGATAATCAGCCCGGCGCCCGCCAGCAGCTGGAGCACCTTGGCCAGGTAGTTCGCCGGCACGCGCGTCTGCTTGGCCAGCGTGGGGGTCGGGACCAGCTCGCCGGGGAAGTACGCGAGGCTCGACATCGCCCGCAGGGCGTATTCGGCGGTCTGAGAAAGCATCGAGAGATCCTCCGTGGCCGGTGCGCAGGGTTTTTGAGAACGGTCCAGAAGCCTTCGAGCGGGTCGATGTTCCGGATGCTCGCCTACGGAATCAATGCGGATTTATGACTCCTTATTCTTTATATCCGCAGATCGATCGCCGAACCGGGGCAAAGCTCCAGATTTGATCAAAATAGGACCCAAGAGGTCATATTTAGCGCGGCCTGTGGTCTTCCGTTAGTCGGACCGCGTGACCGCGTCGAGTTGCCGGGCGGTCGCGCTGTCCGCCGCGTCCACGGGCACCGCGTCAAGCAGGCCTTTGACGATGTCGTCCGGCGTGACCTGATCCGCCTCGGCGTTGTAGTTCGTCAGGATGCGGTGCCGCAGGACCGGCGCGGCGACCTGGCGGATGTGCTCGGGCGTGACGTGGGGCGAGCCGGAGAGAATCGCCCGGGCCTTGGCCGCCAGAATCAGGTTCTCGCTCGCCCGCGGGCCGGCGCCCCAGCTCACGTAATCGCGGATGACCGCCGGCTTCTCGCCCTGCTCGCGCACGCGCGTCGCCCGGACGAGCCGAAGGGCGTACCGAATGACATGGTCGGCGACCGGAGTCTTGGTCACCAGCGACTGCACCTCGGCGAGGCCGTCGGCGTCGAGGACCGGGTCGATGTGCACGCTCGCCTTGGTCGTCGATCGGCGGACGATCTCGAGCTCCTCGTCTTCGAGTGGGTACTCGATCAGGATCTGGAACATGAACCGGTCGAGCTGGGCCTCGGGCAGCGGGTAGGTGCCCTCCTGCTCGATCGGGTTCTGAGTAGCCAGCACGAAGAAGGGGCTGGGCAGCGTGCGGCGTTGGCCGCCGGTGGTGACCTGGCGCTCCTGCATGGCTTCGAGCAGGGCGGCCTGGGTCTTGGGCGGGGTCCGGTTGATCTCGTCGGCGAGGATGACGTTGGCAAAGACCGGGCCTTTGACGAACGTCAGCTCGCGGTGACCCGTTCCCCGGTCTTCCTGGATGACCTCGGTGCCCGTGATGTCGCTGGGCATCAGGTCGGGCGTGAACTGGATGCGGCTGAACTCGAGACTCAGCGTGCGGGAGATCGTCGAGATGAGCAGGGTCTTGGCGAGCCCCGGCACACCCACGACGACCGCGTGACCCCGACAAAACACGGCCATCAGCATCTGATCGACGACTTCGTCCTGGCCCACGATGACCTTGTGGATCTCGGTCTTGAGCTTGTGGTAAGCGTCGCGGACGCGGTCGATGGTCTCGGCCGGGGTGGGCGCCGGTGTGGAGTTGGGGGCGGGCGTGGAAGATTCGCTCATGTGGACCTCGGTTTCGGGCGCGGCTCGCCCGGTTGGCGCTTCGAGAGTGTGGGCATCAAGCCCGAGAGAGCGTACGGGCGACTGGGGGCTCGGGTTGAGCTTGCGGTGGGCGGAATCGCTCGGGCGCCCCGGTTGGGACGCTGGCGTGACGCGCCATCATCGGCGATCGCGGGTGTCGCCGTGACTGCTGGGGGGTCACAATTGGGGGTCACAGCCGGGCCGCGTCCGCGCGGGCGCGAGAGGGGATCGAGTCTCGAAATGCACACTCAGGGGTCGGTTCGACCCGCGGGCCGTGCCAGTATCGGATCGAACGGTCATCGACCGATGAATGATCGACGAACGCCTTTCT
>JBCBZM010000039.1:0-21827 GCA_039815345.1 Planctomycetota bacterium | reverse complement strand
TGCGGCGGAAGAGCCAGACCAGCCCGAGCAACATCGGCGCCGCCACGGCGAAGACCCACGGCGTGGCGTAGGTTTGCCACTCCAGATAGAGCATGGGATCGGCATGCGTCATGCCGGCGCCTCCGCGGTTGCGAGGCGTTCGGCGATGTTCGCTGCGCTGCGCGTGATCGCAGCGGCGTGCTCGGGTGTGACGCCTTCGCCGGCAAAGCGCGCGGACTCGAGCTGCTCGGCGAGGCTTCGGGCGTCGGTCGATTCGGGCAGCAGCGCCGCGATCTCGGGCCATCGAGCGCCCGCTGGTAAACCTAGGCGGGACTGACCGGCCAGTTCGAGCAGGCTGACGACCTCGTCGAGGCGTTCGGGAGCGTCGTTTTCGTTGGGGGACTCGGCCAGTGACGCGAGGCGTTCGGCGGCCGCCGCCGCGGCATCGGTGGGGCGGCCCGCCCGGCGTCGACGCGCGACGAAGACCGCGACGCAACCGGCGGCGGCCAGCAAAACCACCATCGCGATCCACGGCGTGCGTTGCTCGGCTTGATCCATCCGCGTGCGCACACGCAGCGCCGCGACGTCGTCGGGCGGGTTCTCAGGATCAGCCAGCACCGAGCGGACCGCGACGCTGATCGGCTCAGAGGTGACCTCGGCGGCGTTCGCGCGGACGCTGATGGATGGGATGACGTACTCACCGGGGAGAAACGGTTCGAGTGTGAGCGTGCGGCTCCGCCGGGCGCCGCCGAACTCGGTCAACGTGGCGGGCTCGCTGACCTCTCGGAGCACTCGGAACGCGCCGAGGCGAGCGGGCGGTTCGGCGCCGTCGCGCGGCCAGTCTTCGGGAGCGGGTTCGGTCGGGATGTCGAGTTCGACGCCGCCGATTTCGGCGCCGGCCGACAGTTCCACGTGGAACGCGATGCGGTCGACTGTGCGCACATCCGTATCCGAAACCGTGATTGTGAGGCGCAGGTCGTCGTTGCCGAAGGTTTCCGCGTACGCGGGCGGCGCATCGGCGACTGTCGAGTCCTCGCACGCGACAGCTGCGAACGGCAGCAACAGAAGAACCAAGATGCGCACGGCTGCTGTCATGACCGCCGCTCCCTCTGGCGGAAATAGGCAGCGAGGTCATCGGCGAAGGAGCGATCGGTGGAGAGATCGACGAGATCGCAGCCGGCGCCCCGGATGAGGCCGGCCATGTGTCGGCGTTGCTCGGTGCGCTGCTCGCTGAAGCGACGGCGCACGCGGCGGGACGCGGTATCGACCGAAACACGCTCGCCGGTCTCGGGATCGGCGAGGTCGATCAGGCCGACGTTGGGCAGCTCGAGTTCGCGCGGGTCGCTGACGCGCAGCGCGATGACATCGTGCCGGCGGGAGAGCCTGCGGAGCGAACGCTCGAGTTGGTCGTCGGCCGGCGCGAGAAAGTCCGAAACGAGCACGATGATCGTGTGCCTCGAGAGGACGCGGGAGAGCTCGTCTGCGGCGGCCGGCAGGTCGGCGACGAGACCCTCGGGCTCGAAGCCCCAGAGCTCGCGGAGGATGCGCAGCGAGTGGGCCCGGCCGACCGCCGGCGGCACGGAAAGCTCGGTGCGCTCCGTGAACATGTGGACGCCGACTTTGTCGCGGTTGCGCGCGGCGGCCAGCGCGAGCACGGCGCACGCCTCGGCGGCGAGACGAGACTTGAGCTTGCCCACGGCCCCGAAGCCCTCGGACGCCGATCGGTCGACGGAGAGCATGACGCTGAGTTGGCGTTCTTCGATGAATCTCTTGATGTGCGGTCGGCCGGTGCGCGCGGTGACGTTCCAGTCGATCGAGCGGACATCGTCGCCCGGCTGGTACTCGCGGACATCGCTGAACTCGACGCCCTGGCCGCGGAAGACGGCGTGGTACTCGCCGGCGAAGAACTCGTTGACCCGGCGGCGCGCGCGGATCTGGAGTCGGCGGACGTCGCGCATGAGTTCTTGCGTGATCATGCGTGGGAACCCGTGGTCGCGTTCAAGGTGAAGGCGTGCGGTCGAGCAGGGTCTTCACGAGGTCGTCGGCGGTGATGTTCTCGGCCTCGGCTTCGTAGCTCGGGATGAGGCGATGGCGCATGACGTCGGGCGCCACGGCTTTGATATCGGTCGGCGTCGTGTAATGACGCCCGCGGAGCAGCGCATGCGCGCGGCCGGCCTGAGCGAGGGCGATCGAGGCGCGGGGCGAGCAACCGAACTCGATCAGCCGCGCGGTGTCCTCGGCGCCGATGGCCGCCGGCTCACGCGAGGCGTGCACCAGATCGACGATGTAGTCGCGGACCTTGGGATCGAGCCGGATCTGATCGACCGAC
Source organism: Planctomycetota bacterium (assembly GCA_039815345.1). GTDB lineage: Bacteria > Planctomycetota > Phycisphaerae > Phycisphaerales > UBA1924 > JBCBZM01. The sequence goes on along the minus strand of JBCBZM010000039.1, from coordinate 19,519 downwards.
GCCCGCAGCGCGAGGATGCGATCCAGAGGCATGACCCGTTCGACGCGGCTGGTCGGCTGGCTCGACGCCATGCGGTCGACGATGGTGCGTTCGTCGTCTCGGGTGGGGTAGCCGATGCGGAGCTTGAGCATGAAGCGATCGACCTGGGCCTCGGGCAGCGGGTAGGTGCCCTCTTGCTCGAGCGGGTTCTGAGTCGCAAGGACCAGGAACGGGTGCGGCAGCGGCCGGGTCTCGTCGCCCAGCGTGACTTGGCGCTCCTGCATCGCTTCGAGCAGCGCGGACTGGACCTTGGCGGGGGCGCGGTTGATCTCGTCGGCCAGCACGATGTTGGCGAAGATCGGGCCGGGTTTAGCGCTGAAGGTGCCGTCGCGGGGTGAGTAGATGAGCGTGCCCACAATGTCGGCGGGCAACAGGTCTGGGGTGAACTGCACACGGGCGAACGATGCGTCGAGGGCCCCGGCGAGCGAAGAGACGGTCAGCGTCTTGGCAAGGCCCGGGACGCCTTCGAGCAGCACGTGGCCGCCGGTGAGCAGGCCGATGAGCAGACCCTCGATCATGGGGCGCTGGCCGACGACGACGCGGGCGACCGAGTCGGTCAACTCGGCGAGTTGCTCGGCGGCCTCGGCGACGCGGGCTTCACTGAGCTGGGTCTCGCTGGACTGGGGCTCGGTGTTCTGTTGGGCGGTCTCGATGGTCATAAGTTCTTTGGCGTTGTGGTTCGATACCGGTGTCGGCACGGCGGGGTGCTTGTGGTCAAAACCGACAGACGCCCAGCGTCGGGGGTTCCGTCGCCGGGCGTCTTGGTGTCACAGTCCCGTGACGGAACGAACTTGCTTCGGCGCCGAGGCGCCGCCGGGCCTCACTCCGAGAGGCGGGGGCCGTCGGTGGTCTCAGCGCCGGGCGCCGGGGCGGCCTGGGGACGCTGGATGACGATTTCGCCGTTTCGTTCTTCGTGCTGGCGGATGACCTGGCCGAGGCTGATGGCGAGGCGCTTGGCGGAGGACCAGTTCATGATGACCCGCGACTCGACCGAGAAGAGGAGCAGGGCCTGCTGCGTCTGGGGGTCCTGGACGGGCAGGTTCATGCCGAAGTCGAGGACGACCTCGTCCTGGGTCGTGGAGGTGCGGATGGTGTTGGCGTACGAGGAGTGCCGCTTGGACTCATCGATGCGGAGTTGGATCTGACGTTGTTGGCCGGCGTCGCCCTGTTCGGACATGGTTCAAGGTCCTTTCTTGACGCCGTAGGGTGTACGGCGGCGTGGTGTATTGCGGCGGCGTCGCCCTGGGGTTGGCTTCCAGAGGCCGCGGTCTCGCCGGCGCCCTGGGTGTCGGTTCCCAGATCAGGCGCGCGGGCGATAAAGGTACGGCCCGCGGGGCGATGATTCCAGCGGACGAGGATTCCAGCGGACGGGCTCTCGGCGGGTGTTCCCGGTGAGGGATCCTCCCGGGCGCGGAGTCTGATAGGGTTGCTGACGGCGGGGTGGGCCGTCGGGGAGACGCGTGTGGGCAGGTCGAACGCCAAGCTGATCGTGGTCGCCAATCGGCTGCCGGTGCGTCGGGTGGGCGAGGGCCCCAAGTCTGCGTGGGCCATCAGTCCGGGCGGGCTGGTCACGGCCCTGGCGCCGATCCTGCGCGAGCGAAGCGGCACGTGGGTTGGCTGGGCCGGCGAAGCGGCGTCCGAGGGCGATACGGCGATCCGGCCGTTCAAGCACGAGGGGATCCAGAACCGCCCGATCGCGGTTTCGTCCCGAGATACCGAGGCGTTCTATCGGGGCTTTTCGAACCGGACGCTCTGGCCGCTCTATCACGATGCGGTCCGACCGCCGGAGTATCACCGGCGTTGGTGGTGGCCTTATGTCGGCGTGAATCGGCGGTTTGCCGAGGCCGCGGCGTCGCGGGCGTCGTCGGGCGATCTGGTCTGGGTGCACGACTATCAGTTGCAGTTGGCGCCGCAGATGATCCGCGAGCGGGAGCCGGGGGCGAAGATCGGTTTTTTTCTGCACATCCCGTTTCCGCCGGAGGAGCTGTTCGGGCAGATCCCGTGGCGTCAGCAGATTCTGGAAGGATTGCTCGGTTCGGATGTCGTTGGGTTCCAGACCAAGCTGAGCGCCCAGAACTTCTCTCGCGCGTGCCGCCGGTTTACCTCGGCCACGGGCAGCGACACGCGGCTGAAGTTCCAGGGTCGGACGGTGCAGGTGCGGTCGTTCCCGATCTCGATCGATACGGGCGCCGTGGAAGCCAAAGCCGGCTCGGTGCGGTCGATCGAGATCGCGGCGATGCTGCGTGAGCGGGTGGGCGACGGTCGGAAGATCGTGCTGGGTGTGGATCGGCTCGATTACACCAAGGGCATCGACATCCGGCTGCGGGCGTTCGAGGAGTTGCTCGGCCGGGGCGTGTACTCGGTGGACGACGTGGTGTTCGTGCAGGTCGCGGTGCCGAGCCGCGAGGCGGTGGAGGAGTACGTCGAGATCCGCGAGCGGGTCGAGGGCGTGGTGGGCCGGATCAACGGCGAGCACGGCGACGTCGGCCGGGCTGCGGTGCATTACCTGTATCGGTCGCTGCCGTTCGATGAGTTGGTCGGGTACTACCGCGCGGCGGACGTGTGCATGGTGACGCCGTACCGCGACGGGATGAACCTGGTCGCCAAGGAATACGTCGCGGCGCGGACGGACGACTCGGGCGTGCTGGTCTTGAGCGAGTTCGCGGGCGCGGCCGAAGAGCTGCGATCGGGGGCGATGCTGGTGAACCCGCACGACATCGACGGGATGGCGGCGGCGTTGCACTCGGCGCTGGCGGCGCCGGACGCGGACGCGAAGCGACGAATGAAAACCATGCGGCGGACCGTGCGTCGGCACGACGTCTTTGCCTGGGCAGAGGGGTTTCTTGAGGTGTTGGCCGAGGCCTGAGCCGATCGATCTTTGAGCAAGCAGCCGACCCGTGGGGTCGCCCGGAGCAGTTTGTGACGCCGAGCACGAATCCATCATCTTCTGAGTCTTCTTTTGTCGCCGACGCCCCGTCCCCGTTGCCGGACGACCTCTGCCGCGCGCTCGATGAGTTGACCCGCACGCCGGTGCTGCTGGTCGCGACGGACTACGACGGGACGCTTGCGCCGATCGTGGACAACCCGGAGGACGCGCGTGCGGACCGGGAGGCGATGGTCGCGGTGGAAGCGATCGCCGACTTGCCGCAGACCTTCGCGGCGGTGATTTCCGGGCGTTCGCTGCGCGATCTGGCCGAGTTGACCGGGATCGGTCGCGACGGCGCGGGCGCGCGCGTCAAGCTGGTCGGCAGCCACGGGAGCGAGTTCGATCACGACTTTGTTTCGGGGCTGACCGCGGATCAGAAGGCGTTGCGCGTGAGGGTCGGCGAGGCGTTGCGAGAGATCGGCAAGGGCGTCGAGGGCGTCACGATCGAAGAGAAGCCGGCGAGCGTGGCGCTGCACTTCCGCAACGCCGAGGCGTCGGCGGGCGAGCAGGCCGAGGCCGCGGTGCTGCAAGGGCCGGGCTCCTGGGATGGTGTGCAGATCAAACGCGGGAAGATGGTCGCGGAGTTGTCGGTGGTGAAGGCCGACAAGGGCGCGGCGTTGAACGCGCTGCGTCGGCGGTTCGGCGCGTCGGCGGCGTTCTTCATCGGTGATGACGTGACCGATGAAGATGCGTTTGTCACGCTGGCCGGGCCGGATGTGGGCGTCAAGGTGGGCGACGGCGCCACGGGCGCGTCGTTCCGTGTGCACGGGTCGCGGCAGGTCTCGCAGATTTTGGCTCGCTTGGCCGAGAGCCGACGCGCGTGGCTCGACGGCGAGAGCGTGGTGCCGATCGAGAAACACTCGGCGTTGACCGATCAGCGGACGCTCGGCTTGCTGACGCCGGAGGCGCGGTTGGTGTACATGTGCCTGCCGCGGATCGATTCGCCGGCGCTGTTTGCCGAACTGCTCGGCGGGCCATCGGCGGGGTACTTCGCGGTGCAGCCGGGCGACGACCGCGGGCCGGCCAAGCAGTCGTATGTTGAGGGGTGTTTCTCGGTACGGACGACCTGGCGCGGGCTGGAGGTGACGGACTACCTGGACTGCTCGGGCAACCTGCCGCAACAGCGGGCGGGGCGGACGGACATGATCCGCGTGATCGAGGGTCACGGCCCGGTGCGGCTCGAGTTTGCGCCGCGGCTCGATTTCGGGCGTCAGCCGACGCGGCTGAGCATCCGCCCCGAGGGCATCGAGGTGGAGGACACGCCCGACCCGATCGTGCTGCGTTCGCCGGGTGTGGAGTGGACGCTGCGCGAGGAAGGCCCGCACCAAACGGCCGTCGCGGAGGTTGCTCTCGAAGGCGGGCCGATGGTGTTGGAGCTTCGCTACGGCGCCGGGAGTTTGGCTCCGGCGATCGTGGTCGAATCCCAGCGTCGCCGACAGACCGAGCGGTACTGGCGGAACTGGGTGGCGACGCTGGACCTGCCCGAGTTGGAGCGGGATCTGATCGAGCGGAGCGCTTTGGTGCTCCGCGGGCTGGTGCACGGGCCGACCGGCGCGATCGCGGCCGCGGGCACGACGAGCCTGCCAGAGACGATCGGTGGCGTGCGGAACTGGGATTACCGGTTCTGCTGGCCGCGCGACGCGTCGATGGCGGCGCAGTCTCTGGTGCGGCTGGGTTCGACGGGCGAGGCGATGCGGCTGCTGGACTGGCTGCTGACGATCATCGATACGCTGCCCACACCGGATCGATTGCAGCCGATCTACACGGTGTTGGGGCACGAGTTGGGCTCGGAGGCCGAGATCGCGGAGCTGTCGGGCTACGCGGGCAGTCGGCCGGTGCGCGTGGGCAACGCGGCGTCGCGGCAGTTGCAGCTCGACGTTTTTGGCCCGATCGTGGACATGATCGCGACCTTGGCCGATGCCGGGGCGCCGTTGTCGGGCGAGCACTGGCGGCTGGTGGAAGCGGCGGTGACGGCGGTGCAACGCCGATGGGACGAGCCGGATCACGGGATCTGGGAGGTCCGCGGGCCGCGGCAGCACTACACGCACTCGAAGGCGATGTGCTGGCTGGCGGTGGACCGCGGCGTGCGGATCGCCGAGCGGTTGCTGGGCCGCGAGCGCTCGGACTGGGTCGAACTGCGGGAACATATCGCGGCCGACGTGCTTGAGCGCGGGTACAACGCCTCGCTGGGCGCTTTCACCATGGCGTACGGCGATGACCGGCTCGACGCCGCGACGCTGACGCTTGGTTTGTGCGGCTTGATCGATCCGACGGATGAACGCTTTGTGGGCACGGTGCGCGCGACGGAGGATGCCTTGCGCCAGGACGCGGCGGTCTACCGCTACCGGACCGATGACGGGTTGCCCGGTGATGAGGGTGGCTTCGTGATCTGTGCGGGCTGGCTGGTCGAGGCGTACGCCGCGGCGGGACGGATGGGGGACGCGCGGGCGTTGTTCGATGAACTCGTGGACCTCGCCGGGCCGACGGGTCTGTACACCGAAGAGTGGTGCCCCAAAGACAAACTCGCCCTCGGCAACCATCCGCAGGCCTACAGCCATCTGGCGATGATCAACGCCGCGCTGTGTCTTTCGGGCCGCGCCTAAAGCACGCTACAGGAGCGTGACCGGATCGACATCGATCGCGGTCTCGGCGTCGGACCGCAGGCCCGCGTGGGTTCGGGCGTGGGCGAGCGCGGCCTGAATGTCCGTCGCGCGGTCGGCGAAGACGTCGATCGCGAAGCGATAGTGATCGGCGACGCGCGCCACGACGCACGGCAACGGGCCTTGAACCGAGACGGACGGATGGGCGCCGGCTCGGATGCCCTCGGCCGCGGCGCGAGCGCGGTCGGCAGCTTTCTCCGGGTGCGTGTTGCGGATGATGATCCGAGCGAGTCGGCGCGACGGCGGCAGGCCTGCGGTACGGCGGATGGATCGCTCGGTTTGGGCGAAGGATTCGAAGTCGTGCTGCGCGGCGAGCGTGATCGCCGGCGAGGTAGGGTCCTGGGTCTGCACGATCACCCGGCCGGGTTCGCCGCGGCGCCCGGCGCGGCCGGCGACCTGGGCGACGAGTTGGAACGTGCGCTCATCGGCGCGGAAATCGGGGATGGCCAGCGCGGTGTCGGCTGAGATCACACCGACGAGCCGAACGCCGGCAAAATCGAGGCCCTTGGCGATCATCTGGGTGCCGAGCAGGATGCGGGCGTCGCCGCGGGCGAAGGTGTCGAGCGTCTGCGTGAGCGCCGCGGCGTTGTGCGCGGCGTCGGCGTCGAGCCGGAGCAGGCCTTCCCCGCTGCGCAGACCGAAGCGCTCGCCGAAGAGCGCTTCGAGCTCTTCTTCTACGCGTTGCGTGCCGGGGCGTTGGGCTTGCAGGGGTCGTGCGCACAGGGGGCAGGCTTTGGGCACGCCCTGTTCGGCGAGGCAGTGGTGGCAGCGGAGGCGGCGGCCGGCGCGGATGTCGGGGGCGCGGTGCGTGACCATGGCGGCGTCGCAGTGGTCGCAGCGGTGTACGTAGCCGCAGGCCTGATCGGGGCATGCGAGGCGGCCGGCGTGGCCTCGGCGGTTGAGCAGGAGAATGGCTTGTTCGCCCGGCGTCGAGAGCACGCGTGCGGTTTCGGCTTCGAGCGTCGGGCCGATGGTTCGGTCCCGCAGCGGCCAGGGGGAGGGCTCCGGGCGTCGGGCGAGGTCTCGCAGTTCGGCGCTGATATCGACGATGCGGACGGCGGGGAGCGTGGCGCCGCCGGCGCGCTCGGGGAGTCGCCAGAGTCGGTAGCGCGGCGGGGCGTGGTCTTCGGGCGCGCGCACGGCGTTGGACCACGATTCGAGCGAGGGCGTGGCCGAGCCGAGCAGCACCGGGCAGGATTCGAGTTGGGCGCGCTTCACGGCGACATCGCGCGCGTGGTAGCGGGGGAGCTGATCTTGCTTGTACGACGGGTCGTGCTCTTCGTCGACGATGACGAGGCCGAGGCGATCGACCGGTGCGAAGACGGCCGAACGCGCGCCGACGGCGATGCGGGCCGAGCCGTCGGCCAGGCGGGCCCACTGGCGGTGGCGTTCGGCGGCCGAGAGGCCCGAGTGCAGGACGGCGACGCGGTCGTCGCCGAGGCGGGCGCGGAAGCGAGCGGAGGTTTGGGGCGTGAGGCCGATTTCGGGGACGAGGACGATGGCGCCGGCGTTGCGATCGAGGTGGGCAAGAGCTTCGAGGGCGCCCAGATAGACCTCTGTTTTCCCCGAGCCGGTCACGCCGAAGAGCAGGTGCGGGGAGAACGAGCCGAAGGAGGCGACGACGCCGGCGATCGCTTCGGCCTGTGCGGTGTTGGGCGTGGGCGCCGCAGAAGGCGCTTCATCAAACATCGGCGCGGCGACGCGGCTTCGGACGACGTCGATCGTCCGCTCGGTGAGCAGGCCGAGCGCCAGCAGTCGGTTGATCGGGCCGATGGAGGCAAGGCCGAGCATGCGGGCGAGCTCGCGGGCGGTGGGCGCCGCGGACGGGTGGGCTTGGTAGTGCGCGACGGCGGCGTCGTAGGCTTCGCGGGCTTTGGGCGTCAGGCGGTTGGCTTCGAGGATGGGCGCGCGGTCGGCTTCGGCAAGGAGTTGGAGTGTGACGCGTTGGCGGCTGCCGACGCGGCGTTTCACGGCGGCGGGGGTCATGCTGGCGAGCGTCATGCCGAGCGGGCAGACGTAGTACCTCGACATCCAGAGGGCGAGGTCGATGAGGCTTTCGGGGAGCGCGTCGCCCGAGCGGGCGGCGAGCGGGCGGAGGCGGCTCGGGTTGAGGCCTTGGAGGAGTTCCTCGTGCCCGAGGGCGACGACCACACCGGCGACTTCTTTGCCGGCTTTGCCGAGCGGGGCGGTGACTCGATCGCCTCGGCGGAGGTCGGGCGCGAGTTCGGGGGGGACGGCGTAAGTGAGCGCGGCGTCGGGGGCGCCGGCCCGTTCGACGCCTCGCTCGACGGCGACGCGCGCGAGGAGGGCGCCTCTCGGCAGGTCGCCGGAGGGGAATGCGCGATCGTCACCAAAGAGCCTGGCCTCCATGCAGCCGTAGACTGTACGGGGTCCGGGTTGGCGGATGGTTCGGACAGGTCGATGGTTCGGGCGACGGGAGCGTGTCGGATGGTCGAGGCGAGCGGAACGGTCGGACATCGCGGGGGCGTGGCGCGTCTGGCACTTGCGGATGGATCGGTTTTCAGCGGCGAGGCCTTCGGCGCGGTGGGGCGGGGAGGCGTGCGCACGGCCGAGGTCGTCTTCGGCACGTCGATGACCGGGTACCAAGAGTCGCTCACGGACCCGTCCTACACGGGGCAGATCTTGGTGCAGACCGCGACGCAGATCGGCAACACGGGGGTGAACGCCCGGGACGTGGAGTCGTCGCGGGTGTCGGTCTCGGGCTTTGTGGTGCGGGAGTTGTCGGACCGGGTCTCCAGCTTTCGGGCGGAGGGATCGCTGGAGGCGTATCTGGCCGAGGCGGGCGTGCTGGGGATAACGGGCGTTGATACGCGGGCGCTGACGCGGCTCTTGCGGAGCGAGGGCTCGATGAACGGGGCGTTGACCGACGATGCTTCGGTGACGGATGCCGAGTTGGTGGACGCGGCGCGGCGGGCGCAGTCGATGGACGGTGCGAACTACGTCGATGGGCTGGAGGGCCGAGATCACGGGCTGTGGCGCGATGATTCGGGCGCGTGGCGCTCGGTGGAGGTCGGGAACACGGATGAGCCGGCGTTGCGTGTGCTGGCGCTTGATTGCGGGGTCAAGCGGAACATCCTTCGGCTGCTGACCGACCGCGGGTGCGCGGTGGAGGTGGCGCCCTGGGACATTTCGGCCGACGAGTTGCTTGCGAAGTTCGAGTCGGGCGGCTTCGATGGGTTGTTTGTCTCGAACGGGCCCGGCGATCCGGAGGCGGTAGAGGCGACGGTCGCTTCGCTGCGTTCGGTGCTGGCGAGCGAGCTGCCGCCGCCGACGTTTGGGATCTGCCTCGGGCATCAGTTGCTGTCGCTGGCGATCGGCGCGAAGACGTACAAGCTGAAGTTCGGGCACCGCGGCGCCAACCAGCCGGTGCGCGATGAGCGGACGGGGCGCGTCGAGATCACGAGCCAGAACCACGGATTTGCGGTGGAGGCCGAGTCGTTGGCGGCGGCGGGCGGCCAGGTCACGCACACGCACCTGAACGATCAGACGATCGCGGGCTTTCGCTTGAAGGATCGGCCGGTGTTTTCGGTGCAGTACCACCCGGAGGCTTCGCCGGGGCCGCACGATGCGGGGTACTTGTTCGATGAGTTTGTCGAGTCGATGCGTGCGCGGCGGATGGCTGGGACGCGCTGACACCGGCCGAACCGCGAGATCCGCTGAAGTTTGATCTCAGTCGATGCGCACGCAGCGGGAGCCGTCTTTGTCGTAGCGCGGCTTGTTGGGGTCGATGGCCTGGGACCACAGGTCGAGCCCGCCGGCGAGTGATTTGACTCCGGGCATGCCGAGGGCGTTGAGCGTGAGGGCGCCCTTGAGGCTGCGGATACCGTGGTGGCAGAAGATGACGACTTCGGCGTCGACCCCAGAATTGGCCGCGGCATCTTCGACGGCGTCCTCGATCTCGTCGCGGCGGTCTTCGAGTTCGTGCAGCGGGATATGGATCGACGGATCGAGCGAGACGAACTCGCGCTCGTAGGTCAATCGGCAATCCACGAGGACGAGGTCGGCGGTATCGCCCGCGGCGAGTTTGTCGGCGAGCCAGCGCGGGGCGACTTCGTAGTTGGTTTTGAATGGATAGCCGCGGGGGAGTGCTTGGTCGTCGAAGGCCATGGTGTGCTCAGCGCGAGGGTGTGTAGGCCGGTGGGATCTGTTGTTGCGGGTTGGGTTGCGGGGCCGGCGGCAGTTGGATCGGATCGGAGGACGGCGCCGCGGCCGGCTGGGGCGCGGGCATCGGCTGCGGGAGCGATGCAGGAGGGACTGCGGCCGGAGTGGTGGGGGCTGGCGCGGATAGGGGTGTCGTGTTCATGGGCGTTGTGACCATGACCGGCGGCGGGCCTGCGGACGCGGGTCGGCCTGTGACGGGCATTTGCGGGCGTTGGTTCCACGGGGCTCGGTCGTAGGACTCGATCGGGCTGTAGGCCTCGTCGGTCGCGGGGTAGATGAACCAGCGGCCGGGCATAAGGGCAAGATCGACGGTGTTGACCACGGCGCTTCGGCCGGCGTCTTTCCATTCCTGTTGGGCGTAGGGCTCTTCGGTGAGGACGGCGGTTTCGGCGGTGGGGTATTCGCCGCGCTGGCGGTGCGTGAGGTCGGTGGCGGACTCGGGGTGCGTGCGCCAGGTCGGGCGTGCGGCTGTGCCGTCGACGGGGACGAGGAACTCCTGACGCGGCCAACTCGAGCGATCGAGCACGGCGCCGGGTGTTGTGGGAGCGGTCTCGGCCGGGATGTCGGCGAAGGTGTCGAGCTGGACGCTGTCGCCGAGGGTGAGGCGTCGATTGTCCTCGACGCAGCCCGTCAGCGTGGCGAGCGCCACGAGCGGCGGCAGAACGAGCGATGGCAGGACGATCGCGGCGCGGTGGTTCATGTCGTGAGCGTAGCGGCGGGTTGGCCGTTGTGCCGGGCGGGGTACACGCTAGAACTGCTGATCGTGGTCCTGTTCGTGCAGTTCTCGCAGGGCCCGGCGGACGGCTTCGCGGCAGGCGTCGGCGGAGAAGCCTCGGCGTTGGAGGAAGCCCGAGAGCCTGCGTTCGGCGGCGGCGCGCTCGAGTTTGGCGAACGATGGGCGGTTGGCGCGCTTTCGGGCCAGAACAAGGGCATCTTCGCGTTCGTCGCGGTCCTTGGTGGCGTCTTCGGCGGCATGACGGGAGAGGTCTCGGCCGAGCCCTCGGCGGCGGAGGTCGATCTCAATGCGACGGGCGCCCCGGGCCCCGTCGGCGCGGGCTTCGGCGAGGGCTTTGGCGTAGACGGGGTCGTTGATGAGGCCCGCGGCTTGGAGTTCGGTGGTGAGTTCTTCGATGGCGTCGGTATCGACGCCGAGGCGGCGGAGTTTCTGAGCCAAGGCGCCGGAGGAAAGCGATCTTCGGGAGAGCCACGACAGGGCTCGGCGTTTGGCGTCGAGGCGCAGGGTTTCGGCTTCGAGCGTCCGCGCGAGGGCATCGTCGATCTCGCGGCCCGCGTCGAGGCCGAGTTCGGCGGCGCGGACGGCGTGGACGCGGGCGCCGATGCGTCGGCCGACCATGATGCGCAGGACCTCTGGGTTGCGCGGGTCGGGCCGAATCGCGGAGATCTCGGCGCCTGGGAGATCGACGGGATCACGGGGCATCAGGCGTTGTCCGAGAGCGAACTGCCCGACAGCACGGCGAGATACTCGGCGATCTCGCCCGCGGCCTTGGCGTCTTGGTGTTGCTGCGCGGCTTCGGCGCCGAGGCGGAGGCTGGCGAGGGCGTCGCTGGTTTGGCCCGCGGCTTCGAGGGCTCTGGCCTTGTGGTAGTAGGCGTAGCAGTAGCTCGGGTCGGCTACGAGGCAGCGGTCGTAGAGCGCGATGGCCTGTGCGGTGTCGCCCGCTTTGGCGTGTTCTTGTGCGAGGCCATAGAGGACGAAGGCGTCGTTGGGATCGAGTGCGAGGAGGCGTTCGAGTTGTTCGATGGACGGCATGTGTGAGGGTAGGCTGGGAGGTACCGGAAGATGAACCGGCGGGTCTACGCTGGGGACTTCCGAACCGGTGACTCTGTTTCGGGAACTTTGCTTGGGGAACTTTGGGAGCAGGTGGGCGATCCACAGACAAGTCCGTTGAGGACGGGAGCGCGTGAGATGCACGAGGTCAAGAAGGTCGGTGTCGTTGGGGCGGGTCAGATGGGTGGCGGGATCGCGCAGATCGCGGCCGTGAAGGGTTTCGAAACGGTTGTGTACGACGCGTTCGAGGCGTCGCTCGAGCGGTGCCAGGCCGGGCACGCCAAGCGGCTGGCGCGGGAAGTTGAGAAAGAGCGACTCACGCAGGCGCAGGTGGACGAAGCGAAGAGGCGGCTGACGTACACCGGTGATCTGCACGCGCTCGACGGCGTGGACATCGTGATCGAGGCGGCGACGGAGGATGAAGCGCTAAAGCGCGAGCTGTTCGGCACGTTGGCCGGGTTCAAGGGCGAGCCGATCCTGGCGACGAACACGAGTTCGATCAGCATCACGACGATTGCGGCGGCCACCGGTGAGGCGGCGTCGCGGGTGGTGGGGATGCACTTCTTCAACCCTGTGCCGGTGATGAAGCTGGTGGAAGTCATCCGCGGCGTGCAGACGGATGCTGGCGTGGTGGACCGCGTGGTGTCGCTCGCCGAGGCGATGGGCAAGACGCCTTTGGCGGCCAACGACCGCGCGGGGTTCGTGAGCAACCGCGTGCTGATGCCGATGATTAACGAAGCGTTTTATGCGTGGATGGAAGGCGTCGCCGAGCCCGAGGCGATCGACGGGATTATGAAGCTGGGGTGCAACTTCCCGATGGGGCCGTTGCGTTTGGCGGACTTCATTGGATTGGATACGTGCGCGCACATCATGAACGTACTGGCGGACGGGTTGAACAGCGATCGGTACCGGCCTTGCCCGCTGCTAAAGCAGTTGGTGACGGCGGGGCGGCTGGGTGATAAGTCGGGCCGGGGTGTGTTTGAGTATTGAAACGGGCAGGCCGAGAGGAACCGGAGTCGATATGAGCGAGGTTCGTGCGAAGTCGAGCGGCCGACGCGTGGTGTGGGGTGTGGCGCTGGTGTTTGGGCTGGCGTTGTTTTCGTGGGTTGCGTGGCTCCTTTGGGTCGCGACCTCGATGGTGTACGGCAAGCCCGGCACGGCGGTGCGGTACACGGAGCAGTTCTTGGAACTGGCTGCTTCTCAGCAGTCTCCGGAAGAGAACTTGGGCGATGGCGCCGTCGCGTGGGCTGCCTTTTTCGATGTCTTGAGTGAAGCCTCGATGCACCAGAATGAGGTGATTGGGGAGTGGGAGGCCGAGAATCCTGATTGGGAGCGCGACGCTGTGTTCGGCCGGTTTGAGGTGAATCACTCTGCGATTGCGGAGTTCGATCGTGTGCTGGCGCAGCGGCGTCTGGACATCGACGATCTTGACTTCGATGACCCCGACGCGGCTGCGAGGCGTTGGGCGGAGGAGGGGCGCGATCTGGCATTGGCTGTGCTGGAGCGTCTGGATGCGGAGGGTGTTGTGTTCCGGCTGGATGCGGCGCTCGGGCGTCCGACGTACGTGCGTCCAGACCATGGCGAACTGCTGATGCAACTTCCGTTGCCCGAGTTGAGTGTTGCTCGCACTCTGGCGTGGCAGATGAATGGCCGGGCGGGGCGGGCGATCGTTGCGGGCGACGATGCGGCGTATGTCCGAGAGTTCGATCGGATGCTGGGCGTGGCCGATGTCATCGATCGGACGCCGACCGTGATTACCAATCTTGTCGCGGACGCGATCCGCAACATCACTTTCGAGCGTGTACGACACGATCTGATTGTGGGCCGGTTGGATGCGGAGGTGAGCCGGGCGATCGTAGAGAGGCTGAAGTACTGGACGCCGAAGCGTTCGCCCATGTCGGTAACGCTCGAGGGTGAACGGGTGATGGCTTATTCTTTCTTACAAACGACGCATACGGATTCGGGGGGCGGAAATGGTCGGCCGTTGGTGCACACGATGGATACCTTTGGTCTGGCGATGGGAACGCCGATGTCACCCCCGCCGAACTGGGAGAATGTGACAGGTATCGCGTTGCCAACAAAGCTTCAAAGCAAAGCAAAGCTCGACGGGGTGTTCGATCGATGGCAAGACGCGGCTGCGTTGCCTTTCGCCGAGCGGAAGGCACTGATGCCGGCGTTGGAAACGATGAGAGAAGACTTCGGCTTTCGGTATGAGTTCGTGGACATGGCGACACCCACGATGGGAAAGTGGCTGGATGTTCACGATGAGATTGAAGCCAGGGAGCGTGGTCTGTTGATCATGTTGGCAGTTGAGGTGTATCGAGCTGAGCACGGTGCGCCGCCGGAGACCTTGGATGCGTTGACGCCGGGTGTCTTGGCGGAGGCGCCGCGGGATCCGTTTGCGCCCGATGGGGCGTTTGTGTACCGGGTGCAAGAAGATGAGCCGCTGGGCTATTTGCTGTACAGCGTGGGGCAGGACGGCGCGGACGACGGCGCTTTGGCTCCAGAGGGCGTGAACTGGTTCGAGGCATTTGACTCGGACCGAGTGCGCATGGACGCGGTGTTTTCTCGTCTCCGGCCGATCCCTGAACTGGACGCGGAGTTCGGATTCGACGACGAATAACCGGGCTGGACGCCCGAGCCGGTGGTTCTCCCCCGAACGGGGCGAGGCTAAACTTGAACTCCCGGGATCGGCCCCGGTTCGACGGCACGCACGCGGAGACGGACATGACGAGTTCGATGACGGGTCCCGGTCTTGACGGTTCTGGTATTGCTGGCTCGCAGGGCGCGGCGATCGATCCGCACGCGGTGACGATCTCCGGGTTGGTCATGGACCCGAGCTATGGTCCGGGCACGGTCGGCGGGGTTGCCGAGTCGCTGCAGCAGCAGCCGACGTACCTGCCGGCGCCGGGCGAGTACCCGTACACGCGCGGCTTGTATCCCGAGGGCTACCGCTCGCGCCTGTGGACGATGCGTCAGTTCGCGGGGTTCGGTTCGGCCGATGATACGAACCAGCGGTTCAAGTACTTGCTCGAGCAGGCGAAGACCTCGACCAAGGCGAACACGGGGCTGTCCACTGCGTTCGACCTGCCGACGTTGATGGGGCGTGACTCGGACGACGAGTTGTCGATCGGCGAGGTCGGAAAGTGCGGCGTGGCGATCGACACGGTCGAGGACATGCATCGGCTGTACGCCGACATCCCGATCGACCGGGTCACGGTCAGCCAGACGATCAATGGGCCGGCGGCCGTGATCTGGGCGATGTACCTGGCGATGGCCAAGCAGCGCGGCATCGGCTGGGACACGCTGGGCGGGACGCTGCAGAACGACATTCTCAAAGAGTTCCATAGCCAGAACGAGTTCATCTACCCGCCCGGTCCGTCGGTGAAGTTGGTGGTGGACACGATCGAGTTCCAATCGCAGCACCTGCCCAAGTGGAACTCGGTCTCGATTAGCGGCTACCACATCCGTGAGGCCGGCTCGACGGCGGCGCAGGAACTGGCGTTCACGCTGCGCGACGGAATGGAGTACGTCGAGGCCTGTTTGCTGCGCGGGATGGACGTGGACAGCTTCGCGCCGCGGCTGAGTTTCTTCTTTAACAGCCACAACGAGTTCTTTGAGGAGATCGCCAAGCTGCGCGCGGCTCGCCGGATCTGGGCGAAGATGATGCGTGAGCGTTACGGCGCCAAGAACGAGCGTTCGTGGTTCATGAAGACGCACGTTCAGACGGCCGGCTGCTCGTTGACCGAGCAGCAGCCTTTGAACAACATCGTGCGCGTCGCCTATCAGGCGATGGCCGCGGTGCTGGGCGGGTGCCAGAGCCTGCACACGGACTCGATGGACGAGACGCTCGGTTTGCCGACCGAGCAGGCGGTGACGGTGGCGCTGCGGACGCAGCAGATTTTGGCGCACGAAACGGGCGTGACGCGGAGCGTGGACCCGCTGGGCGGATCGTGGTTCATGGAGGACCTGACCGATCGCATCGAGGCCGAGGCGTTGGAGTTGATCGGCGAGATCGACGGCATGGGCCGGGGCCCGTGGAAGGCGGAGCACGCGGCGACATCGTCGCTCGAAGAGGGCGGTGTGGTCGGCGGGATCAACAAGGGGTACTTCCGCAGGCAGATCGCCGAGGCGAGCTATCGGTTCAGTGAAGAGTGCGAGGCGAAGGATCGAATCATCGTCGGCGTCAACGAGTACACGCAGGACGACGAGGATCGGCCGATCGATGTGTTGCAGATCGGGCCCGAAGTTGAAGAGGACCAGGTGCGTCGCTTGAGCGCGTTCAAGGCGCAGCGCGACGACGCGGGCGTGGCCTCGGCGCTGGATGCGATCCGCGAGGCGGCGCGGGCGGGTGAGAACGTGATGCCGACACTGGTCGAGGGCGCCTTGGCGAACTGCACGCTGGGCGAGATGACGCAGGCGATGGCGGACGTGTACGGTCGGTACAGCGGCGGGCCTGAGTGGTAGCGGACGCGCCCAGCCGGTTCGCGCCGAATGCGCCCGCGTCTGAGCACTCGGTCCCCGAGCGTTCGGACGAGGAGGCGTGCCTGGTTGCGTTCGCCAGGTTGCTTTCGACCTACGGCACACCGGCGCATCGGGTTGAGACGGCGCTCGGTGCGTTGGCCCGGCAGTGGGGGCTGTCGGCGTCGTTCTTTGCGACACCGACCTCTGTCTTCGCGGCGATCGAGTACGGCAACAGGGTTTCGACGCGGCTGGTGCGCATCGAGCCGGGTGATGTGGATCTCAACAAGTTGGTGCTGCTGGACGAAGCGTTGTCCGACGCGGTTGCGGGGCGGGCCGATGCGCGGACCGCTCGGGCTCGCTTGCGCGAGATCGACGCCGAGACCCCGCTGTATGGACCGACGCCGATGATCGCGGCGTTCGCTCTGGTCGGCGTTGCTGGGGCTCGGTTCTTTGGCGGTGGATGGCGCGAGATGGCGGTCGCGGCGATGATCGCAGCGGTTGTGGGCGTGGTCGCGGTGGTGGGCGGTCGCGTGGGGCGCTTCGCCAGGGTGACGGACTTTCTGGCGGGGCTCGGCGCTTCGGCGCTGGCCGTGCTGGCGGCGCGCGGTGCGGCCGCGGGGCAGATGGGCGCGGTGGACCCGGCGCTGCTGATGTTGGCGGGCCTGATCGTGCTGCTGCCCGGCATGACGATCGCCATGGCGGTGAGTGAACTCGCGATGCGGCACGTGGTCGCGGGGTCGGCCCGTCTGACCGGGGCGGCGGTGGGGTTGCTGGCGATGGGCTTCGGCGCGGCGATCGGCGCGAACTCGGCGGCGTTCGTGGCCGACAGCCTCGGGTGGGGTGCGATCAACACGGCGAGCGTGCACCTGCCCGGCTGGACGCTCTTGGCGGCGCTGGCCGTCACGCCGATCGGTCTGGCGGTGGTGTTCCGCGCCCGGTTGCGGGAGGCGCTGCTGTTCGGCGTGGTGGGTACGACGGGGTTCTTTGTTGCGCGGTTTGGTTCTGAAACGGTCGGGCCGGAACTTGGCGCGTTCATCGGGGCGGTCGCGGTGGGCGTGCTCAGCAGCTTGCACAGCCGGGTGTTCCGTCGGCCGATGGCGCTGACGACCATGCCCGGGTTGCTGCTGCTGGTGCCGGGGAGCATCGGCTTTCGCAGCGTGCGATCGTTTATGGAGCAGGATGCGCTCTCGGGTGTGCAGGCGGGGTTCCAGGTGGTGATGATCGCGGTGGCGATCGTGATGGGGTTGTTGCTTGTGAGTGCGGCGATGCCGCCGCGGAGGTTGCTGTGATGCGCGAGCGCGGCGGTTGGGCGGGTCTGAGTCTGATCGGGTTGCTGGTGGTGATGGTGATCGTCCTGATCATGATGACCGCGAGCCCGGGGGGTAGCGGAGCTGGCGCGGGCGCCGGCGGTGGGAACGCGGCGCCGGGCGGTGGCGGGTACCTCGGTCGATCGCTGCAGAGCCGGCGCGATGCCGCGGCGATGCGCACGCAGATGGATCTTTCGCAGATCGCGACGTTGGTTGCTCAGTACGAACTGTCCAACGGCCGGTACCCCGAGTCGCTGGCCGATCTTGGGCTCGATACGCGGCCGGAGTATCGCGGGGTGGAGACCGACTTTCGGGTCATCGACGAGGGTGGCGCGCCGAAGCGGTTCGAGATCGTGACGCCGGGCGAAGATGAGACTTTGGGTACCGATGACGACGAGATCGCGTCGGCGCCGTTGCCGATCTAGACCCGTTGCTTCGTGTGGCTTGCCAACCGGATGTGGTTGGGATGGCCAACGCTATGTTTTCATGGCTCGGACGGGGTGCGGAAAGTCGGCCCAATCGGGTACTCGGGCGAATCTTGTGCGCGGGCCGCGGGCGAATGGCGGCGTCATGGCGAAACTCTCAAATGACCCTGCGCAACGTACGTTGATTTCATCGTTCACCCTGAACGCGCTGTTCGGCACGAGCGGCCGACGGCCGGCCACCGCCGAAGCGGCACTTCTGTTGCTTCGGCTTCACATCGGCGTCAGCGTGTGCCTCGGGGCCGGCTGGTCCAAACTCTTCCCGTCGCCGGGCGAGGATGGATCCCCGACGCCGACACCACCGCCGTGGTTCGTCGAGCAGGTCGCCAACATGGGGTTCCCGCAGCCGGAGGTCTGGGCGATGGCGGCGATCGTGGCCGAGGTCATCGGCGGGGCGCTGCTCGCGCTCGGGCTGCTGACGCGGGGCGCCGGGTTGCTGATTGCCGTCCACTTCGCGGTCGCGGCGTTCATGTTTCACAAGGTGCTGCCGATACGAGATATCAACATCGCGCAGCTGTACCTCTGGGCGTCGCTCTTGTTCGTCGGTCTCGGCGCCGGGCCGATCTCGCTTGACCGCGTGATTCAGTGGATCATCGGGCGAGGGCGTGGCGCTAGCTCCTAGTGCTCCACCAGACCCAGACGGCGATCGCGGCGGGGTGGGCGAAGACGGTGAGCCAGAACCAGATCTGGAACTTGGTGTCCCGGGTTTTGTGGCGTATGAGGCGTTGGGCGGCCAGGCCGCCGGGCCAGCCGAACGCGAGGTCGATGAGGTGGAGGGTCTTCTCTCGGGTGCGGCGGTGACCCTTGATCGCGGCCCGCTTGTCCCAGCCGTAGGCGATGAATGACACGACGCTCATGACGGCGTAGACGGCGAGGATGAGCAGGAAGGGGCGGGGCATGGCGGGGCTTGTTTCGTGGGTGCGTCGTGGGATTGGGTGCGTTCGGGCTGCGGGGTCGTCGGAGCCTAGTATGGCGTCTTATGGCTGGAACACTGCACGCCGCGACGACCGAGTTTGAGAAGAAGGACCGCTGCGCCGATCTGGACCACCGACCTCGGGTCCTGCTGGGGAAGATGGGTCTGGACGGGCACGATCGGGGCGTGAAGGTGATCGCCCGGGCCTTGCGGGACTCGGGCGTGCACGTGATCTATTCCGGGCTGTGGCAGACGCCGCGGAGCTTGGCGATCTCGGCTCGGGACGAGGACTGCGATGTGGTCGCGGCGTCGATGATGAGCAACTCGCATCTGGTGCTCGGGCCGAAGCTGCTGAGTGAGTTGGACGCGACCGGGCGCGCGGATATCCCGGTGCACATGGGCGGCATTCTGCCCCAGGAAGATATTCCCAAGCTGATGGAAGCGGGTATCGCCGCGTGTTTCACGACGGGGACCGGGTTGCAGCAGATCGTGGACGCGGTGCGCGGCGCGACGCAGCCTCGGGCCGAGGTGTGCGGCACGACGGCGACGGCGCAGCTCGCTCGGGATATCTCTCGCGTCCACGACAGCAAGGGCGTGCGCGCGGACGCGAAACGAAGGCGGCCGGCGAAGGTCATCGGCGTGACGGGCTCGCCGGGCGCCGGCAAGTCGACGCTGGTGGCGCAGCTCGCTGCCGAGTACACGCGGCGGGCGACCGACAAGCCTGAACTGGGGCGGTGCGCCGTGGTTGCGTTTGATCC
>JBCBZM010000076.1:0-14958 GCA_039815345.1 Planctomycetota bacterium | reverse complement strand
CCCCCCGTGCCCCCCCCGCCCGCCCTCGACGTCGTGCAGATCGTCCGCGTCAGCAACATCTTCGGTCCCGGCCCGCGTCTCAACTGGCTTATCCCCACCTCCCGGCAGTTCAACCCCGTCCTCTCCCGCGGCTACACGGGCATGGACTACTACCCCGGCACCGACTTCGGCCTGATCGCGTCCAACGACTGGCAGGAGATCGTCGGCGGCGCCAACCAGTTCCTCCGCTACGACATCGACACGCAAGAGAACCCCATCCTCCTCGCGCCCGATCAGGTCTCCCCGCCGCCGCAGCGCCGCGGTGTTTCAGGCCCGGCCTGGGACCTCGGCGTTGACACCACCGGCGACGGCATCGGTGACGGCATCGACTTCTTCGATACCGGCCTCGGCAACCCCGACGGCGTGATCGACGCCGACGGCGTGGTCGGCGTCCTCGACGCTACCTTCGAAGCCGATCCTTCCGGCGACCCCGACGCCATCATCGGCATCTACGGCTACGACAAAGACGTGCTCGACATGACCGTCGGCGCGGAGGTCTACTCGGCCGGCAACAAGAACGGCCCGCAGCTCGTCCCCGTGCGCGGCGATTCGTTCTGGTACGACCTCGACATCCACCCCGACGGCCGCACCATCGCCTCCCGAGGCTCCAACGACCTCATCATCTCCACACGCGATGAGGATCAGGACCCCGGCGACGGCCGACTCTTCGGCGCCGGCGAGGTCACCAACTCCATCCGCGTCGATGAGTTCAGCGAGCTGACCGTCGGCCAGCACTGCGCCATCCTGCACAACATCTGCGAGGGCGTCGAGCTGATCGTCTACAACGATCGCCCCGACACCGCCTCCGGCGTCTCCTTCAACGACTCGGTCAAGTTCGTCGACTTCGCGGGCAACCCCGTCGCGGTCACCTTCGTGAACCCCGACAACTCGCCCGTCGACATCTCGCCCGACTTCCTGACCGACCTCACCCAGGAGCCGCCGCCCCAGATCCTCACCGGCGCCCAGCTCTACGACTTCTCGTGGGACGAGCCCAACCAGCGCCTCGCGATCGTCGATTTCCAGAACCGCCTGTGCTACATCTTCGAAGTCCGCTGCCCCAACTCCGGCGGCTGCGCACTGGCCGACATCACCGCGACCGGCACCTGCGACCCGGCCGGCGGCGGCGACGGTCAGGTCGACCTCTCCGACTTCTCCTGCTTCCTCAGCGAGTGGTCCAACAGCACCGCGCTGGCCGACATCACCACCACCGGCACCTGCGACCCGGGCAACGGCGGCGACGGCGTCGACCTGTCCGACTTCTCGTGCTATCTCTCCGAGTGGTCCGGCGGCTGCGACGGTGACCCGGGCACCCCCGCAATCACCTCCCGCGGCGCCTCGGCCCGCATCTCCGGCAAGCCCGCCGGATCGCTGCAGCGCTAAACACGCTCCGTTCAAACACAGCACTCACTCCGACGGCCGGCCCTCCACAGGGTCGGCCGTCTTTCATTCACCCGCCGCGCTCTCGTCCGCATCCCTCAAGAGCGCCCGCCCGACCGCCTCTCCCAAGTCGGCCATGAACGGCAGCGACGTCTCGTCGTACCCGTACGTGTTGTCGTTCATCACGCCGTTCGGGTTGACATACAGCGTGGCGGCGACGAACACCACACGCCCGCTCGGCACGTGCTCCACCCGGGCGTTCTCCGTGACGAACCCGTACGCCAGGCCGACTTTGTTGGTGACGCGCCAATCCTCCATCGGCGCCGTGCGCAGCAAGCCCGGCAGCAGGAACTTCACGTAGTCGTCGGTGTAGGTCTCGGGGTCGTACGCCGGATCGGTTGAGTCTCGCGGCAGCATGGTCGCCGCTTCGACCAGCAGCGCACGCTGCGCCCGCGTCAGCCGCATGGAGCGGTCGCGCTCATCCGTCATCGCCACGAGCGCCCGCTGCAGGTCATCCAGCGACGCCGCGTTGTGAAACGTGAAATCGATCGGCTCGTCGAGCCGCTCGCCGCCCGACATCCGAGCCGTCCCGACGCGCAGCCCGGCCATGCCCTCGCTGGAGAGCGTCAGGTCGCACCGCGCCGCGGGCGACGCCGCCAGGAGGTCGCCCTCGTCGTTCACCATCCGCACCTCGGGCGTTCGGCGGTTCTCCTCCGGCGTGCGCGCGACCGACAGCCGATGCGTGATGCGCGAGTCTTCAAGGCCCCAAGCCGCCATCCGCTCATTCAGAAACGTCCGCCCGCAGAAGTCGTAGAGCCGATTGAACGCCGGGTTGTCCGAGACCACGAAGATCCTGCGCACATCGGCGCCCAGTGTCGTCGAGGCCTCTTCGCCCGGCCACGCCAGCGGCGTGGCTGCCGAGAGCTCGGCCCCGGTCGTTTCGATCCGGCCGTTCAGCTTTTCCAACGCGGCCACCGCGGCGCACAGCTTGATCGTGCTCGCCGGATAAAAATACTCGGCGCCATCGCGGAAAGCCCAACGCTCGTAGCCGTCGCCATCGTCATCCGGCCAACGCAGGACGACTTGCAGTTTGTGCCCCTCGGCGTCATCCACCACTCGCTGCCACACGGCCGTCGTCGGCTCGTTGATCCACGCCGGCAAGACATCCGCGCGCACGCCCGTGCACGCCAACGCGATCGTGCCAAGCGTCGTTATCCAACGTCCGTCATGCATGCTCATCGTGCTGTCTCCCCGGCTGCGCCCTCGGTCGAGAGGGTGGCGTCCGCGTGCGGAGCATCCGCCGCTGCGAGTGCTTCGCCCAGACGCGACAGATCATCGGCCGTGTGATCCGCGTTCACGCTGCACCGAAAGTACCGAGGCGCCGGCCCGCCCGGATACTCGATCAACGGCACGAGCAACCCGCGATCCCTCAGCACCCCATCCACGCGGTCCATGACCGCCGGGTCCTCGTGCGACCACGTGGCGATCGGCGTTCTATTGGATACGCCATCCGCCGCGGCGGTGGTCGCGGCGTGCGAGCCGAACACCGTTGCGAGTGTCTTGTGCAGCCGCTCCGTGTTGTCTCTCAGCCGCCGCAACCGCGACGGATCCCGATCGATCTCGCGCAGCGCCGCCGAGGCCGCCATCGCCACCGCCGGCGGCGTGGGCGTCGTGCCGATATAGACCGACGCCGACGTGCGCGCCCGCTCGATCATCGCTACAGATCCCACCATCAGCCCGCCCATCGCGCCCACGCCCTTCGCCAGTGTGGTCGTCAGCACCACGCGCTCGCCCGCTCGTTCCCGCACGCCGAGCGCTTCCAGTGTCCCCCGGCCGCGATCGCCCAGGCACGCCACGCCGTGGCAGTCGTCGATCAGCAAGAGCGCCTGCGAGGGCAGCGCATCCAGCAACGCCGTCACCGGCGCCACCGCGCCGTCGCTCGCGAACACGCCGTCGGTGAGCACCACGGGTCGCGCACACCCGCGAGCCGCGGCCGCCGCTTCGCCCGCTCGATCGCGTGCGTATGTCTTGATCTCCAGCCCGACGAACCGAGTCGCGTCGTGCAGGCTCTGGTGCGCGCGGTCCGCGATGACCGCCTCGCGTACGCCCATCGCGGCGAGCGTCTGCAACGCGATCAGGTTGGCCGTGTACCCGTCCGGGCACAAAAGTGCCGACGCCCCGGCTAGCACCGGCTCAAAGAAGCCAGCCGCCAACGCTTCCAACTCGGTGTGCGCCGCCGTGTTCCCACTCGTCTCCCGGCTTGCCGTCACACTCAGGCCGTAGCGGTCGAGCCCCGCGCGCACCGCGTCTATCACGGCCGGCGCCCGACTCAAACCGAGATAATCGCACCCGCCGAACACGGTCAGGCGTCGGCCGTTCAGCGTCGCGTGCGCGGGCGTGCGTGTGTCGATGGGCTCCGAGGGCATAGATCTCCGTGCGTCTTGGCGCCGTCTCAGCCGCGCGGCGCGACCGCCAGGTGCGGCGTGCGAATCGAGAGCATCGTGTGCAGCCCGGGCGCCGAATCCAGCAGCGAAGCCAGAGCGTTCAGCGTGACGGCCGACGTGGCGACATCCCCGTGCACGCCCCCGGGGATGACCACGCTGAGGTCCGGCTTGCCTTCGATATGGATCGCATCGCGCGGATCGGCCTGACCGATCGCCGCGACGAACTCCAGAGTCGCCACCGTCTCGCCGCCCGAACGCGCCCGCGCCACCTGCCGCACACCCGACGCATGCCCCGCGGGAATCGCGCCGAGCGCACACTGCATGGGCTCGGCCGCCAGCACCGGCTCGATCTGTTCATCCCAGTCATCAAACGCCAAGCCCAGCGCGTGGCACGCCAGCGCCATCGACTCACCCAGCCCGACGTGCCGAAGCCAGCCCTGATCCACGCCTGCCCGGAACGCTTCGGGGCTCATCGACGCGCCGATCTTCTTCTGGAACGGCGTCCGCCGCGACGCCGCGTTCTGCACCCGCTCGATCCGCACGCGGTCGACGCGGTGGCACGCCGTGCTCACCACGGCCGCCAGCGTGTCCATCAGAAAGCCCGGGTTCACGCCCGTGCCCATCAACCGCCCGCCGTGCGCCTTCGCGTGCGCATCAAGATCATCGGCCAGCGCCGCGTGCCGCAGCGAAGGCCACAGCAACTCCTCGCACGTGCTGATCACGGGCAGCCCGCGGGCCAGCAGCGTGCGGAAGGTCTCCGCGCAGTCCGGCAGCGCCGAGCGCGTCGTCACGATCGCCGCGTCCGCCTCGGGCAACTCGTCCAGCGTCCCCTGCACCCGCACCCCGCTCGGCGCCCCGGCGACGTACTCACTCAAGTCACGCCCCGCGAGCTCGGGGTTGGTGTCCACCGCCGCCACGATCTCGCCCAAGCCCCGGCTCACAAAGTCACCGAGCAGGGTCCGCCCGAGCGGTCCCAGTCCAACATGAATAATGCGTGCGTTCATGGCCAATCGTTCACCTCTGTTCGCGTGTGTTCGAGTTCGACGGATCCGCCAACGCATCGGCCAGGCGCCCTTTCGCCTCCTGCAGCACGCGCCGCGCCTCATCCGTGTCCACCCCGATCCGATGCATGACGATGGAGGTCTTCACCTCGCCGCCGGCCCGTTCCAGCAACGCCATCGCGGCGTCGCGCTCCAACCCGGTCAGCGTTGTGATGATCCGCGCGGCTCGATCACGCAGCTTGTCGTTCGTCGCCCGCAAATCGACCATCAGATTCTCGAAGACCCGCCCCTCGCGGATCATCAGCGTCGTCGAGATCGTGTTCAGCGCCAGCTTCGTTGCCGTGCCGGCTTTCATTCTCGTCGAGCCCGTGATGACCTCGGGTCCCGTCGGGATTACCACCGTGTGGTCCGTGTTCGGCGGCGGCTCGACCGGCGCGCACGACAGCAACGCCGTCAGGCAGCCGGGCGCGATCGACTTGGCGATCGTCAACGCGCCCCGCGGGTACGGCGTCGTTCCGCCCGCGGCGATCCCGATCACCGTGTCGTCGTCCGTTAGACCCAACGCTTCGAGTTGTTCGCGCGCGCCGTCGGGCTCATCTTCGCGATGCTCGCTCGACCGACGCAGCGCCGCGTCGCCGCCCGCGATCAGCCCAACCACACGCCCCGGTTCCACATGAAACGTCGGCGGCGCCTCGCTCGCATCCAGCACACCCAGCCGGCCCGACGTCCCCGCGCCCAGGTACACCAGCCGCCCGCCCCGCAAAAACCGCGGTTCGGCGTCCTCCAGCAGCGCAACCAACGCAGGCCGCGCCGTCTCAAGCGCCCCCAGCACGGCCCGGTCTTCGGTCTGCATCCGCTCCACGATCGCCTCGACACCCAACGCGTGCAAATCGGCCGTGCGCGGGTTGCGCTGCTCGGTCAGCACGCCGCCGCGATCGGGCGGCAGTGGGGAGGCGCCGGGTTGGTTCGGATGATCGTTCACGGCTCGATCCATAATCCCGCTCGCACGGGCCGATGTCCATGGCGGGTCACCGGTTGCAGCGTGATCGCCGCGCAGTCGCGCGCCAGCGAGCCCAGCACCGCCATCGCCGCCGCTTCGCGATACGCCGCCGGCAGCCCGGCCGTGTCCGTTGACGCCACCGCCGCCCCCGAAGCAGCGGTCAACTCGGCCATCAACCGAGCGTTGTGTACACCGCCGCCCGCGACCAGCACGCGGTCCGCGTCCGCCGGCACGGCCGCGGCAATCACCCCGGCGATCGCCACACACGCCGACGCCGCGACGCACTCCGCCGAGGCCGAGGCCGCCATCTCCCTCGCCATCGCGTCCAACTCATCGCCCGTGCCCAGTGAGCGCCCGGCCGAGGCCTGCCGCCCGAGCGCCTCGCCGAACCACTCCACGAACCCCGCGTCCGCCGAGCCCGCCATCGCCGCGGCGCCGTCGCGGTCAAACGTCGCCCCGAGCCCCGCCCGCGCCACCGCGTCGAGCACCTGATTGCACGCGCACACATCCCGAGCCGAAACCGACCCGGGCCCGCCGCCCGCAGGCAGCACCGTGATGTTGCAGAACCCGCCGAGATTCACAACGCACCGCGTCTCGGTCGCCGATCGCAGCATGACCCAATCCGCCATCGGCGTAATCGGCGCGCCCTCACCCCCCGCAGCCAAGTCGGCGCCACGCAGGTCCGTCACCACCGGCGCCCGCAACGCCTCGGCGATCGGCCACGGGTTCATCAACTGCCACGACGCCGGCGGCCCGTGATACACCGTCTGCCCGTGCACCGCGATCAAGTCCGCGCCCTGCCGCGAGGCCAACTCACCAGCCACACGCGCGTGCAAGCGACCGAACGCCAACGCCGTCTCCGCGATCGCCTGAGCCGAGAGCCGTTCTCCCGAAGCCAACGCCCGCAACGCCGGCGCCGCCTCGCCCAACGGCGCCGAGAAGCCCTCCAAGAACTCCGCCCGCACCCTGCCCGCGTCTCCCTCCGCGGCAAGCCCCACACGCACCGCCGCCGCATCGAGCCCGTCCAGGCTCGTCCCGGTCATGCACCCGATGACTACGCGGGATGGAGCGTCAAACGTCATGACGCGAACGGCCGTTCCTCGAGCAAACGCTCGTAGTGCGCGCACGAGTTCGCCAACCCGCCCGGCCGCGACCGCGCACGCCACAGCCGCCGATGGTCGTCGATCACATCATGCACGCGATCCGCTGCGAGCCTTCGGCCTTCCAGCCGTGCCAACGCCACATCCGCCGCGAGCAACGCGCAGTCCGCCGCGTGCCGAAGCTCATCGGCCAGAAATGGCCGTGTCGCCGGCACGCGACCGCGAAGGTCGGTCAAGCGGTCACGGATGTTCGACCAGTCGGCGATGTTGCCCAGTTCGGCGTGCTCCGGCCGGGCCGGATGGAGCGAGGAAAATAGGGCCGTTGCGTTCTTGAGGTTCGACCGCGTGCGCAGCCCGTAGTCCGCATCGCCGAGTTCATCGAGCCAGCCCGCCGCCTCGCCCGTCGGGTCACCCAACGCGTGGATCGAGACCGCGCGCGCTGTCGGTAGACGCAAGGGATCACTCGCCGAAGACAGCCCGTCGGCCAAGCCCCGCATCGAAATGGGCCATACCTGTCGATGCCCCACGTCGCCCCAGTCGCACGTCAGGTGTCCATCGATCATCCTGATGGGTTGAGACGCCTGCATGTTCGCCCGGCGCTCCGCGGTACGCCCGGTGAACGAACGCCACGAACTCGTGCCCGGACAGGTCCAGATCTCCACACCGCGCGAGTCTCCGATCTCGCGCAACAGGTCGATCTGCTCCTCGAACGGCGTGTCGGGCTCATACCCCCAGACCGCTGCGATGCTGCCCGGCGGGAAACGCGTGATCGCGTCCGGATGCGCCGCGGCGATGTCCGCCCACAGCATCGGCTTCTTGCCCAGCCGATGGACATGCTCGGCGACTCGGTTCACGTAGTCGTAGTACACGCCCGCAGGCCCGCGCTCGCGCACGGCGTCCTTCGAGCGCCCCGTCCCGACATCCGCCGTCTCGTCGCACCCGATGTTCACAATCGGCCCCGAGCACAACGGAACGATCACATCGAGCCACTCGCGCGCCAGATCCAACGACCGCGGATCGGTCGGGCAGAGCGAGAACGGCCCCTTGCGCACGAGCCCATAAAAGTCGTAGTCATCGTGCGTCTCGGCCAAGTCCTCGTACCCCGGCGTGCGCAGCCAACCCGAGAGATGCCCGAAACAGTTCTGATTCGCGCACAGATCGATGCAATGCAGTCGGCACCATGCGTCCAGCCGCCGGAGTTCCTCCGGCGTGATCGGCGACCAGCCCGACCACACAGCCTCATGCCCCGGATACGCGAACGTGTGCTCCGTGTACAACTGCAAGTGGTTGCAGCCCAGTTCGGCCAGCGTCTCCACGATCGAGAACAACTCGGCCATCGTGGGGATGCGATCGCGGGAGACATCGAGCATCACGCCACGCGTTTGCGTGTTCTTCGCGCCATCCCACGCATACGTCCGCGTCGCCAAGCGCCGCCCGTGCAGCCGAATCAGTTGACGCAGCGTCGCGAGCCCATCACGCAATCCCTGCGGCGTCGCGTGCTCAATTAGCACCGGCCGATCGCCGTCCTCCGTGATCGCCAGCCGAAAGCCCTGACCCTGCAACGAGCCGTCCGAACGCACATCGATCCACGCAGGCCGGTCCGCATCCGACCGCAGCGACGGCACCCCCGCGTGTGCTCCATCCAGCGGCAGTTCGACCGAGCCGCCGGCGTCTCGAACAACCTTCGCAGCAAAAAACAGATCCGGCTCTACATCGCGGCTCATCGCCGCTTCCCGCGCGGCGCCATACAGACAAGTGTCGATACGCCGGCTGCGAGAGTGAGCCGCCAAGGCCACGCCAGCAACGAACTTCCGATCACTTCGTCGACATAGCCCCGGTCGAGCACGCCCGCATCTGCCACAAGACGCCATGTGTGCAGACCCGTGATGTGCGTCCACGCAAACGGCTGCAATACGAGCACGACCAGAAAGCCGACAACCAGACTGTTGACAACCGATTCGGTCGTACCTCGACGGGTAAACAACGCCGTAAAGAACACGCCCAGCAACCCCGCGTACGCGAACGTCATCACCCCAAGCGCAAAGTCGATCAGCGTCGAGTTCTCCGCCCGCTGCCAGTACACGCACAGGCACGCGAACCCGCCGAGAATCACGCCCCAGCCCGCGACCGCCACGCGCCCGGCGAACACGTAGTGCCGCGGCGTCCGCCCGGGCCGCAGCTCTTTGTAGAAGTCGTTGATGAACGTCGAGCCCATCGCATTGAGCGCGCTGTTCAGGCTGCTCAGGCCGGCCGCAAACAAGCCCGCCATCATCAGCCCGCTCATGCCCGCCGGCATCTCGCGCAGGATGAAGTTCAAGAACACCGTCCGCGAGTCATCGATCGCGTACCCCGGCGCCGACGAGCCCATCAACTCCGGCCTGCGGTAGAACACGAACAGCAGCAGCCCGCACAGCATGAACAGCATCACGACCGGGATCGACAGCAGAATCGCCGACACCACCGACCAAGAACCCCGCGCGGCCGTCTTGCACGTCAGCATCCGCTGCGCCAGATCCTGATCGGCCCCGTAACTCGCCACGCCCATCAGCGTGAACGCGATCAGCGCCGTCCACAGCGTGTACGGCACCGCCGGGTCCGCATCCAGCCGCAGCAGCGTCAGCTTCCCGGCCGCGCCCGTCGTCCCTTCATTCGCAGCGCCCAGCGTCTCAACGATCTCGCCCGGCGAGAGCGGGATCCGCACCAGCAGCAGCGCGATCGCGGCGCCCACGGCCACCAAAAACACACCCGTCTGGATCACGTCCGTCCAGATCACCGAACTGATCCCGCCGACCAGCGTGTACACGATGCCCACCAGCGTCAGCGCGGCGATCGCCAGCACCAACTGCTCGGCCGGCACGGCCTGCACCACACCGTCCGCGCCCACACGCTCGCCAAAGATGATCAGCGCCGCGGGGATCGCAACGATGAAGATCCGCGCCCCGCTCGCGAACACCCGCCCGAGCATGAACGCCAAACTCGCCGCCCGTTTGGCGTTGGGCCCGAAGCGCGTCTCGAGCAACTCATAGATCGTCGAGACCTTCTCGCGGTAGAACGCCGGGATGAACAACGTCGCGACGATCACCGCCGCGATCATCATCCCGATATTGCTCGACAGATAGGTCAGGTCCCCGGCGAACGCCTGTTGCGGCCCGCCCACAAACGTCGCCGCCGAAAGGCTCGTCGCCAGGATGCTGATCGCGACCGCCCACGTCGGCATCCTTCGGCCGCCGAGGAAGTAATCGTCCGTGTCCTTCGCGCCCTTCCGGCTAAACAGGTACCCCGTCAGCGCCAGCGACGCGAAGTACACCGCCAGCACCGCCCAATCCAGCGATCGGAATCCGCCCGCCTCGGCTCCGGTCGACAGCATCGGCTGGATGAACGAAAGCTGGAAGGAGTGGGGCATAGTCGGCATGGCGGATCAGATTGCGAAAGGCGGGCGGCTCAGCCGACAAGATCGCGAGCATAGCCGGTCTTATAGAAGCATTCGCACTCGATCCGAGCCCATCCCCAGCCCCGTTCTGTCGCATCGGCGCAACGTGACCCCGTCGAGGGAGTTGCCCGCGATCGACCGGTGGACGATCCGGTAGACTCTTCCACCCACCGGCCGCGGTTCCGTTCTCCCAAGAGGGCGGCTCGCCGGGCAAGATCCCCTCACGAGGGCGTTTGCGTTAGGAGTTTGTATGTCACTGCACCGCCGGACCACACTGCAAGCCGCCATGGTCGGTCTCGCCGCCACGGCACTCCCGGGCGCCACCTCCGCCAAGGCCGCCAAGCTCTACGGCCGAAACCAGGCCGGGCAGAAAATGCTCCGCATCCCCGTCGTCACCGCCGGCCCCGGCTCGCTCGACCCCGTGCTCGGCTCGACGGTCTACGACAACCAATCGTGCAGCCAGTTCTACGAAACACTCCTCCAGTTCAAATACCTCGCCCGCCCGCTCCAGCTCGAGCCCCTGCTCCTCGCCGAGATGCCCGTCATCTCCGACGACGGCCTCGAATGGAGCTTCAAACTCCGCGACGACGTCTTCTTCTCCGACGACCCTTGCTTCCCCGGCGGCAAAGGCCGCAAGATGACCTCGAAAGACGTCTTCTACAGCTGGATGCGTAACGCCGACCCCGCCAACCGCTTCAAGAACTGGAACTACCTCGACGGCCTCATCGTCGGGCTCGACGAGTACCGCGCCCGGCAGATCGAACGAGCCGACAACGGCGAACCCGCGAACTACGACGAAGACGTCGAAGGCCTCATCGTCCTCAGCGATACCGAGTTCAAGGTCAAGCTCAAGAAGGCCAATGAGCAGTTCAAGTGGTACCTGTCCGTCTTCCCGCTCGCGGTCGTTGCCCGCGAAGCCGTGGAAACCTACGGCCCCGCGTTCAACCGCCACCCCGTCGGCACCGGGCCCTTCATCCTGAAAGACGAAGACGACTGGAAGCGCGGCATTGTCCTCACGCTCCATAAAAACCCGACCTACCGCGATGTCCGCTACCCGACCGACTACGAAGAAGGCGACAAGGAACGCGGCCTGCTCGAAGCCGCAGGACAGCGCATCCCGTTCCTCGATGTCGTCGAGTTCCGCTTCTACGAAGAACGCCAGCCCATGTGGCTCCAGTTCAAGGCCGGGCAGCTCGATTACTCCACCGTGCCCGAGTTCGGCTTCGAGGAAGCCTTCAGCCGACGCACCAAAGAGCTCAAGCGGTCCTGGACCCGCAAGGACATCGACCACCAGCCCGTCCCGCTGCTCGACTTCATCTACCGCGGCTTCAACATGGACGACCCCGTCGTCGGCGGCTACTCCGATAAGCAGAAGGCCCTCCGACAAGCGATCTGCCTGGCCACCGACTGGGTCGAGACCAACGAGAGCCGGTACAACGGCAAGAACATCATCTACGACGGCCCCATCCCGCCCGGCGTCCGCGGCCACCCCGAGGGCGGCCTGGCGCCCAACTCGGTCCGAGGCCTCGACCTCGAAAAATCCCGCAAGGTTCTCCGCGACGCCGGCTGGGAGCTCGACGCCGACGGCAAGATCGTCGGCCTCCCCGTCGTCCGCCTCTACACCTCGGCCGGCGTCGAGTCCGTCCGCATCACCGAGCTCACCATCCGCCAGCTCGACCGCATCGGCGTCCGCATCAACCCCCAGTACCTCGAGTTCCCCGTCCTCTCCGAGTCGCTCAACAACCGCAAGGCCCCCATGTTCAGCCTCGCCTGGTCCATGAGCTACCCGGACGCCGAGTACAACTTCGCCATGTTCTACGGCCCCAACGAGGCGCCCGGCATCAACGCCTTCCTCTTCAAGAACGACGAGTACGACAATCTCTACGAACAGATCCGCATCACCCCCGAAGGCCCCGAACTCACCAAAATGCACGCCCGCATGCAGGAAATCCTGCAGGACTACGCCCCGTTCTGCGGCTCCATGGCCCGCACACGCGACTTCCTGATCCACCCCTGGGTCAAGAACATGAAGGCCGACGAGACCTTCTACAACTGGACCAAGTACCTCGACGTGGACAGGGACCACGAAGACCGCCCAGCCTGACACCGGCCCGAAGGTGGCGCCCGGCTGCGCCGCGATCGCCTCGGCGGGAACCCTTCACGGATTCCCGCCGGTCGGCTACAGTCTGTGACGCGCGGATCCGAACGCGCACGCCGCCGGGGTCTCCGTCGCGGCACGGGAGCCTTGGTCGATGTGGGTGTTCATTCTTCGAAAGCTGTTCTACAACATCCCGGTCTACATCGCCGCGCTGCTGCTGATGTTCGTCGCGCTGCGCGTCAACAACCCGGTCTACGCCTATCTCGGCAAACAGCCTTCGCCCGAGCAGATCCAGGCCCTGACCGAGCAGATGGGCCTCGACGACCCGCTCCCCATCCAGTTCGCCAAGTTCCTGGGCCAGGTCTTCACGCTCAACTTCAGCCAGCAGTCTTGGGCCAAGCCGGGCGAGAACGTCCGCGACATCATCCTCGAAGCCATCCCCCCCAGCCTGTCCATCACCGTCCCGGCGCTCCTGCTCTCCACCGCCATCGGCGTCTGCGTCGCGCTCATCTCGGCGTTCTATCGAGGCAGGCTGCCTGATCGTTCCCTCGTCATCCTCGCCGTCATCGGCATGTCCGTCAGCTTCCTCGTCTACATCATCTTCGGGCAGTTCTTCGGCGCCTTCTACCCGCAATACCTCGACCTCGGCGTCCAGCCCTTCGCCATCGAGGGCTACGAGCCCTGGATCGGGATCAACTCCGAGGGCGGCTTCTTCGCGAGGCCCGACCTCTGGATCCACTACTGCCTCCTGCCCGTCCTCATCTCCGTCATCGTCTCCATGGGATACGACACCCGCTTCTACCGCGCCGTCATGGTCGAAGAGTCCGGCCGCGACTACATCGTCACGGCCGTCGCCAAGGGCGCCAGCAAGCAGAAGGTCATGTTCGTCCACATGCTCAAGAACGCCATGATCCCCGTCATCACGCGGGTCATGTCCACGCTCCCCTTCCTCATCACCGGCTCGATCCTCCTCGAGGTCTTCTTCAACATCCCCGGCATGGGCCGCGAACTCATCAGCGCCATCAACTCGCGTGATTTCCCGGTCATCCAGGCCTTCGTCGCGGTCTTCGCCGCCTTCTTCATTGTCACCGTCATCCTCACCGACGTGCTCTACGCCCTCGTCGATCCGAGAGTGAGGCTCTCGTGAACAACCGCTCCAATCACTCTTTCGGAGGCCGCCGCTGATGCTCGGTCGCATGTGGCGTTCCCGGGGCATGCGCAAGCTCCGCCGCAACAAGTTGGCGTTGGTCGCGCTCGCCGTCATCGCCGCCTACCTCGGCATCGCGATCGCCGTCATGTTCGGCGTCGTCACGCTCGACGACACCCGCTCCCGCGCCCTGCCCAACGAGACGCCCGGCTTCTTCGGTTCGCAGTCTGTCGAAAAGCGCATCCGCGACGCGACCTGGATGGATGAACGCCTCGCGACCGGCCTCCGCCTCATGCAGAACGTCTCCGAAGACTCGGAGACCACGCCCCTGGCCACGCTCAACGCCACCGTCGCGATGGAAGAGCGCCGCATCACCGACGGCGCCGACCTCGATGCTGTCGCCGCCAGCATCGAAACCGCCAACGAACGCTTCGCCGAACTCGACGACGTCCTGATCGACCTCGAAGACCTGCGCGATGAGAACTTCGCGATCACCGACGAGATCGCCGAACTCGAACTCGAACTCGCCGAGGCCGACGCCGAAACGCAGGTCGAACTCAACGAAGACCTCGCCGGCCTGCGTGAAGAAGCCGCCGAAGTCGGCCCGCTGCTCGCCGAGTCCGAAGCCGAGGCCGCCGAACTGCTGGTGCAGGTCGAGGCGGCGCAGCTCGAAGCCTTGCCGATGCCCACCGGGCTCAGCGGCTTCTGGTACACGCTCCGCATCTCGCTGGGTGGCGATGAGTCCGGCCGATCCATCTTCATGAAGGCGATCTACTCGATCAAAATCGCCTTCCAGGTCGGCTTCGTCACCGCGATCGTCTGCGTGCTCGTCGGCACCATCCTCGGCGCTGCGGCCGCGTTCTACGGCCGCAAGACCGACTACGCCGTCATGTTCGTCGTCAGCGTGCTCAGCTCCATCCCTTCGCTCGTCCTGCTCGTCGTCATCCGCTACATCTTCAGCGATTCGCCGCTCTTCGATAACCCCGCCGAGAAGCCCGGCTGGGCCCTCGTCCCCGTGTATGCCGCCTTCTGTCTCACCTTTTGGATCGGCGCCTGCCGCGTCGTCCGGGGTGAAGTCATGAAGCTCAAAGAGCTCGAGTACGTCCAAGCCGCCACGGCCATCGGCTTCGGGCGCCTCTACATCCTTTTCCGCCACGTCATCCCCAACACCGCCCACCTCATGTTCATCAACTTCTCGCTCCTCTTCATCGGCGCGATCAAGAGCGAGGTCATCCTCTCATTCCTCAACCTCGGCGTGAAGGGACAGCCCTCCTGGGGCCTCATGATCGCCAACGGCAAAAACGACGTCACCAAGTTCTTCT
>JBCBZM010000119.1:0-8302 GCA_039815345.1 Planctomycetota bacterium | reverse complement strand
CGACCAACGCGACGCCGGTCGCTGGAACCTGTTCCTTCCTGAGACCCCCGAGTTCAGCGTTTTCCATGTCAACGTCTGGGGCGAGAAGCTCGAGCGCGTCCGAGAGCGATACCGCCGACCGCATCGCCAAGCTTGAAGAGACGGTGCTCTTCGGCGAGCGCACCACCGAGCAACTCAGCGACGAGGTCCGGGCACTGGGGGAACGCCTGATGGCCTCCGAGCGCACGGTCCGTGAACTCCGCGAAGCGCTCACCGCGATCATGGGCCGCGTCGCGGCCGCCGAATCCGCGAGCACCGGCGAGACCGAAACCAGCGACGACGACCTCCGCGCCGACCGCCCGCCGCACAACTCGGGCCGGGCTCAGGGGTACTGACCGGGCCCAGGCGGACCGACCCGACCTTCAACTCAGCAGGCTCTCGCCCGTCATCTCGCTCGGCTTGCTGACGCCCATCATGTCCAGCATCGTCGGGGCGATATCCGCCAAACGCCCGCTCTCCCGCAGCGTGCGCCCCTTGAACGGCTCGCCCACCACGTACAACGGCACCGTGTACAGCGTGTGCGCCGTGTGCGGCGCGTCATTCTCGGGAGACCACATCTGCTCGGCGTTGCCGTGGTCGGCGGTTACGACCAAAGCGCCGCCGCGGGCCAGCGTCTTCTCGATGATCTGCCCCACGCAACCGTCCACCACCTCGCACGCCTTGGTCGCCGCCTCAAGGCTGCCCGTGTGGCCCACCATGTCTCCGTTGGCGAAGTTCACAACGATCACGTCCTCGCATTCGTCGGCGTCCAAACGCCGAAGCACCGCGTCGCGCACACCGAACGCGGACATCTCCGGCTTCTCGTCGTACGTCTTCACGTCCTGCGGCGACTGAATAATCTCCCGCCGTTCGCCCGCGTACGGCTCGTCTCGGTAGTCGTTAAAGAAGAACGTCACGTGCGGGTACTTCTCCGTCTCCGCGCATCGGAACTGCGTCAGGCCCAGCTCATCCCAGAACGCACCGGCGATCCGCTCCATCGGCGGCGGCTTCTTGAACGCGACCTCCGCGTGCTCGGTCAACGCCTCGGAATACCCCGTCATCATGACGAACCGCAGATCAAGCTTCGCGCCCCGATCGAATCCCTCAGCGCCCGTCTCCGGGCTGGCCTTCACCGCGTCAAGGAACTCGGGCAGCACAAACGCCGAGCACAACTCCCGCGGGCGATCGCCGCGGTAGTTATAAAAAACAACAGTGTCGCCGTCCGCGATGCGGGATTCGGCGATCGCCGCGTCGCTGCCGCCGATCGCGGTGGGGGGGACAAACTCGTCCCCCTTCATCGTCGCGACCTCGGGCGCGTCGTAGTGCGACCGCAACGCCTCGCCGGCTGTTGACGCCGACGGCGCAGCTCCGCGACCCGTCAGACAGTCGTACGCCCGCTGCACCCGCTCCCAGCGAAAGTCGCGGTCCATCGCCCAATATCGGCCCGCCACCGACGCGATCCGCCCGGCGCCGATCGACGCGAGTTCCGTCTCGATCTGCTCGATGAACCCCGCGCCCGTGTACGGCCCCGTGTCCCGGCCGTCGGTAAACAGATGCACGTACACCCGCTCCGGTCCGTGCGCCTTGCACAGCCGCGCCAGCGCGTACAGGTGCGTCAACAACGCATGCACACCCGCGTCCGACGCGAGACCCATCAGATGCACCGCCTTGCCGTTCCGCTTCGCGCCTTCCACCGCAGACCGCAACGCCTCGTTGTCGTCCAGTCCCTTCTCGCACGCCACGCTGATGCGCACGGCTTCCTGATTCACGATCCGCCCGGCGCCGATGTTCTGGTGACCCACCTCGCTGTTGCCCATCGTCCCATCGGGCAGCCCCACGTCCCTGCAGCACGTCCCCACCAGCGTCCGCGGCCAATCCCGGTCCAGGCCATCAGCGACCGGCGTCTTCGCCTGCTTAATCGCGTTGAAGGCGTCGTGCTCAGGATTCGGGTTCTCGCCCCAGCCATCGCGGATGACGAGGACGATCGGACGGTTCTGCGGTGCGCTCATAAGTCTGGGCTTTCTGGATTCGATGGAGTCTGTCGAGGCGCGATGGGTTCGTTGATTCAGCCCTTCGCCGCCGTCAGCACGGCATCGAAGTCCATCGCGTCCCCCGGCTCACGGGCCTGGATCCATCGCACCCGCGGCGTCCCGCCCGAGTCCTTGCCGATCACCACCGTCCCGCGCTTCGACACGTTCAGGTCATCCCAATACAGCCCGAACGCCTTGCAGACCGAGCGGTGGATATCCGACAGCAGCGTCTGCTTGAGCCCGAGCTGCTCGCGCCACGCCGCCAGCGAGGCGAAGCTGTCGCACGAGACCCCAACCACCGTCACATCCGAGCCCGCCCACTTGTCGAGATCGTTGGTGACGCACTCCATCTCGCTGGCGCACACGCTCGTGAACGCAAACGGAAAGAAGCACAGCACGACATCCCCCTTGGTCAGGGCATCGGCCAGCGACCACTCGTTCCGGGCGTCGTCGGTCAGGGTGAACGCGGGCGCTTCGTCGCCGAGTGCGATGGGCGTGCTGCGGGGCTTGAGTTCGAGAGTCATGACGCCGGGCTCCTGGGTGCGAGAGGGACAGAAATCGGTGGGTCGATCGGCGCGCGGCTGTGCCGCATCCGAACAGGTGTTATCCTAGCGCGATGCGGGCGGAGACCCGCGCCGCCGCGAAGCCGGATCGTCCCTCTTAGGCGCCCGCGGCGACAGGATTGGCATTGGAGGCCGACCCCTATGACCGAAGCCTCGGAGCTGCGTGCCCGCTACCAACACGTCCTCGATCGCATCGCCGCCGCCGCCAAGAAGGCGGGGACCGACGCCGACCGCGTGATCCTCGTCGCCGTCAGCAAGTACGCCGCCCAGGACCAGATCCGGGCGCTCATGGAGATGGGCCACCGCGATTTCGGCGAAAGCCGCGTCCAACAGCTCACCCAGCGCGCCGGCGTCGTCGAGGAATACCTCAACCGCATCCGCGTGCTGCCCAACGTCCGCGCCGGCCGACGCGCGGGCCAACTGCTCGGCGCCGGCGGACGGGCCGCGACCGGTGCGCCGCCCAACGCCTCTCCCGCTCAGGGCTCACCCGAAGAGCCCGCCCCGGTCCGCTGGCACATGATCGGCACACTCCAGCGCAACAAAGCCCGCAAAGCCGTCGAGCTCTGCCGCCTCATCCACACCGTCGATTCGCTGCGCCTCGCCGAGGAACTCCAGTCCATCGGCATGAAACGCGACCTCGATATCGAGTGCCTGCTCCAGGTCAACTGCTCCGAAGAGCCGCAAAAAGCAGGCTGCCCGATCCCCGCCGCCCGACACCTCGCCGAACAGATCGACCAGATGGGCCACCTCCATCTGCGCGGGCTCATGACCATGGCCGCCGCCGACGGCGGCGAGTCCGAAACCCGCAAGACCTTCGAGCGCTGCCGCGAACTCTTCGTCGATATCGGCCGCGAAGGCGTCGGCGACGGCCGGTTCAACATCCTCTCCATGGGCATGACCGGCGACTTCGAAATCGCGATCGAAGAGGGGGCCAACAT
This sequence comes from Planctomycetota bacterium, assembly GCA_039815345.1. Lineage (GTDB taxonomy): Bacteria > Planctomycetota > Phycisphaerae > Phycisphaerales > UBA1924 > JBCBZM01. The sequence goes on along the minus strand of JBCBZM010000119.1, from coordinate 4,753 downwards.
CGTGCGCATTGGCTCGGCCATCTTCGGCGAGCGCGACACGAGCGAGACCGACGAGAACGACTAAACACGATCCGAGCGGGCGCGATTCGGGCCTTGGCCTGTTCAGGCCATGGCGATCGCGATCGCGCCACCGCGGGCCCGCACCGATTCCATGTGCCGCTGCAGGTACTTGCCCGGGCACGCCGTCGGGCGCAGTTCCCGGTGCGTGTGGATGTCATCGCGCGACAGGCGGTAGGCCCGGGCCCGGTCCACCACAAAGCGTTCCAGCGTGCGCATGGTCGCGTCGGTCGGCCGCTGCCGTTGGTAGTTGCCCATCACGAGGATGCCGAGATTGCCCTCGTTGTTGTACTTGACGTGCGCGCCCTGAATCACCGTCGGGCGGGCCTCGTACACGCGCCCCGCCGGGTCGATCGCGTAGTGGTAGCCGATGTCGGCCCAGCCGTTCGAGCCCACGTGCGCCCGGCGGATCGACTCCAGCCGGCGGGCGGCCAGGTCCCGGCTCGTGCTCGTGAACGGGCTCATCCCGTCGTGGTGCACCGTGATCCGAGTGATCGACCCCAGCGGCTTGGCCCGGCTGGCGACCGGCCGGGCGTTGGTCCAGGTCGAGCGGGCGATCACGCCAGGGGGCAGCACGCCCGCGTCGGCCTGCCGGGCTCGGTACCGCTCCAGCGCCTTGGCGCCGGGTGTGTTGCGGACGCTGTCGGCCGCGCCGGTCCGACGGGCGGGCCGGATATCCCGTGAACTCATCGGCGGTCGGCTCGGCCCGGGCGAAGCGCACCCCGCCAGCAAGGCCAGAGCGCCGACCGAAACGCCCGCACGCGCCAGCCACACACCCGCGTCCCGCCGAGACAGCCCCGCCGGCGTATCCACGGCGTCATCGGGAAGTCCCTCGGTGGAGACGTCGTACGGATCGTGATGGTCGGGCGGTGTCGTCACGCTTTCTCCATCGGCCAGCCGGCCCGCCGAAGTGCAATGCCCGTTGCGCGGGCGTTCCACAGGCGGCTGCGGCTCGGTCGGCCGCGTGACTGTACGGAACCGGAGACCCGACTCAAGTGTTCCTCGCCGAGGCAGTGACGTGTACGGAACCGTCCTTCAACCAGTGCGCCCAGATCGAGAGAACCAGCAACGCGTACAGCCGCTGCGCGTGGTCCCGCCCTTTCCAAGGCCACAGGCTGTCGGCGCCCGCGGCGTCGTGTTCGCGCAGCAGCCGATCAACCGCTCGGCGATCGATCGTCAAACCCGTTGCCGCGACGCCCGGAAACGGCTCGGCGGCGTTCAGATGATCGAGCAACAGCGTTCGCATCCCCCCGAAATCGGTACGGAACCACGCGCCCACGGGGATCGCAAAGCCCATCTTCGGCCGATCGACGATCGCGCCCGGCAGATGCCGCCGAGCCACGGCTCTGAGCAGGCCCTTCCGCTCGCCGTTCGGCATCAGATCATCCAGCGGCGCCGTAAGGGCCCGGTCCACCACCGCCCGAGCCAGAAACGGCGCCCGGACCTCCAACGCCACGGCCATCGACGCGGTGTCGGTCTTCCGCATCAGGTCCTGCGGCAGGTAGTGCTGAAAGTCCTCGAACAGGGGGTCATGCGGCAAGCTCGACCGCGGCTCCCGCCGGCCGACCCGTTCACCGAGCAGGCGCGACAGATCCTGCGACGGGAACACCGCCCGGAGGTCGAAGTACCCCCGCGCCTTGGCGGCTGAGATGAACCGAGCCGCCTTCGTCGAGCGGGCCTTGGGATCGCGCTGCGGGATCGGCCACGTCGGCAACCACCGGGCCAGCCCTCCCCAGCGCCGAAGCGCCCGCCAGCCGGCGTAGCGCTGGTACCCGCCGAACAGTTCGTCGCCGCCGTCGCCGGAGAGCGCGACACCCGCGACCTCCCGCGTCGCCCGGCAGAGCCAATACGTCGGCAGCAGGGAACTGTCCGCGAACGGCCCGCCCAACTGATGGATCAGCCGCACGAGGTCGTCGGCCGGCCGGGCGTCGCAGTCGAGCGTCAGATGCCGCGTGCCGAGGTGCGCCGCCGTCTCCGCGGCCGCGTCGGATTCGTCGTACCGCGGATCGGGCATGCGCACGGTCAGCGTCGTCAGGTCGGGCCGCCGCTCGCGGGCGAGGGCGGCGACCAAGCCCGAGTCGATCCCGCCCGACAGAAACACAGCCAGCGGCACATCAGCTTCCAGCCGCTGATGCACACTCTCTCGCAGCAGCCGCTCGGCGTCGCCCGCGGTCAACGGCGTATCCCGCCGCTCGGTATAGGACCACGGCCACCAGCGGGCCTGGTCGTCTTTCGTTTCACCGACGGCATCGGGATCGTTCACGGACTCACCGCCCGCGAGCCACGCCGGCTCGCGCTCGGCTTCGACGCCGACGATCGCCGCCGCCTCGGCCCAGCCGTGGTACAGCGCGCTCACCACGCCGCCGCGTTGCACCTCCGATCGGGCGCCGACCCGCGCAACAGCCGGTGCGCACGAGGCGAATACGAAGACACCGGCCGATTCGTCGCGCAGCGTGTACAGCGGCTTTTCGCCCGCGCGATCGCGGGCAATGACAACGTCGGCTCGCGACCGGTCCCACAACGCGAACGCAAACATGCCGTCGAGCCGGCCGGCAAAGGTCACGCCCCAGGTTCGATACGCGTGCAGCAGGGCCTCGGTGTCGGCGTGGTCGGTCTCGAAAGTGGCGCCGAGCGGTTCGAGTTCGGCCCGCAGATCGTGGTGGTTGTAGAGGCACCCGTTAAAGACCAACGCCGTCAAAGGTTCGGCGGCGTCGAGCACCTCGGAGGCGACGATCGGCGTTTCACCTCGGCGGTAGGCCAGGTCGTGGCGCAGGCCGACGCCGTCGTGCACCATGGGCTGTCGCCCGCCTTCCGGATCGAGGATCGCGAGGCGGCGGTGCACCAGCGCCACATCGATCACGGCGCCGTCGTCCCGTCGGATGCGATCACGGAAGCGTCCGTCGCCATCGGGCCCGCGATGAAGGATCGAATCATCGAGCAGATCGAGCTGCGATTCGACGATCGCATCAAGCGGCGCCGGGACGACCGAACCGGAGGCATGAACACGCAAGATGCCGGCGAGGCCGCACATGGTGTGGAAAGTAACAGCGTCGAACGCCGTGAGCCGCTAGTCGCCGCGATCGGCAGGGTTCGATCCGCGCCCCGGCGGCGGGCGCCCCTCCTTGCGGGCCTGCAGCCTCGCGGCGATCCGGGCCTTCTTGGCCCGGATGTGATGATCGTGGAACGTCCCCGTCTTCAGGCCCCACCAGGTGTGAAGCGTACGGGTCGCGAGCAGCGCGATCGGGTACCCGATCGCGACCGCCCAGTACGGCAGCAGGCCGAGCCGCTGGGCGAACTCGGTCCCGATCGACGCGAGGATGTAGTAGAGCGGCGAGAGCACCATGCGCTCGAGCTGCACTTGGGCCGTGTCTTCAAGATGCGGCGGCGCGGCCGCGCCGAGTTCGAGCTTCTCCTTGCCCGATTTACCTTTCAGCGGGCGCCAGTGGTTGGCGACGTAGTGCAGCGCGCTGAACATCGCGACATCCAGCACGATGTCTGCGCCGAGCGCGAAGGCCGTGTAGCCCCACGTCGGCCACGACGTGCCCACGAAGTGCTTGAGCCCGGCGAGCAGGACCATGACGATCGCCGTGGAGCCGAGGCCCGCGATGATCACGTTGGCATTGATGTTGATGATGCGCTTGCGCTGGTAGAGTCGGAACAGGCGGTCGGGCATCGCGGGGATGGTAGAGGCCCGGCCGCGGCCGGGGCGAGCGCAAGCGCCTACCGCGGCTCGACCGTGTCCCGGCCGACCGAGTAGTAATGGAAGCCCAGCTCGCCCAGGTGCTGGCGCCGATAGAGGTTGCGCCCGTCGAAGATGGCCTTGTGCCGAAGGATCGAGCCGAGCCGCTCGAAGTCGGGGCTCTTGAACTCGTCCCAGTCGGTCGAGACCACCACCCCGTCGGCGCCCTCGGCGGCCTCGTAGATGTCCTCACAGATCGTCAGCTTGGGCCCGATCTCGGCGCCCGCGTTGGCCGCGGCGACGGGGTCGAAGCCCCGGCACTCCACGCCGTAGCCCAGCGCCCGGCGGACGAGCGTGAGCGCCGGCGCCTCGCGGACGTCGTCCGTCCGGGGCTTGAACGCCAGCCCCCAGAACGCGAGCGTCTTGTCGGCCAGCCCGCCGCGGCTCTCGAAGTGCTTGATGATCCGCTGGAAGAACCGCTCCCGCTGCCTCTGGTTGACCTCGTGCACGGCCTTCGACACCAGCATGTCCACGCCCGCCCGATCACCCATCATCACGCACGCCTGCGTGTCCTTCGGGAAGCACGAACCGCCGTAGCCAAGGCCCGGGTACAGGAACTGGTACCCGATCCGCTGGTCGGCGCACATGCCCTCGCGGACGCTGTTGATGTCGGCGCCGTAGGCCTCGCACAGGTTGGCCATCTCGTTGATGAACGAGATCTTGGTCGCCAGGAAGTTGTTGCTGGCGTACTTGACCATCTCGCTGGACCGCACGTCCATCATGAACACCGGCCGGCCGTTGCGCACGAACGGGTCGTAGACGTCCTTGAACATCTCCGAGGCCAGTTCCGACTCCACGCCGCAGACCACACGATCGGGCTTGAGGAAGTCGCTGACGGCGTCGCCCTCTTTGAGGAACTCGGGGTTGTTGGCGATGTGGAACGGGATCTCCTCGCCCACGATCTCGCGGATCCAGTCGCGGACCTGATGGCTCGTGCCGACGGGCACGGTCGATTTG
>JBCBZM010000071.1:0-15273 GCA_039815345.1 Planctomycetota bacterium | reverse complement strand
TTTCTAGAAGGGTGAGGCTCTTTCCAGTAACCTTCCATTTGGCGTTCTTTACCCACTTCTTCATCTTTTTTCATGGTGATCAAATCGGGAACGGAAGAAAATGTGTCACCGTTAGTCAGAGATACCGAGAAGTTGTGCCCATGCCCGCTCGGGTTGTTGCACTTGCCGAAGATGGCTCGGTTCTCGTCATCGCTCAGCGTCGGGACGTGCAGCCGATGGGCGGCCGCGAAGTCGAACCGCTCGCGCAGCAGTGCCGTGTGGCTCGCGCCGGAGTGTTGCTGATCCAAGGCCTTCTCCATCGACATCGCCAGTGACATCTCGACAGCATGGTACGGGGTGAGGTTCCATCGCACGCCGGCGAAGGGTGGGCCGAGATCCTGGGTCAGTGCTCCGGCAACGGCTCGGAGCACGCGGATCGGGTCGGCGTCGGGTTCGTTGGCGCAGGCGCTGCGGATGACATCCGCCGCTCGGCCACGCACGGCTCGGTCGATCGCCTTGATGTCGACCAGATACCCCGTGCGTTCGTCGGGGATGCCCGAGCACCGCACATCGAGTTCGTAGAAACGGGGCAGGCCCATTGGGGCGGGCGTGCCGCCAAAGCCGTTTGACGTTGCCGACGCGTTGGCGGCAGGATCGATAATGAGGCGGACGGTGCGGCGGAGTTGATACTGACGCGCTTTGGACACGCCGAATAGTACGGCGGTCGGCCGAGTGGGTGGGCCCCGCGGACCATCTATACTCGCGTACGCTGTTCGTACGTCGTGGCCGAGTGTTTCGAGCCGGGATGCGGGCTGACGGGTTGGATGCACTTGCACGCACTTGGGTGGAGCCATCACATGCTGACGACGAGTTTGTTGCTTTCCTCGTGCGCCGCGGCCGCGGTGCTGGCGTTCGTTTCGGGCGCCCAGCCTTCGCAGAAGATCACGGAGGAGATCGACCCGGCGTACGTCCTGCACTTCACGATGGACCGCATCGACGGCGAGCCGCAGGAACTGATCGAGTACGAGGGCAAGGTCGTGCTGATGGTCAACGTCGCGAGCCGGTGCGGCCTGACGGGTCAGTACGAGCCGTTGCAGGCGCTGTACGAAGCCAAGAAAGACGAGGGCTTTGTCGTGCTCGGCTTCCCGGCCAACGACTTCATGGGCCAAGAGCCCGGCTCGAACGAGGAGATCGCCGAGTTCTGTCAGATGAACTTCGGCGTCACGTTCCCCATGTTCGCCAAGATCAGCGTGAAGGGCGACGAAAAGCACCCGCTCTACACCCGGCTCTCGGAGTTGCCCGAGCCGATGGGCGGCGAGCCGAGTTGGAACTTCACCAAGTACCTCGTCGGCCGTGACGGCAAGGTCGTGCGTCGATTCGATCCGCGGACCAAGCCCGATGACGAAGCCTTCGTCGCGGAGGTCGAGCGCCTGCTGGCGACCGAGGCGCCCGCCGACTGATTCTCTGCTTGAACGAACGCGTCGGGGATCGCTGTCATGCCGCACTTCCGATACACCGCGCTCGACGCGCAGGGCGCCCGGGCCCGGGGTGTGATCGAAGCGGCCAGCGAATCCGTCGCGCTGGCGCAGATCGAGTCCAAGTCGCTTACGCCGGTGACCGTGGAGGAGACCCGTGCGCGTCGCGGCCTGCTCGGTCGGGGCGCTTCGCCTGCGGCCATGGCCCGCGCGTACTCCGGCGCCGCCGATCTGCTCGCGGCCGGTGTGCCGCTGCTCAAAGCGCTCACGCTGCTGGGCCGCGGCAAGAGCCACCCGGCGATCTCCGCCGCGTTCCGCGAAGTCGCCGAACGTGTCGCGGACGGCGAAGAACTCAGCGTGGCCATGGGCCAGCGCCCGGCGATCTTCCACCCCACGCACGTCGCGATGATCCGCGCCGGTGAACGAGGCGGCAAGCTCGATGATGCGCTGCACCGCCTGGGAGAGCTGCTCGAGCGACAAGCCGAGCTGCGCGCCAAAGTGCTCGGCAGTCTGGTCTACCCGGGTGTGCTGGCGACCCTCGGCGTCGGTGTGCTGCTGATCGTGTTCGTGGTGTTTGTCCCGCAGTTCAGGCCGCTCTTCGCTCGGCTGCAATCCCTGCCCGGGCCGACCACGATCGTGTTCGGCGTCAGCGACGCGCTCACGCGGCACGGGCTGATCACACTGATTGTTGCTGTGGGGGCCGTAGTGGGCGGTTTGTTCGCGATTCGGCGTCCGGGCGTTGCGCGGTGGGTGGATGACGTGACTCTGAAGGCGCCCATCGTCGGCCCGTTGATCCGAGCCGTGGCGGTGGCCCGGCTGTTCCGGATGCTCGGGACGATGCTGGCGTCGGGCGTGCCGTTGCTGGCGGCGTTGCGAGTCGCTCGGGACGCGTCCACCCGGGCGTCGCTGACCGAAGCCGTAGACAAGTCGATCGAGGCGGTCCGGGCGGGCGAGCCCTTAGCCAGTCCGCTGGCTGCGAGCGGGCTTTTGAGCGAGGACATCGCCGAGATGGTCGCGGTCGGCGAGGCGGCCAACACGCTGGAAACCGTGCTGACGCACGTCGCCGAGTCGTTGGAGCGGCGCGTGGACCGCCGCCTCGCGGCTGGTGTCAAACTGGTGGAGCCGTTGCTGCTCGTGGTGTTGGCGGGCGTGGTGGGGCTGGTCGCCGTGGCGTTGCTGCTCCCGCTGACGCAACTGAGCGGCGAGGTGTAGGTTGCCACGGGGCTCCAGTTCGAGACTTCAGTTGGAGACTCGTGGCCAGATTGGTTGCCGAGGCCCGCGACGGTCGATAGCGTTCTGTAACAGCGTCCCGAAACAAGGCCTCTGCAAAGTCTCTGCAAGAAACACGATCCGTACCGCCCGGACCGGAAGGAGCCGACCCGAGATGATCAGCTTGTTTGCACACCCGATCCCCCGACCCAACCAACGCCCGAGCCGCGACGGCAGCCGAGGGCCCGCGGGGTCCGGCCGCCGATCGGGCTTCTCGCTTATCGAAGTCATGATCGTGCTGGTCATCATCCTCGGCCTCACGGGTTTGGTCGGGCTGCAACTTTTTGGCCGACGCGACCAGGCCAAGGCCCAGACCGTGGAAGTCCAACTCAACACGATCAAGCGGGCGATCGAGCAATTCCGTCTCGACTACGACCGCTTCCCGACCGAGGACGAGGGCCTCGAAGTGCTCTGGAACGCCGAGGCGCTCGACCCCGACGAAGAGCCCGAGACCTACCCCGCCGGCGGCTACCTCGCCGATCCGACACCGACGGATCTCTGGGACAACGAGTGGGGCTACCGCGAGGTGAGCGAACGCGGCGACGAGTCGCAGTACGACCTCTGGTCGAACGGTCCCGACGGCGAGGAGGGCACCGAGGATGACATCACGTCATGGAGCGCCTCGGATGACGAAGACGCCATCGGCGGCGACTTTGCACCGGGCGAGATCTAACCAACACCTGCGCGCACAGCAGGGGCGGTTCGTGAATCGCGGCGGCTTCACGCTGATCGAAACGCTGATCGCCGTCGCCGTCCTCGTCATGATGGCGGCGTTGGTTGCGCCCTCGGCGGTGGGACTGCGATCCCGTCTCGCGTTCGATCAGACCGCGCGGGATGTGGCCGAACTCGCGTCTCAAGCACGCTGGCTCGCGCGGCGGGATTCGTCGCCGTACGAACTCACCATCGAGACCGACGCAGCCGGGACACAGTGGCTGCGTGTGCGCAACGTCGCGGCCCAAGACGATGCGGAGTTCGAGTTGGCCGATAGCCGCTTGCCGGCGGCATTGCCGCCCGCAGCCGAAGCGCCGATCGATCGCTCGGTCAGCATTGTGTCGGGGGCCTCAGCCGAACTCGGCGAGCCATGGCAAGATCCGGAACCAGAAGGCGCCGCATTTGTCGGCAACGATTGGGACGACCCAGAGGCTGATGGCACAAGCGGCGCCCCAAACGGTGCATGGACAGATGCGATGCCGCCGGCGATAACGCTTGCATCCTGGGACGCACGAGGCCTGAGTGTTGGCCCCGCCGACGTGACGTTTCGCAATGCCCGCGGCGTGGGCTTTCGGCTTGTGCTGAGCCGGGCCGATGGGCGTCCTCGCATCGAACAGGTTGCGCCACCTGCGCCCGAGACCTCCGGCCGGAGCGCTTCGTCGGCGGAGGCCGCGGCCGATCCGCTCTGGGACGTTGACCTGTGAGTCGCCGGTCCACTACACGCTGCGGTGTGGCGCTGCTTGAAGTCATGCTCGCGATCGCGATGCTCGCGATGGCTGGGCTGGTTGTGCTCGGCGCCCTGTCCGATGCCTCCCGCCGGCTGCGTTCGGCCGAGATCCGAGCCGACGCGGCGGATCTGGCCGCGAGCGCATTCGCGCTGCTCAATGCCGGGCTTGCCACGCCCGAATCGCTCGATGGGCCCGTGCCCGCCGACGGTCTGACCGGCAACGACGGAGCCTCGGATTCGGCCGACGCCGGCGACATCGAGCGTTCGGGCTGGATGTTGGTCGTGGATACCGAGCCGGCCGCGTTCGACGGGCTCGTACGGGTCCAGATCACGGTCGCGCGGACCGACGCGTCGGGCGAGACGCAGGACGTGCTCAGGTGGACCGATGTCACACCGAGCGCGGGCGGTCTGTCCGGTGCGAGGAGCGCCGTCCGGTGAACCGACGCGCGTGCGCAGATCGTGGCTTCACGTTGATCGAGGCGATGCTCGCCGTCGGCTTGCTGTTCATCCTGACCGCCACGGCGTTCCCGCTCATGACCGATCTGGTGCGCACGCGCGACCGGGTCGAACGCCGAGCCGAGTGGCTCCGCGCTCGGGCTGCGACCTTTGACCTGCTCGAGCGTGCACTCCGCACCGCGGCGCCCGTAGACGGCTCGGGCGGCGCCGGATTCATCGGCGACGCGGCGGGTATCACGATCGCGACCCGCTGGCAGCCAAAGGGCTCGGAGCCCGAACTTGGAACACTGCGTTTCGAGTTCGATCGAGCCGAGTTGATGCTGATCGTCGAACAGCGTTCGGCCCAGCCGCGCTCCGCCGAACAAGGCTCCCCCGAACGAGTCTCCAGTCAGAGCAACGGAGAGGTCCGCGCCGACGCGGAGCCTTTGGCCCAAGGCCTCGAACGCGTGCAGTTTCGGTACCACAATGGTCGCTCCTGGTCTCGTTCGTTCCAGTCCGGCGCGGGCGTTGGGCTGCCGGTCGCGGTTGAGGTGTCGCTGTGGCGTGAGCGCGCCTATGAACCCGCGGAGCCCAGCGGCCCGGCGGGTTCGGCGTCAGATCGGCCGCCGGATGCGGTTCGGGTGCTTTCAATTCCTGACGCACGACCGATCGGAGGCGCTTCGTGAACGTGCCGTCACGCCGAGAGCGCGGCGGCGTTGCGTTGCTGGTCGCACTGATGATCGTCGTCATCGGCGCGTTCGCCGCCGCGGCAGCGCTCAGCTTCGCCGGCGCCGCGAGCCGTGAGACGGACGCGGCCAACCGTGTGACCCGTGCACGCCTCGCGGCTGATTCGGGTCTCCGCGGTGTGATGGCCGAGTTCGCGTCTCAGCGCGACGCGGTGCTCGCCGGCGACGAGCCCGACCTCACGCTTGCCTGGATCGTCGATGACTCTGCGACCGGCCGCCGCACCGTGGTGCGTCTGGTTGCCATCGCGCCCGACGGCCCGCTCGCAACGCCCGAAGCCGCGTGGCCCGGGCTGCACAGCTTTCCCGAGGCGGCAGCGTGGCTCGGTATCGATGCATCCGAACTCGCGACATGGCGTGCGGCGAATGTACGTGCGCCCGAGGACTTGCCCGGCTTCCTTTTTAGATCAGCACGCCGGGTGAGCCTCTGCGCGGTTGAGCCCGAACGGGTCCTCGGACTCGACGACTCGACCGAGTTGATTCGCGGCACCGCGCGGCTCCGGCCCGGCGACACGCTCGCTCGAGCCGTCTCACTTCCCGAGCCGCTCAACGCGTTCGTGCGCACGTACCTGTCATCGTCCAGCGGCGAACCGATCGCCGATCGCTCGTCGCTGATAGCGCGGCTGCGCGCCGAGGCTGTCCCGCCGGAGCAGTGGGGCGCCGCGATCGACTTGCTCGCGATGAGCACAGCGGAATGGACGTCCGGCCGACTCGATCTCAACTACGCGCCCGTCGAAGCGCTGTCGCTCGTGCCGGGTTTGGATGAGGCGACGGCCGACGCGATCGTCGGCCTGCGCGAGCGCACCGATGCCGCGGATCGGCGCTCCCCGGCGTGGGTCGTGGCCGAGGACGTCGTCACGCCGAGCCAGTTCGAGCAGGCGGCGCCGTGGCTGACCACGGTGAGTCTGCAATGGCGTGTGCGGCTGGAGGCCGGCGAAGCCCGGCCGGCGGACCTCTCCGCGTTCGAGGGCATCGGCGGCATCGATCCGGAACTGGAACTCGAAGGCTCGTTGGTCGACGCGGATCTGGAATACGCGGTCACGCTGGAGGCCGTGATCGATCTCTCGACATCGCCGCCGAGGTTGGCGTACCTTGCCGAGCGTGGCGGCGGTCGGATCCCGTCCGACGCGGATCGAGAGGACGTGCGTGTGCAGATCGAATCGGCCGGCCCCGTCGTCTCCGATGCATCCGCCGATCGGGCTCCTGTTGAACCGTCCGATGACGCGGGATCGCCGAGAACGGCGTTGTCTCGCACGGCTCGCTGGGTCACGCCGGCCGCGTCCATCCCTTCCGAGAGATCCGTAGCCCCATGAGCCCGCCGCGAGAACTGCTCCTGCTGCATTGGTCGCCGGTTCGGCTCTCGGCCGTGGGTGTGACTCTGGCCCGGGGCGCCGTGAAGGTGCGCGGGTCGCTGGTACGCCCGACGCCCGCCGACCTCGACATGGCGGACACCTCCGCGCTCGGCAGCTGGATCCAGAGCGAACTCGACGACGCGGGGCTGCGATTCAAGAAGGCTGTGGTCGTGCTGTCGCGCTCTGCGATCGCGATCCAGCGGATGCCCATGCATGAAGGGCTGGACGAACGCGAGCGACTCGCCGCCGCCGAGCTGCAGTTCAAACGGCTCGGCCCGATGGATCCGGAGGGCGCCGCGATCGCCGTGCGTTCGGCGCCCGGCGTTGTCGCGGGTTCGCAACGGGCGCCGGAGTCCGTCGCCGCCGCCTTGCCGGCCAACACCTTGCAGCTGGTCCGAGAGGTCATCGAACGCGCAGGCCGAAGGCTTGTCGGTGTCAGCTTGCGTGCCGATGGCCTCGCCAAGATCGCGCCCGATGGCCTCTCGATGGTGGCCATGGCATCCGGGCCGCGGGTCGAGCTGGCGCTGGTCGCGGGCGGCGCCATGGTGTTCGGGCGCGAGGGTGAGATTGCGCTCGGTGAAGGCCGTGCTTCGTCACTCGCCGTCGAAATCCGGCGGACGATCATGGCGGCGCGGTCCGAGGGCTGGACGCTCGACCATCCCAGCCCATTGTTTCTCGACGCCGAGGAAGACGGCGCCTCGGCCTCGCAGGTGGGCGAGACCCTGCTCGAAGACGTGATCGCGCTCGAACCGCCCGAAGAGTTGAACGACTTCCCGGCGCACGAAGCAGCTTCGCTGGCGCCGCTGGTTGGGCTTGCGCGTGCGTATGCGTCCGATTCGGCGTTCGACCTGCTCAAGCGCCCCGCGCGTCGGGCGATGCCGCGCCGGCGACGCCTGCTGTACCTCTCGGCCGGAGCCGCGGCGGTGCTGGGCACGGGTCTCTGGATCGTGCACGACCGAGCGTTGTCGGAGTACCGAGACGAGCTCGCCACACAGCGCGGCCGTACGAGTTCGTTGCAGGCCGAGTACGTCGACCTGCTCACCGTTGACGCGCGCGTGCGGCATCTGGATCGCTGGCTGGAAGTTGAGCCCGACTGGCCCGGCTACATCGTGTGGCTGCGCGAGCAACTCCCGCCGCGCGATCGGCTCCTGCTCACCTCGGTCCGCGCGAGCGTCGAGGGCGAGCCCGCGTTCGAGCCCAAGCGCCGACGCAAGTACACCGACGGCGTCTTCACGAGCCCGCGCGAGGTCGTGCTCACGATCGACGGTTCCGCCTCCGATCGTGCCGCGATCGCGGAGTTCCGGGCGCGTCTGCTCGCAACGCCCGGCGTGCGTGTCGAGCCCCGCGGCGCCGACGAGCCCGACCGCTTCTCGCTCCGGGTGCTGACGGGCGCCGCAGTCCCTGCTCCGGCCACGGCCGTGAACGATGGCGATCAAGACGGGGGCGCTGATGGATGAATAAGCGTTGGCGCGTTGTGCTCATACCGGTGGCGGTCGGTGTTGTTGGGTTCCTGAGTTGGTTTGGGTACCAACGCCTCCACGCCGGGCCCCGCGATCGATTCATCGAACAGATCAGCACGATGCGCGCCGCCTCGGCAACCTACGAAGAGGGCTTGGCTCGCGCGAGACAACTCGACCGTCGATTGCAAGCCACGGCCGAGACCGCGCTGGCGCGAGATCCCGATCGTGTGCGCCATCACTTCCGCGTCGCGCTCGCAGCGCTCGCGTCGGAGGCTGGACTGATCGACGTCTCGGTCAGCGACGCGCGTCCTGCGGCGCTTGCCAATCCGGCGTCCAAGGCGCGCATCGAGCGCCCTCTCGGGCCCAAGTTGGCCGACCAGCGCGACGCCGCGGTGGTGCGCGGGCAACTCCGCGGCTCGGGCGGGCTCGACGCGTGCCTCACAGCGATCGCGGCGGCGCAGGCTCAACCTTGGATCCATCGCGTTGAGGGATACTCGATCCGACCCGAAGGCGCCGGGCGCGAACGGTTCGAGTTCCGGCTCGATGTCGCGACACTCTTCTTCTCCGATCTCGGGCCCGCAGGAGATCAGACGCCCGTTGTCTTCTCGCCCGACCCCGGCGCCCTCGCGGCACTCTCGTCGATCGCGCAAGCCAACCCGTTCCTCGCGCCGCCGCCGCCCGCGGTCGTGGTGTCCAAGCCGGCGCCGGCGCCCCGCCAGGCGCCTCCGCCTAAGCCACCGGGCCCGGCGCCAGACTCGCTCTGGCGACTTGTGGGTGTCGTGCGCACGGATGTCGGAATGGAGGCTTGGCTCACGCACACCCGCACCTCAGAGCGTCGGGTGCTCGCCTCGGGCGACGAACTGCTCGATCTGCGATTCGTCGCGGGCGACGGCGAGTCTGCGATCTTCGAGCGCGAAGGCCGGCGGTTTGCCCTTCGCACGGGCCAGACCCTCGCTCAGCGCAGGCCGGCGGGCTGATCCGGTACCATGCCCGGGTTCTGCCCGGGGACCGGGCCGCAGAGCAGGGACGGAGTACCCAAGTGACGTTTCATGACCGCGTGTGTGCACTCGCGATGCTGTTGGCCGGCTCTCTTGCCCACGCGGCGCAGCCGGAAGCCGCCAAACCGGTTCAGACGATCGAGACCGAGGTCCAGCCGGCGCCGGAGCCGGGCGCCATGGCATTCAACTTCAAGGACGCGCCCTTCGATCTCGTGATCGATTTCTTCAGCCGCGAGACCGGCCTTCCGGTCATCCGCGAGGCCGAGCCGCCGAGCGCCACGATGACCTTCATCAGCGCCGAGTCCTACGGCTTCGACGAAGCGCTCAGCATCCTCAACCTCAACCTCCGCATGCACGGGCTGCACCTGCGCCGAGAAGCTCGGTTCCTCTACTTGAGCACACTCGAAGACGCGGCGCGCAAGCCCGGCCCGTTCGCCGCCGGCGCCGTGCCCGATGACCTGCCGCCCGACCGCATGGTCACGGTTACGTTCCCGCTGAACAACGCGCTGGCGTCCAGCATCGCCGAGCAGATCAAGCCGCTCGTCGGCCCGTTCGGCGGCGTCACGCCCGTCGAGAGCCAGAACATGGTCATCGTGGTTGAGTCCGCGGATCAGGCGCGCCGAATCGGCCGGGTCATCCGCGCGATCGACGAGGTCCCGCCCGCCGACAGCGAATACCGCCTCTTCGTGCTCGAACACGCCGAGCCCGAGACTGCGGTCAACGCGCTCAAGGGGCTCGTCGGTCAACGCGAGAAGACGATCATCATCGACAAGGACGGCAAGCAGCGCACCGTCGACGACCTCACGGTCCCGGGCATCAACCTTCAGGCCGACCCGCGCACCAACGCGGTCATCGCCGTCGGTCCGCGCGGGCGCATCGACGTCGTCGAAGAACTCATTGCGCTCATCGATCGGCCAGCGGGGGATGCCACGGCCGAGCTGCGTACGTTCGATCTGGCGGGCATCGAGCCGGACGAAGCCAAGAAGCAGCTCGACGCGCTCTTCGCAGCCGTGCCCGATGATCGACGCCCGCGTGTGCTGCCATTGCGAGACGTGGGCAAGGTCTCCGTGGTCGCTTCGCCCTCGCTGCTCACGCAAGCGGCGGCGCTGCTCAACGCGATGGACCCCGATTCGTCCGCGCCATCCGGTGCCGACGCGGCCCGTGTCATTGCGCTCGAACACCTGGATGCCGCCCGCGCGATGGACATCGCCGATCGCCTGTTGACCCCTGCGCAGCGTCGTTCGCTCCGCCTCGCGCCCGCGCCCGACGGCGGCGGGCTGGTGGTCGCCGGCCCCGCCGAGCGCATCGCGTCACTCGCCGCACTGCTCGCCGGGCTCGATGCGCCGCGCGAAGCCGACCGCGATGTTCGGCTCGTCCGCATCGCCCGTGGAGAGCCCGAGGCGGTCTTGCGTCGGGCGCTCAACCTTTATCAGCAGACCGGCCGAGCCGAGGACGCGCCGGTCGAGGCGCGCGTGGAAGATGGCTCGCGGACCGCGACGCTCGTCGGCCCCGCCGCCGCGGTGCGTGAAGTGGAGCGCCTGATCGCGACGGCCGCGGGTCTCGACGCGGCGGCCCCCACGCCGCGGCTGTACGAACCCGAGGTCCGCAAGCCGAGCGAACTGGCAACTCGGATGCGTAGGCTCGCGCACTCTCTGACGATCGAACCCGACGCGCCCGACGAACCGCCCGCGGTATTCGAGCCTCTGGATGATCTCGGCACGCTCGTGGTGCGCGCCACGCCCCGGCAACACTCGATCATCGAGCCGCTCATCGCACGCCTCGACTCACCGAACAGCGAGGATCAGGCCTTCCGTGTCATGCGACTGAGCGGTACGAACCCGCTCGATCTCGTCGAACGTGCGCGAACACTGCTCGCCGGCCGAGCCGAGAGCAATCCGTCGCTCCGCGGCGTCAACGCCGAGTTCGATGAAGCCAGCGGCTCGCTGCTGCTCACCGGACCCGCCGAAGGGCTCGACGCGTTCTCGGCGGCGCTCGAACAGCTCCGTCGCCTCACCCCACCCGGACGGACCACCCGCCTGATCGATGTGCGGAATGCGCGCGCGGGTGACGTACTCGTACCTCTGCAAGACCTGCTCGCCAACGCGGACTCCATCGACCCGGCTCGCGCGGTGCCCGAGCCCACGATCCGCGTGGTCGAAGCGACCAACGGCCTGCTCGTGACCGCAGAGGACGCTCAACACCGGCTGATCGAGTCGTTCGTCGGCCGGCTGGACCGGCTCGAGCCGACCGATCTCCCGCCGCTCAAGCTGCTGCAGCTCCGCTCGGCGGACGCCACGCAGATCGCGTCGATGCTGAACGATCAGTACCGCAAGCGTGCGCAGGCCGAGCGTGCCGCCAAGCCTGTGGACGTGCGTTCGGACGCCGCGACCAACACGCTGATTGTGTCGGCTCACGAATCGCTGTTCGACGAGATCAAACAGTTCGTGGACTCGATCAACGCCGAGCGTCTCGATGGCCCCGAGCGTGTCACGGTCCTCTTCCCGCTCAAGGTCGCCAAGGCCGTGGACGTCGCACGCGCGATGGACACGCTCTACCCCGAGCCCCCGATCCCGCTTGATCGTCGCGGCCGCCCGATGCCGTGGCTGCGCGAACCCAAGGAGGTCACGGTCACCGCCGAGCCCGGCAGCAACGCGCTCATTATCGACGCGCCCGCCGACCGTGTCGAATCGCTCCGCGAGCTCGCCAGCAAGCTCGACCGCGTCGAACTGCCCCAGGTCGCCGAGCTGCGCACCTACCGCATCGTGGACGCGGACCTCAGTGCGGTCGCACGCACGCTGAGCAACCTGGCGCGCCGAGGGAATCTTTCCGGCCCCGCGCAGCCCGGCCGTCAGCCGGTCGATGTTGTGATTGAGACCGAGCCGCTCTCCGGTACGCTCATCGTCGCGGGCGACGAGATCACGTTCGAACGCGTCGGCGCCATGCTCGACGACCTATCGGCCGTCCCGACGCAGCGCGAGGTCCGCGTCGCGCCGATCGCCAACGCCTCGGCCGAAGACGTCCGATCGCGCGCGCTCGAGATCTACGTCGCCCAGATCGAAGGCGACCCGCGGGCCGGCGAGGTCAGCGTCAGCATCGATGACGACTCCAACGCGCTGATGGTCGTCGGCGAGACCGACGACGTGG
The DNA here is from genome assembly GCA_039815345.1 of Planctomycetota bacterium. Taxonomy (GTDB): domain Bacteria; phylum Planctomycetota; class Phycisphaerae; order Phycisphaerales; family UBA1924; genus JBCBZM01. The sequence continues at coordinate 2,980 of JBCBZM010000071.1, read as the reverse complement.
ATCGCTTCGTCGGCATCCTCGATCAACTCCAGCGGCAGATCGGCCCGGCCCGCGAGGTCCGGCTGATCGACCTCCGCTTCGCAACACCCGCCCGCGTCGTGGCGTTCCTAGAGGATGTCAGAGACTCCAGCCGAACATTCTTGTCTTCGGGCGGCGTCGACCCGTCGTTCCAGGCGATCGAAGAGACCGGCTCGCTGCTCGTGGCGGCTCAGCCGGACCAGATTCCCGTGATCGAGCAGCTCATCCAGAGCCTTGACGCGGAGGACGCTGCCGAAGCGCCGCCGCTGCGGATCATTCGCCTGCGGACCACCGACGCCTCCAACCTGGCCGGTGTGTTGCAATCGGCGTACGAACGCCGCCCCGCGACGGAGCGTTCGCTGCGTCCTGTCGATATCCGAGCGGACGCCGCGACCAACACGCTCATCGTGAGTGCGCACCCCGAACTGTTGCCCGAGATCGAATCGATCGCCAACGAGCTCAACGAGACTCAGACCGTGACGGGCGACGACCGGGAGATCCGCATCTTCCCGCTGCGCATTGCCCGGGCAGAGGATCTGGCCCGCACCATCGACGCGATGTTCCCCGAGCCCCCGATGCCGATCGATCCGCGTACCCGTCGGGCTCGGCCCGACCTGCGTCAGCCGCGCGAGGTCGTCGTCCGCGCCGACCGAGCAACCAACAGCCTGATCGTGGATCGCCCTCGAAGCGGCTATCGGGATTCGAGCGCATCGTCGAGTCTCTCGATCAGGACGCGCTCGCGGGCGAGGTGGAACTGCGAACGTACACGCTCGACCGGGCCGATCTGGACGCCGCGGCGCGCACGCTGCGTGACCTCGCCTCCTCGGGCGCGCTCGGCGCGGCAGGCCGCGCGCCGGTTACGGTTAACACCGAGCCCACCAGCCGCACGCTGGTGGTCAGCGGCCCGCCGGCGATCTTCCCGCGCATCGATGAAGTGCTCGATCAACTCAGCGAGCCGCCCGCGAGGCCGACGACAGGTCTCAAGATGTTCCCGCTCACCCACGGGCGCGCCGAACGCCTGCAGCCGCTGCTTGCCCAACTGCTCGACGCTCGGCTGCGTGAGTCCGAAGCGGGCGCGGGGCGCTCGGCCGAGGAACTCGCCCAGCTTCTGGATGTCGTCGCAGACCCCGCGACCAACACGCTGATCGTGTCGGCGCCCGAGAGCGTGCTCGCGATCGCGGGCGAGGTCGTGGGCGCCTTGGATCGCGAGGGAGCGGGCGCGGCACGCACGTCGGTCCGCGTGGTCCCGCTCGCGTTCGCGCCCGCCGCCGAGACGGCCCGTGCGCTGCAGCAAGCCGCGGGCGCCATGGACCTGCCCTCGGGCGGCCCGGTGTCCGTCACGCCCGCGCCGGGCTCAAACGCGCTCCTGCTCACCGGCGCGCCCAAGGACATCGACGCCGTCGAAGCCCTGATCGATCCGCTCGATCAACGGCCGAGCGATGCGGAGACGCTCGCGGTGCGCACGTTTACACTCGAGCACGCCGAGGCATCGCGGCTCGCTTCCACGATCGAGCGGCTGCTCGTGCAGCAACGCGAGACGGACCCGCGCGTGCTCTCGTTGCGGCTGCGTTTCAACCGACAGGCCGCGCTGCGCGATCCCGCGCCGCCGATTCGTGTCGAAGCGGACCCGCGTACAAACGCGCTGCTCGTTTCCGGGCCCGCGTCGTCCGTCGAGCTCGCCGCCTCGCTGATCGACCAACTCGATACCCCTGCGACCGCGCCGGCGGACCGTGTACTGACCTATACGCCGGCCCGCGCCACACCCGACGAACTTGTCGCTGCTGTGTCCCGAGTGCTGGAACGCACGCAAACCAACCCCGCCGAGCGGGCCGAGCTGGTCGCCGAGGCCCGCACAGGTGTGGTGCTCGCGATGGGCACGGAAGCCTCGGCCGCCGAAGCTGTGCGCCTGCTGATGGAGTTCGATGATCGAACGCCCGAAGCGCCCGGCACGGAGATCGGCGTGATCGAGTTGAACCACGCCGACGCCAACGCGATCGCGTCAGCCGTGCGCTCGGCGATCGACGATCGGTCGCGCTGGCCCGAGTCGCTGCTCCGCGCCGAACGCGCCGGTGCGCGGGTCCCGGCGCCCCGTGTGACGCCCGACCGAGACGCGAACCGTCTCCTCGTCAGCGCTCCGCCCGAGTTGGTGCGAGTGGCGCGCGAGATGGCCTCGGCGCTCGACCGGGAGACGCCCGCGCAAACCGTCCGTGTCTTCAAGCTCTCGGAGGGCGCCGCCGCGTCGGTCTCGCAGGCCGTCCGCTCGGCGCTCGATCCGGCGGTGGGTCCGGGCGAGCCGAAGCTGGTGGTCTCCGCGGAAGAGGGGGCCAACGCGGTCGTGGTCTCCGGCTCGGCCGAGCGGGTCGCCGAAGCCGCGGCGCTCATCGAGAGCCTCGACGCGTCGGCCGGCCCGGATGACCTCGGCGCCCGCACGATCATGCTGAAGAACGCCCGCGCCGAGACCGTGGCGCCGGTGCTTGAGCGCGTGCTGGCGCGGGAGTCGATCATCGATTCATTGAACTGGTGGGAGCGTGCGCAGTATGTCAGCCGCTTCGGGAATGACGAGGATCGGCCTGTCCGTGTCGTCGCCGACGCCCGGCTGAACGTGTTAGTGATCTCGGGCCCGCCCGCGGTGCTCGATCTGGCCGAGGCGATGGCGGGCGAGCTCGACCGGGCGCCGGATGCCGCGGCCGAGCGGACCGTCCGCTCCGTGCGCGTCATCCCCATGATCCATGGTGAGGCCGGTTCGGTCGCCCGACAGTTGACGCAGATGTTCGCCGAGGATGATTCGGGCGAGGTCCCGCCCGTGATCTCCGCCGACGAAGCGGCGAACGCGCTCATCGTGCGTGCCACGCCGGACCAGTTCGAATCGCTCAGCCGACTCGCGGGCGAACTGGATCGTGCGGCGTTGTCCGCCGGGCGGGAGGTCCGGACGATCCCGATCGATCGGTCCCGGGCGGAAGCG
>JBCBZM010000036.1:0-22780 GCA_039815345.1 Planctomycetota bacterium | reverse complement strand
TCGGCCGAGACGCTGCTTGAAGTGTTAAGCGACCTCAACCGCCCGGACGCGGGCGTGAACTTCGACCCCGCCAACATGCTGCTCTACGGCATGGGCGACCCGATCGACGCGCTGCGTGCGCTCGCCGACCATGTCGTGCAGATCCATATCAAGGACGCCGACCCGAGCGCCGCGCCCGGGCAATGGGGCGCCGAGCGAACCGCGGGCGAGGGCTCGGTGGACTGGGCTCGGTTTATAGAGATGGCCAAGGCGCTGCCGCGCGCGGTGGACCTCGTCATCGAACGCGAAGCGGGCGAGTCGCGGGCGCAAGACATTACATCCGCGGCCGAACTGGTCCGCGGATTGCTTGAGGACCACGCGCCATGAGTGAGCCGAAGCCAGTCCGGGTCGGCGTGCTAGGCCTTGGATTCATGGGGCAGACGCACGTGCGCGCGTACGCGGCGGCCCATGCCGACGGCGCCGCTTGCCCGCTGGTGGCCGTGTGCGACCGCAGTGCCGATCGTCTGGCGGGCCGGGTGTCGAGCGAGGGCAACCTGGACAGCGCGGGCGATTCGGGCGAGCGGTTGTTCGATCCGGCAACGCTGTCGGCGTACGACGACCTTGATGCGTTCTTTGCCGACGAATCGATCGATCTGGTCAGTGTCTGCACGCCGACCGACTCGCATGTGGCGCTCGCGACGCGGGCGATGGAGGCGGGCAAGCACGTGCTGCTCGAGAAGCCCGTCGCGCTGCACTCGGCCGATGTCGATGAGCTGCGCGCCGTGCAGCGGTCTTCGGGTCGGCTCTGCCAGCCGGCGATGTGCATCCGCTTCTGGCCGGGCTGGGACTGGCTGCATTCGGCGGTGCGTGACGGGCGATTCGGCGCGTTGCGGGCGCTCTCGATCCAGCGGCTGGGCGGGGCGCCGGGCTGGGGCGAGGGCTTTTATGCCGACGAATCGCGATCGGGCGGGGCGCTGTTCGATCTGCATGTGCACGACGCAGATTTCGTCCTGTGGCTGCTCGGTCAACCCAACGCGGTGCGCGCGCAGGGGGATGCTTCGCACGTTTTGACGCAGTACGTGTACGAGCAAGGGCCAACGCTGGTGCAGGCCGAGGGCGGCTGGCTGCCGGGCGGGGCGTTCCCGTTCCGCATGCGGTACGTCGCCGCCTTCGAGCACGCGACGGCCGAGTTCGATTCGATGGCGTCGGATCCGCTCACTCTGACTCGTGAGGGCCAACACGAGCCGGTGTCTCTGGAGGCTGGGACGGGGTACGACTTCCAGGCGCGGGCGGTTGTTGAGGCCGTGCGCCGGAATGATGCGTCGGGCACGCCCAAGCTGGACGACGCCTACAACGTCACCCGCGTGCTCGAAGCCGAGCGCGAGAGCCAAACCCGCGGCCGAACCGTCAAGGTCGCCGGCGATTGAGAGCGAACACCCGCGGGCGAGCACGCCCGTTCTTTGAATCGGAGCAGCGACCATGAAACTCGGCGTAATCGGCGCGGACAGCAGCCACCTCCCGGAGTTCTCCCGACGCATCAAGGAAATGCATGACGCGGGCAAGACCGAGGTGCGCGTGACGCACCTCTGGACCGACGGCGAGCACGACTGGCCCGTCGCCGAGGACGTGGACAAGTGGATCTCGGACGCCGCGGATCTGGGCGTGGAGCGGGTCGGCGACCTGCACGCGATGCTCGACGCGGTGGACGGCGTGCTGGTGCTGGCGGTCAACGGGCACAAGCACCTGCGCTTCGCGACGCCCAGCCTCGAACGCGGGCTGCCGACGTACATCGATAAGCCGATGACCTGCGACGGCGACCAGGCGCGGGCGATCTTGGAGGTGGCCCGAGCGGGCAACGCGCGGTGCTACTCGGCGTCGAGCCTGCGGTTCGCGACGGAACTCGAAGCGCTCGACCGCGACGCGCTCGGGCCGATCGTTGCGATCGACGCGACCGGACCGGGCGAGTTGAACCCCGCCATGGAGGGCCTCTACCACTACGGCGTGCACACGATCGAGATGGTCGATGCGATCTGGGGGCCGGGCGTGAAGCGCGTGTCGGCCGTGGAGTTCGAGGACCGCCACCTCGTGGACCTCGACTACGCCGACGGCCGGTACGCGCGTCTTCGGCTGGATCGCAAGGGCTCGTACGACTTCGCCGCGACCGTGCACGGCGAAAAAGCGATGACGCAGTTCAAGGTCGACTTCGGCCCGGTGTACACCCGCCTCGTCGAGGGCATGGTCCGGTTCTTCGAGGGCGGCACGGCGCCGGTGGAACTGCGCGACATCGTCGAGAACGTGCTGGTCATGGAGGCCGGCAACCGGTCGATCCGGGAGGACGGCGCCTGGGTGTCGATCGACGCGCCGGAGTAAACAGCCTCCCTGCCGTCGCACCTGTCAATACTATGTTCGGTATTTTGGGGTGCGGCAATCGGCTGGAAGTGCTGCGAAGCCCTTGCATTGCGGCCCGTGTTCGGCGATTCTAGCCGGAAGGTTATAGAATCTTCTGAGCCGGTTGCTGACAGGGTCACCGCTTGAACACCTGCCCCACCATTACAAACCGCCGATTGACCGCCGTGGTTGCGGCGGGGTTGTCGGCCGGACTTTGCGCGACGACTGCGCTGGCGGGTGACCTGCCGATTCAGATCGAGCCGCTGCTGATCGAGACCGAGATCGGCCCGGCTCGGGGCTGGGCGGCCACGATCGACCTGACCTCGCCCGATGTCGACATCGTGGTGACCGACCCGCGCGACGATTCGTCGCAGTGGGATGCGACATTGACGCCAACCGATGTGTGGGCGGCTGACGCTGGCGTGGCGCTGGCGATCAACGCGAACTTCTTTGCCCGGTCCAACGACCGCGACGCTGACCTGATCGGCCTGAGCGCGAGCGACGGCGTGATCGCTTCGCCCGCGCGGTCGCACAACGGCGTGGGCGACCCGGCGTTGATCTTCGACGAAGACGGCGCCGCCCGCGTGCTGCGGTGCGACCCGTGCGAGGGTGTCCACGACGCGGTCGCCGGCGTGGGCGGGTCGTCGAACGCCGAAACCCCCGGCGCCCTGCTGCTCGAGGACGGCGTCATCCACGCCGACCGGGCCCGCGTGCAGCCGATGGTCCGCCACCCGCGCACCGGCGCGGGCGTGTCGGCCGACGGCGAAACGCTGTTCCTCGTCGTGATCGACGGCCGCCAGCCCGGCTGGAGCGTGGGTGTCACGCTCGTCGAGTTGGCGGAAACGCTGCGGGATCTGGGCGCCGACGACGCGTTGAATCTCGACGGCGGGGGATCGAGTTCGTTTGTTTCGTATGTGAGCGAGACCGGGGACGTGTCGCCTTCGCCGGCGATCACCAACCGGCCGAGCGACGGGCGGTTCCGGCCCGTTGCGAACCACCTTGGCGTCAGGCTTGTTTTGAACGAGCCGGCAGGCGGGCTTGAGACACCCGCGGCCGCGGCGCCGACCGACGCACCAACAGGCGTTGAACGCCTCGGAGGTGGCTGAAGCAGTTGTGTCTGGGGCTCGACGATCGGCGACGCGTACCGCTCGCGGGCTCTTTCATTTGTTTGGTTAGAGAGTTCCTTATTGGGAGAGAAGACATGAAGAAGACCATTACGATCGCCGCCCTCGCGGGCCTCGCGACCGCCGCCGCCGCTCAGAGCATTACGCTGGAGCGGATCAACACCATCGATCTGTCCGGCAACATCAACGGCCAAGCCGCCTCGGTCGCGTGGAACGGCACCGACCTGTACGTCGGCGAGTACGCCAACGCTGCGGGCCTCAACGGCGTGGTGAAGGTCGCTGATGCGACGACGGCGCCCGCGTTCAGCCGTTTCGGCGATCAGGCGACGCAGGCCTTCCGCGGCGTCTTTGGCCTGGACATTCAGGGCGACCAACTCGCCGTGCTGCACCAGACCACCGGCGGCGCCGCTGACGACAATGGTCGCGTCTGGGACATTTCCGGCGCGCCCAGCATTGCCTACACGTCCAGCTCGACCGTTGGCCTGACCGGTATCGGCGGCATTGCGTTCGACCCGATTAACGGCGGCGCTTTCGCTGCTAACTTTGCCGGTGGCTTCTTCCGCCAGTTCGGTCCCGCCGGTCCGATCTGGGAATCCAACAATGACAACGGCATCGCCGGCCCCTTCAACTTCGACGGCGCCTGGGGCACCGCGTGGCGCGGCGCCGACATGGACGATCAGGGCAACATCTACGGTCGCGAGGGCGACCAGCTTGTCAAGTTCACCCGTACCGGTCCCGACAGCGTCATGACCCCCTTCGACGGCACGATGATTCTCAACGGCCAGATCAGCGCCGGTGTCGGTGATAACACCAACGGCCAGGGCGTCGAAGTCGCCGATGAGTGGGACGTCGTGTTCTACAACGACCGCACGGACGGCGCCGGCGGCCAGCTCGTCGGTGATGTGCTCAAGGTCGTCGGTGTCAACGGCGAAGCCATCAGCCTCAACTTCGCCAACAGCCCGGCGGACTTCACCACCAACGCCTGGCTCGACTTCTCCTACGACCCGGACAGCAACACGCTCGCCGTGTCCAACTTCTCCTCGAACCGCGTCAACATCTACCGCGTCACCCCGACGCCCGGCGCCCTCGCGGTGCTCGGTCTGGGCGGCCTCGCCGCGGCCCGCCGCCGCCGCTGATTTGTTCTTCTGAACACTCCCCGTGTGCCGATCGAAAGGCCGGCACACGGCTTGCAAGACGCAACCCAAATGGGCGCATAGGGCGCCACGCCAATGACCGGCCCCACCATGCCACCGAGCCCCAAACTCCAACCCGTGACCTCCCAGACCGGCCAGCCGCTCTATGTCGCGGTGCGCGAGGCGGTGCGCGACGCGATCGATGGCGGCATCTTCGCGCCGGGCGATCGGCTGCCGAGCACGAAGGCCCTGAGCGAGCAGCTCGGCGTGTCGCTGGTCACCGTGCACCGCGCGCTGCAAGAGCTTGTCGCCGCGGGCATCCTCCGCCGAGGCCAGGGCCGGGGCACGTTTGTGCACGAGCGCTACCAAGCGGGCGACGACCTCGCCCGCGGCATGCGGTTCGGCCTGGTGTTCCACCGCGAGTCGTCGCTGGCGGACAGCTACCACGGGTTGATCCTCGAAGGCGTTCGGCAGAACGCGGACGAGCTGGGCGTGGACCTCGTGCTGCTGCGCTTCGGCGAGGATTGGCGCAACGAGTGCGCGGGGTACATCTACGTCAACCCGTTCGAGGAACTGCTCGCCACGCCGCCACGCTTCGGCACGCGGCTGTCGAGCGACGGCGGGCAGGCGGACCCGGTGATGGTGGTCGGCGCCCGGTTCGATCACCCGCGTTTCAGCAGCGTGGACACCGACAACGTCGACGTCGCGAGGCAGGCCGTGAAGCGTTTGCGGGACGCCGGGCATGAACGCATCGGGTTCGTGGGCGGCGAGTCGCGCGTCTCGAACAGCGTCGACCGGCGTGAGGGCTTCACCCTTGAGATGCACGAAGCCGGTCTCGAAGAGCGACCCGAGTGGCGCCTTGCGAGCCCGGGCTGGCGGCTGGATGCCGACGGCCGCAGCCGGCTGGTCGAGTTGTTGCTGGCGCCGGACCGCCCCACGGCCCTGTTCGCGGCGGGCTACTACTACGCGCTGGACGTATACGCCGCGGCTCTGGAAGCCGGGCTGGCGATCCCCGAGGATCTGAGCCTGCTGGGTGTGGACGACCCGCCCAGCGCCGCGCACCTCTCGCCGCCGCTGACCACGCTGCGCCAGCCGCTGGTGGAACTGGGCCGAATGGCGGCCCGAGGACTGTTCGACATCATCGCCGGCGAGGCGAGCCTTCCCTGCCGAACCACGCTCCGCGCCGAACTGATCGAGCGGGCCTCGGTTTCACCGCCGGGACTCGGCGTTGCGCGGAACGGCCGGCTCGCGACCACGAATCATCCAATAGAGCCCCCGGCGCCCGCGGCCGAGGTCATCGAGACCCGCGGCGTGAAAGCCGCCGCGAGCCCGACGAACGGGAGTGTCTGATATGCGAACCAAGATCATTTCTAGAGGACGCGTCACGCCGGGAACACCCGGCTTCACGTTGATCGAACTTCTGGTTGTCATCGCGATCATCGCGCTGCTGATCGGGATCTTGCTGCCGGCGCTCGGCAAGGCACGAGATTCGGCGAGGCAGGTGCTCTGCCTTAACAACGTCCGGCAGTTGGCCCTCTCGCTGAGCATGTACGCCAACGACAACGACGCATTTTTTCCGCCCAACGGGAGTACGAAAAACCTCGACAACCCGAATCAGCCCAAGCTCGCGTACTGGTATGACGAGCCCCGCATCGGCAAGTATCTTCCCAACATCGACCGTGTAGATAACTTCGGCAGCGCAGTCGCCGATGACACTGTCGGCGGCGGCGTCATGGTCTGCCCGAACCACCCCGAAGGCAGTCGCTCCTACACGCAGAACTGGTATGCTAGCGCTTACGTCGGGTATGAAACTTCGACAGGGAAGTACGTCAAGCCGACCAACGACTTCGGCAAAGCCTTCCGTCAGTTTACGGACTTCAGCTCTAACATGATCTTAATCTCCGAGGCCTGGGCGCCCCAGGACCGTGAGGACTCCCGCACCGGCGTGATCCGTTGGTTCACGCGCGCCTCGATCGGGCAGAAGGGTCTGCCGGGAGCAAAGTTCGGCGCTGGCAACGGGGTGACCGACACCGCACTCCAGACCGGCGGCGGGGCACTCGGTGGCGGTCTCTCCGCTCCCGAGTGGGGCGGCGCCCAGCGCGCCACCTCCTGGATCCCTTACTACCGCCACCCGCGCCGCACCACCAACACGGTCGCTATCGAGGGCGGTGCCAACATCGGCAAGGTCGACGGTAGTGCCAACTACCACCGCGTCTCGGAACTCATCGACTCCGGCACGAATAAGAGCAGATACGAAGTCCTTTGGTCGCCCATCGATCGCCGCCTCGAACGCGACCTCTAGATCAACGTGCGAGGGCTCCACGCGACGTTTTCCGCCCTGATCGGCACCGCTCTCGTCGCGGTGCTGCCCTCGTGCGACCGCGCGCGCGACGACGGCGTCACCCGCGTGGAGTTCTGGACGCTCGATCTCGGACCGTTTGAAACGTACATCAACTCTCGACTCTCGCTCTACGAGTCTCTGCGGAAAAGCGAGGGCGCCGAGGTCGAGATCCTGTGGGTCGACGTGCCGTTCGACACGGTGGACCGCAAGCTGATCGCCGCGGCCGCCGCCAAGCGGGCGCCCGATGTGGTGAACTTCTCCGACATGACCTTCGCGCGGTTCGTATCGCTGGGCGCGCTGATCGACCTGCGGCCGCACCTCAGCGAAGCCGACATCGACGCCTATCTGCCCGGCGCCCGGTCCATCGCCGAGATCGACGGCGCCCTGCTGGCCACGCCCTGGTACCTGACCACGCAGACGATCATCGCGAACACCGAGCTTCTGCGTGAAGGCGGCATCGAGCCGGACGCGTTGCCCGCGTCCTGGTCGGGGCTGCGTGCTCTCGCCGGGCCGTACCGCGCGCGTACCGGCCGGACGCTGTTCAGCGCGCCGCTGGGGCGTGAGTCGATCCTGCCGGGCATCATGCTCGCCGAGGGCGTCGTGCCGTTCGCCGAGCGCGACGGACGGCTGGTCGCCGACTTCAACAAGCCCGAGGTCATCGCGTTCTTGCGCGAGTGGGTCGATGTGTTCCGCGCGGGTGATATCCCGCGAGAAGCGGCGGCCGGCGGCTTCGCGCACATCGTTCGGCTTTACCAGGGCCGCCAGATCGCGCTGATGAACAGCAGCCCCAACTTCCTGCGTCGCATCCGCGACGAGGCGCCGAGCGTGTTCGATCAGACGATCGTGCGTCCCGCGGTGACGGGCGCGCTCGGGCGGACGCACATCGCGACGATGGTGCTGGGCGTCACGACGCAGAGCGACGAGCCCGCCGAGGCCGCGCGGTTCGCCGCGTGGATGACCAACGGCGCCAACCAACTCGCGTTCTGCAAGGGCGTGAACATCCTGCCGAGCGTCGGCTCGGCGTTGGACGACGCGTACTTCGCCCCCCCACCCACACCGCAAGCGGGCGAGCCGGAAGACCCCGACCATCTGATCGCCGAGTCCCGCGCCCTCGCAGCCGAGGCATTGCGTTCGGCGGTGGCGTTCACGCCCGCGCTCGAAACGTGGCCCGATCTCCGCCGCGCGTTCGAAGACCGTTTCACGGCGTTGTTGTTCAGTGATTCCGACACGGTGGAGCGCGCCGCCGCGGACATCCAGCGGGCGTGGGCCGATATCCTCGACGCCGCCGCGCCCGCGTCGCTCGACGCGGTGCCCCGCCCCGAGCCTTCCGACCGCCTAGAACACACGCTCAGCCACGCCGCGGCCTTGCTCCCGTAGTCTGCCGAACGATGGCGTCCGCCCGCACCAAGCACCGCTCGCTCTCGCATCGGCGTTGGACGCCCGCGGCGTTCCTTGCGCCCTCGCTGCTCGTGCTGGGTGTGTTCTGGCTGCTCGCGCTCGGGCAGGTCGTCTACTTCTCGTTCACGCGCTACACCGCGTTTGAAGGCCCCGAGTTCGTCGGGTTCGACAACTACCGCCGACTGCTCGCGTCGGGTTCGTTCTGGGTCTGCCTGCTCAACGCAGGGCTGTATTTGCTCGTCACGCCCGTGCTCATCGCGCTGAGCCTGCAAGCGGCGATCGTTGTGCACGCCGGGCTGCGCTGGGCCAAGGGCCTCCGCGTGCTGCTCTTCCTGCCGGTCGTGACGCCGACCATCGTCGCCGCCGTCGCGTGGCGCGTGCTGTACAACGAAGAATCGGGCCTGCTCAACGCCGCGTTGCAGGCCGTCGGCCTCGATCCCGTCAACTGGCTGACCGAGCGCCCGTGGACGCTGATCAGCGCGATGCTCGTGACGCTGTGGAAGGGCTTCGGCTTCTACATGATGGTCTTCCTGGCCGGCCTGATCGCCGTGCCCAAGGAACTGGAAGAGGCCGCCTCGCTCGACGGCGCCGGCCGGATCGATGTCTTCCGCCACGTCACCCTGCCGAGTCTGTGGCCGGTCGTCTCGCTGGTGTTCGTGATCTCCTCGATCTCGGCCTTGAAGGTCTTCGACGAACTGTTTGTCACCATCAAGGGCGCGCCGGTCGAGCACCAGACCGTCGTGCCGCTCGTATACCAGACCGCTTTCGAACGCGGCGAGTACGGCCTCGCCTCGGCGATCGGCATCACGCTGTTCCTCATCATCCTCGCGTTCAGCCTGGTGAACCTCAAGCTCACGGCCTCGAAGGAGGACGCGTGATGCACGGGCGCCCCGGCTGGCTCATCGCGTGGCTGAGCCTGTGGGCGGCGCTGCTCGCGCTGCTCGCTGTTGGCCCGGCGCTCTGGCTCGTGCTGGTCGCGTTCCAGCCGGCGACAGCCGAGCTCAACGACCCCTTCGGTGGGTTCACGCTTCGCAACTTCGTCGGCGCCTGGAGCGAGGGCGCGGGCATGGCGATGCCGCTGCTCAACAGCGTGATCGTCACCGCCATCCGAGCAGCGCTCAACGTGCTGCTGGCGGCGTTGGCGGCGTACCCGCTCGCGCGGATGCGCTTCAAGGGCCGACAGCTCATATTCATCGTCATCCTCGCCACGATGATGATCCCCGAGCAGGTCATCGTCGTGCCGATGTTCCGCATCATCGTTTCGATGGGGCTGTACGACTCGCTCACGGCCGTGATCCTGCCGTTCAGCGTGACCGCCTTCGGCATCTACCTCTGCCGTCAGTCGTTCATGGCGATCCCGCGGGAGATGGAAGAAGCCGCCCGCATCGACGGCGCCCACGCGCTGCAGATCTGGCGGCACGTCATCCTGCCGCTCGCGGCGCCCACGCTCGCCACGCTCGCGCTCTTCAGCGTCATCGCCGCGTGGAGCGACCTGCTCTGGCCGCTCGTCGTGCTGCAGAGCGAGCACAAGCACACGCTGCCGGTCTCGATCAACGACAAGCTCGGCAAGTTCGCGACGAACATCCGGTACGCCTACGCCGCGTCCGTGCTCGCCCTCATCCCCATCATCGTGCTGTTCATCGCCTCGCAGCGGTTCCTCAGGGCCGGGCTCTTTGCCGGAGCGGTCAAGGGATGATCCAACCATGACCACGCCGACCCTGCGGACGCCCATCGCCATCATCGGCGGCGGCACGGGCGGCGTGGCGGCCGCGCTGGCGCTGGCGCGCATCGGCCAGCGTTGCGTGCTCGTCGAGCCGACGCACTGGATCGGCGGGCAGCTCACCAGTCAGGCCGTGCCGCCGGACGAGCACCGTTGGATCGAGTCTTTCGGATGCACCCGGAGCTACCGCGACTTCCGCAATCGCGTGCGGGCCCACTACCGCGCGCACGAATCACTCACGCCCGACGCCGCGGCCAACGACCATCTCAACCCCGGCGGCGGCTGGGTCAGCCGTCTGTGCATGGAGCCGCGCGTGGCGCACGCGGTCCTGCGCGACATGCTCGAGCAGGCGGCATCGCCCGGCGTCGTCACCCTGCTGACCCGGCACACGTGGACCGCCGCGGAAACGCACGCCGACCGCGTCACGGGTGTGACGCTCACCGATCTCGATTCGGGCGCCGAGACCCACCTCGAAGCCGACTATTTCCTCGACGCGACCGAGCTGGGCGACCTGCTCGCCCTGGCCGATGTCGAGCACCGCATCGGCGCGGAAGGCAAGGACGCGTTCGGCGAACTGCACGCGCCCGAGAAGGCCGACCCCAACGACCAACAGGCGTTCAGTTGGTGCTTCGCGCTCGAGCATCGGCCGGGCGAGGACCACACCATCGACCGCCCCGACGACTATGACTTCTGGCGTACGTACATCCCCGACATGCGCGGCGTCGAACGCGAACGCTGGACCTACCCGCTCTTCTCATGGACCGTCCCCAGCCACAACGACGAAGGCCGACGCACGTTCCCGTTCGTACCGCCGCCCGATGAGCCGTCGGACGGCGCGTGGGACATGTGGCGTTACCGCCGCATCGTCGAGCATGCCGCGCATACCGACGTTCGGCCCGATGTGTGCCTCGTGAACTGGGTGCAGATGGACTACTGGCAGAAACCGCTGCTCGGTGTTTCGCCCGAAGCGCAACGCGAAGCCCTCGCCGGCGCGAGGGCGCAGAGCCGTGCGTTCCTGTACTGGATGCAGACCGACGCGCCTCGGCACGACTCCGACACGCGGACCGGGTATGCCGGGCTCAAGCTGCACGGCGACGCGCTCGGCTCCACGCCCGAAACCGGCGAAGGCTTCGCGCAGGCCGCGTACATCCGTGAGCCGCGTCGGCTCGTGGCGCGCACGACCATTCACGAAGGGCATGTGGGCACGCAGCAACGCGCGGCCGAAGGACATCTCCCGACGGATGCGCACGAGTTTGGCTCGGCGCATCCGTTTGCCGACAGCGTCGGCATCGGGCACTACCCGATCGATCTGCACCCCTCCACCGCCGGCCGCAACAGCATCTACGTCGGCGCCGCGCCGTTTCAGATTCCGATGGGTGCGCTTGTTCCCGTGCGCACACACAACGTCCTCGCAGCCGGCAAGTGCCTCGGCGTGACACACGTCACCAACGGCTGCTACCGCCTGCACCCGGTGGAATGGAACATCGGCGAGGCCGCGGGCATGCTGGCCGCGTGGAGCCTGAAGCACGCACGTCCGGCCGCGGACATACACGCCGACGCCGATGCGGTCGCGGCCTTTCAGAACCACCTGGTGCGGTCGGGCTTCGAGCTGCGCTGGCCCTGGGATCCGGCGTGATCCGCGAGGTCTTACGCGAGTTCGACTTCCAGCGTCACGATTTCGAACGGCGCCAGACGCAGCAGCGTCACGCCGTCCTCCAAACCCACGCGGTCGTCCTCGATCGGGTGTTCGAGCGCGTCCACCGGCCGGACAGCGGCGACATCGAGCCCCCAGCGCAGAGCGACCTCGCCGCGTCCGCCGTGCTGCTCGACGAGCCGAACGATCAGGCGGTCCGAGTCCTCGGCACGCTTGATCGCGACCACCTGCGCTCGGGCCGTTTCGCTTGAATCGTCGGGGTAGATCAACTCCACCGGCGCCCACTCGACGCCCGCCGGGCCCTCCTGGTCGATCGCCGGGATCGCCGCGCGCAGCGGCGCGTTCAGGCACGCGGCTTCCGCATCCACGCCGGCCGAGCGCCAGTCGCCCTCGTGCGGCATCACGCTGTAGGTGAACACGTGCTCGCCGCGGTCCGCCTTGGGGGCCGGGTGCGTCGGCGCGCGGAGCAGCGTGACGCCCAGCGTGTGCTCATCGCACGACCGGCCGTACTTGCCGTCGTCGAGCAACGCCACGCCGAGACCCGGCTCAGAAAGATCGACCCAGCCGTGCGCGCAGTTCTCGAACATGGCTGCGTCGTGATCGCGGTTCCGATGCGTCGGCCGGCGGACATGCCCGAACTGCACGGCGTAGGTCGCCTCGGTCGCGCGGACATCCGCCGGGAACAGGGCTCTCAGCAGCGTGTGATCCTCCTGCCATTCGACTTCCGTGCGGATGTCCAGCCGCGGCGAGCCCGCGGCGAGCACGAACTCCTGCGCGATGCGGCTGCGCTCGCCGAGCGGGCGTTCCGTGCGCACACGCACGCGCAGCGGTCCTTCTTCCACGACCTCGAACCGGTCGCAGACATCACTCAGAACCCGGCCCGAGGCCTCGTACCCCGGGTCGATCTCCCACGCGTCCCAAGCGTGCGGGCGGTCGGTGTAGAGCGCGAGGATGTTCATGCCTTCTTCGGCGGCGTCCTCGGCCACCGCGTCGCGCCCGCCGATGCGCGCCAAGCTCAGCACGCGCCCGCGGGCGTCGAGCACCGTCTCGATCACGCCGTTGGACAGCGCACATCGGCGGTCATCGCCGCTGCCGGTCATGGCAACCGTCACCGGCACGCACCCGCTCGACGCGGCGAGGTCGATGACCTTGCCGCCCCAAGCCGGCGCGTGCTTGACGAACTTCAAGCGCGGGCCGTCTTCCGTATCGACATCGACCACGCCCGAGCGCTCTACGGGCGCCGGGTTGATCACCAGCGCCGGTTCGTCCGCGTCGGTCGTGTCGAACGCCTTTGACCACCGCTTCATCGCTTTCCCGATCAGCCGGTCGGTAAGCGTCGCGACCTCTTCGTGCTCACGCCGGGCGTCGTCGTAGACCTCCGGGATGGACGAGCCGGGCAGGATGTCGTGGAACTGATTGAGCAGCGTCAGCTTCCACGCGCGGTCGAGGTGGACCATCGCCTTGGTCGCGGCTTCGGGTCCGACCGACTCGGGGCCGGCGAAGGTCATGACTTCCGCCAGCGCGAGCGCGTGCTCGGCTCGGCGATTGGCGGTCTTGAGCCAGCTCTGCGTGGTCAGCGTGCCGCGGTGCAGTTCGAGGTAGAGTTCCCCGTCCCAAATCGGCATCGCGCCGGACTCGGCCTGCTCGCGCAGGACATCGAGAAACTCGTCGGTGCGCGCGAGCCGGCACTTGGGCAGCCCGTCACAGTCGGCGGCGAGCTGCGTGTTGCGGATGGACCAGTCGGTCGGCCCGCCGCCGCCGTCACCGAAGCCGAAGGGTTGCAGAAACGCCGCGGGTCCCTCGGCCGGGTGCGTCCGGTGGTTCGCCTCGCCCTTGCGCAGCTCCTTGGGCGTCTGCGAGGCGTTGTAATCGCCGCCGGGCGTGCAGTGCGCGACGACCTCGGAGCCGTCGAGCCCGCGCCAGACGAAGTGCGTGTGCGGGAATGTGGTGATCGTGTTCCACGAGAGCTTGTTCGTGATGAACGCATCGAGCCCGCAGGCGCGCATGATGCCGGGCAGCGTCGCGGGGAAGCCGAACGTGTCGGGCAGATAGACGAACGACTGGCGCCCGCGCTCGCCGAACGTGCGCGTCCAGTAGCGTTCGCCGTGCAGCACCTGGCGGATCAGGGACTCGCCGGAGGGGCAGTTGGCGTCGGGCTCGATCCACATGGCGCCGCCGGGCTCCCAGACGCCCGATGCCACGGCCTTGCGGACGCGCTCGAACACACCCGGCGCGTCCTCTTCCAGCCACGCGTATTGCTGCGCTTGCGAGCAGAGGAACCGGAAGTCCTCGAACCGCTCGAGCAGGTTGAGCACGTTGGTTGAGGTGCGCACGAACTTGCGGCGTGTCTCGCGGATCGGCCAGAGCCAGGCAGTATCGAGGTGCGCATGGCCCACGGCGTAGCACTCGGGCGCCGAGCCGGCCGCGGGCACGGCGAGCGTCTGATTCAAGAGCCAGTCGGCGGCGTCGATCTGGCCTCGCTTGTGCGCATCGGTACACGCGGTGAGCGCGGCGAGCAGTTGCCGCGCACGGTTGGATGATGGATCCAGCGATCGCAGCAGCTCCACGGCGAACGCGTACCGCCGATGCCGATCCCAGGCCTCGGCGTCGTAGACCGCGATCTCGGCGAGTTCGAGTTCGCCCGGTTCGGGCGACGCCCACCGGCGTTTGGTGTCGGCGGTGTCCCAGTCGAACGTGACGACGCCGAACGGATGGTTGCAGGCCGCCTCGACGTGGGCGCGCACGTTCCAGCCCGCGGGCGCCTCCCGCAGCAGTCGGTAGGCGTCGCGGTTGACGTCGAAGCCTTGCTTTGGTTCCTGGTCGAGCCAAAGGGTTGCCTCGGTCGCGGTTGAGAAACGGAGGTGGACCTCGCCGCCCGCGAAGGCTTCGGGCACGCGACCGCTCAGACGGAACCAGCAGGTAGACCACTTCGGCCCCCATCGCCAACCGGGCGCGACGGGGACGTACTCGGCATTCTCCGCTTCGGCGATAGGCGGGTGCTCGCCCGGCTCGGGCTGCCAGGCCTCGGTTTCGAGCCTCTGTCGGAAGGGGTAGATCAGCGGCTGGAGGACGTCGCGCGCATAGACCTCGAAGCCGAGGGCGGCGAGGTCGAGAGCGCGTTCGGCGGGATCGGGTGCGGGTGGCATGGGCGGCGAGTCTACGCGGGCGCGGGCGGGCGTACGGGCGCTGTACTCAGTTGGGCGAGGGCCCCATCTGGGCGCGCAGGCTCCGCGAGCGCTCCATCAGCCAGTCCCAGTCGGTCGCCGGGCCGGGGTCGACCTTGACGCGCGAGACGTGGAAGTGACCGACCACGCCTTGGAAGGAACGCTGCTCGTCTTCGCTGAGCAGGTCGGTGATGAGGTTACCCTCGGGATCGCGCGGGTAGTCGAGCGCGAGGTTCGGCAGGGCGTAGTTAAGCGTGGCGGTGAGGCGGGCCAAGGACTCGTACTGCTCGGGCGTGAAGTCGTACTGCGCGAGCGTGCGGCCTTGGATCTCGCCGATGACCATGCCCGGCGTGCGCGGGCGGCCGATGAAGCCCTTGGTGCGCACGCCGCCGTCGCCGTAGTCATCGGGGATGGTGATGAACGGGTCGGCTTCGTCCGTGGCGTACCAGCGATCGAACGGGTCGTCCTCGTCTTCGCCGTAGGCGCCCATGTTGGCGATCTCGACGCCGACGGATCGGTCGTTGGCCGTGCCCGCGTGCCAGGCGCGTTCCTGGACATCGAGGGTTTGGTAGATCGTGCCGTCGATATCGATCATGAAGTGGACGCTGAGGCCTCGGATGTCGTGGAGGACGCGGAAGCATCTTCGGCTGACGCCGCAGACGTCGTAGTGCAATACGAACTGATCGACGCGCTCTTGGAGTTGGGGGAGTGTCCAGCCGCCGCCGCGGACCTGTTGGCGGAGCTCATCGTCCATGGTTCGGCCGAAGCGCAGGCCGAAGCGGTTGGGGCTGGGCAGGGCGTCTTTGATCTCGTCCCACGACGATTCGTCGGGGCGTGCGAAGCGTTTCTCGACTCGGTACGCGTCGTAGCCGTCGGGATCGGTCCAGAGGACGACGGGCGCGCCGGTGCGGAAGAAGCGCCCGGCGATCACGATTTCGTCGCCGTGGCGTTTGAGTTCGGGTTCGCCGGGCGGGAAGCCGCTGCCGGTGGCGGCTGCGCAGCCGGAGCCGACGGCTGCGAAGGCGAACGCGAGCGCCGCGCACAGCGTGGCGGCGAGACAGCGGAGGACGGGGTCTGGAATGCGGTAGGTCATGGGAACCCTTTGTATACGGACCCGTATGTCCCTGCAGTGATTTCCACGAAGCACTGGCCCGTCCGGTCATGTTGCGTTGAAACGATGGCCAGAAGATTGGTTCTTGTTCGGGCTCGGGCCGATTCTCGGTCCCCGCTGCTCGAACTCCCCTGTTCAAGGCTCGGATCGAGGGCCTCGTCGGGGTACATTCTCTGGGTCGAAGCCCGGGGGACATCAGGGCGAGCGCGATCTCATTCCGGGGCAGCGCTGGTGGAAGACGTGTCGGCCGATTCCGGGCCGCCGCGGCGTAAGAGATGACAGGAGTGACAGTCGATGAGGATGGCACACGCTTGCATTGCGATCATGGTCGCTGTGGTTGGAACTTCGACCTCGATTGCCTCGGCTCAGATCGCCGCAGATCGGGGCGCGGCGGATCGGGGCGGCTGGAAGAACCCGCAGGCGCCGGCGATCGGCGCGGAGCGTGCGGCGGCGACCGCCACGCTTCAGGCCAGCCGCGTGCTCGCGGGGCGTGACAACGCTCGCGTGCTGGTGCGATTCGGTTCGACGCCGACCGCTTCGGAGCGCGCGGCGCTGGAAGCGCGGGGCGTGAAGCTGCTGGCGCCGCTGGGCGAGGGCGCGTTCTTCGCCAACGTCTCGCGCCAAGCGCTCGGCCGAGCGGGCGGGTTGGAAGCCGCGGGCGTGGATCTGGTCGAGGCGATCCGCCCCGAGTGGAAGCTGCACCCGTTGCTGTCGGCGGACGACGTCCCCGAGCACGCGCTCGTAGAAACGATGCCCGACCGCGAAGGCCGACTCATTCAGCGGATCGCCGGTTACGTGGTGCTGCACCGCGACGCGGACCTGCAAGAACAGGCCGACCGGCTGATGAATGAGTATGACGTGCGGGTGGTGGATTACCTCGAGTCGGTGAACGGCCTGGTGATCGAGGCGCCGAGGGACGCGGCGCGGAAGCTGGCGGCGTTGGACGAGGTGCAGTGGATGGAGCCAGCGCTGCCGAAGTTCTCCACGAACAACCTCGCGAACCAGCAGCGCACGCAGGCGGATATCGCCCAGTCGGGCGCGTACGGGCTGGACGGCTCGGGCGTGACGGTCTTCGTCTACGACGGCGGCCGGGCGGACAACCACCCGGACTTCCAGGGCCGACTGACATACATCGACAACGACGGGATCAGCAACCACCCGACGCACGTCGCGGGCACGATCGGCGCCAACGGCACGCACCCGGGCATGGCGCCCGCGGTGCAGCTGCTCAGCGCCGGGTTCAACTTCGATGGCTCGGGGACGTTTTTGTACTCGAACCCGGGCGACTTGGAGACGGACTACGCGGCCGCGATCGCTGCGGGCGCCGAGATCTCGAACAACTCGATCGGCACGAACACGGCGCCGAACGGGTTCCCGTGCAGCATCACGGGCGACTACGGCGTGACTGCCAGCGTGATCGACGCGGTCGTCCGCGGTTCGGCCGGCGAGCCGATCATCGTGTTCTGGTCCAACGGCAACGAGCGGCAGACGGACCGCTGCGGGCAGACGTTCGCGACCACGGCGCCGCCGTCGACCGCGAAGAACCACAACACCATCGGCGCGCTGAACTCCAACGACGACAGTGTGACCACGTTCACGAGTTGGGGCCCGACCGATGACGGCCGACTCAAGCCCGACTTCTCTGCGCCGGGGTGTCAGTCGAACTCCGACTTCGGCGTGACCTCGACCGGCTCGGGCGGGATCTATTCCACGCTGTGCGGGACGTCGATGTCGTCGCCCACGGCCGCGGGCTGCGCGGCCTTGCTGCTGCAGGATTGGCGTGCGCAGTTCCCGGGCGCGGGTGATCCGCTCAATGCCACGGTCAAGGCGCTCTTCGCCCACACCGCGGCGGACGTGCAGAACCCGGGCCCCGACTACCGCACGGGCTACGGCTCGATCCGCGTGGTCGACGCGATCGATCACATGCGGCTCGCTCGGTTCGACCAGACCAGCGCCGGGCAGGGCGAGTCCGTCCGCTACGCGATCACGGTCGCGGCGGGCGAGGCCGTGAAGGTCACCGCGGCGTGGGACGACGCCCCGGCGGTGCCGAACACGTTCAAGGCGCTCGTCAACGATCTGGACGTGCAGGTGACCGCGCCCGACGGCTCGGTCTTCTTCCCGTGGACGCTGGCGCCGGACAGCCCGTCGCTGAACGCGACGCGCGACAAGCCGAACCGGCTGGACAACATCGAGCAGGTCTCGTTCACCGCGGGCGCCGCGGGCACGTACATCGTCGAGGTCTTCGGCTATGAGGTTCCGGAAGGCCCGCAGTCGGTGAGCGTCGTCGCGTCGCACGACCTGACCGAACTGGTCGGGCTCGACGTGCTGACGCCGATCCCCTCGATGGTCGAGCCGGGCGTGGCGGTGGACTTTGAGATCACGATGGGCAGCGAGTCGATCGTGCCCGGCACGGCTCAGCTCTTGTGGGCGCCGAACGGCGGGTCGTTCTCGAGCGTGGCGCTGGCCGATCTTGGTGGCGGTGTGTTCGGCGGGGCGTTGCCCGGTCAGTTCTGCAACGGCGGGCCGGTGGAGTTCTACTTCCAGGCCGAGGGTGTGGCCAGCGGGCTGCTGACCCAGCCGCCGGCGGGCGCCTCGGCGCCGTTCGCGTCGGAGGTGGGCCTAGCGGTTGAACTGCTGAGCGACGACTTCAGCGCGGACACCGGCTGGACCGTGGGCGCGCCGGGCGACGGCGCGACGACGGGCGTGTGGGAGCGTGCGACGCCTCAGGCGACCGAAGCGCAGCCGGGTGGCGCGTTCTCACCGCCGCTGGCTTGGGTGACCGAGGCGGCCGCGGGCGGTGGACAGGGCAGTTTCGATGTGGACGGCGGGGCGACGACACTGACCTCGCCCGACTTCGATCTGAGCACGGCCGTCGATCCGGTGCTCTCGTACCAGCGTTGGTACTCCAACACTACGGGTGGTTCGCCCGCGTCGGACACGTTCCGCGTGGAACTGTCGGACAACGGCGGCGCTTCTTGGACGCAGGCCGACTTCGTCGGGCCGGCGGGCCGCGGGACGAACGGCGGCTGGTTCGAGTCGTCGGTCCGCATCGCCGATACGGTCGCGCTGACCGATCAGGTCCGCGTGCGGTTCATCGCCGAGGACATCGGCGGCGGGTCGATCGTGGAAGCGGCGATCGATGACGTGGTCATCAACGACGTGGTCTGCACGCTGGTGCAGCCGGACGTGTGCGACCCGGACATCACGACCGATGGCGTGCCCAACGGCGTGCCGGACGGCCTCGTGACGCTGTCCGACTTCTCGTTTTATCTGAGCCTGTGGTCCAACGCCGACGCGGCGGCGGACGTCACGGTCGACGGTGTGTGCGACTACGGCAACGGCGGCGACGGCGTGACGCTGTCCGACTTCTCGTGCTACCTGAGCACGTGGTCGGCCGGCTGCCCGTAAGGGTTCGTCCCGCACGCGGCACCCATCGAGTTGCGTATCAGTTCAGGGCGGCGATCCGATCGGGTCGCCGCCCTTTCTTGTGCGCGCTTTTCGCGGTCCCGCTCGGTGGACGACGGGCGTAGCGGCTACCGTTTGAGACAGCCGTGAACCCGCGGCGGACGGAGGCCTTGATGCACGACGCGGCGCCGATGCTCGAAGAACTACTGGACGGCGTGCTCGCCGACGCCGGGCGGAGCGACGCCCTGCAAACGGAGCAAATGCTGCGGTCGATGTGCAAGCCCCCAACGACGGGCGGCTTTGGTGATCTCGACGGCGTTGCATCGCGGCTGCAATCGCTCAGTGCGGCGGAGATCCTCGGGATCATCGAGATCCTGACGATGCGGTTCCACCTGCGGAACAAGGCCGAGCAGCTCACGATCGCGTCGATCAATCGAGAGCGCGAGCGTGAGGCGACGCTCGTGTCGCCGCGGGCGGAGTCGCTCGACGACGCGATCGCGGCGCTCTCGAAGCGCGGCGTAACGCCCGAAGCGTTGCGCACGACGCTCGATCGCATCGACGGCATTTCTCAACGCGTCTATATTTGCTGTTGTTCCATGTTTTGCTTCATTTAAATCCTGTTCTGCTAGGTGAATCATTCGCTTAAGTGCAAACTCCCTTTGTGATAAAGCCTCTGGTAACTGAGCATTTTCTTTCGCTTTTTCATGAGTAAGGTCTTCCAAGAGTAATAGTGCTTTGTTTTTTTCCATAAAATAAAAGGCGCTTTCTAGATGCCCCAATTCATAGCATGCTCCCACTGCTTTCATATACAAATCAGCGCTTTGTGCTCTCCAAAATAACTTGGATTGGAACTCGGTACTTTCAAATCGGATAACATCGACCAACTGGTCGGCTATGGTAAAAGTTTCTAAGGCACGTTCTAAATACTTTGCTTGATGATCATGCGCGTAATAAGTAATCCATGCATTGGCTTTGTCGGTTAAATAACTCAATAAGTCTAATTTATGCGGTGAGGTTTTAACGGCATCAATATGAGGTAAGTCTTCAAACTTGACACTGTACGAACTACTGAGGGTATAGTTAATGGCTTTTTGATAATGAGCTAAGGCTTTTTTGTACGCCTGCTTAGCTAGGTAATAATCGCCCATATTGTTATAAATAGGTGCTTTCAAAGATGCTTTATGTCCTGAAAACCTAAGCCCTTCGGTATAATAGTTCATTGCATTAGGGTAATCTCCATTCTTTTTATACGATATCCCTATATTACTGCAATTCATAGCTATGAAAGCTGAATCTTTCATAATAGTACTAATTTCTAAAGCTTTTTTATAATACGTAATGGCTTTGGTGTACTCCTTTTTTTCATCATAAAAACTTCCAAAAACCTGATTAATGATTAGCTTATTTTTATGCTTCAATTTCGCTGCTGCAGAAAGTGCCGCTACTTGTTGCAAATGGTAAACTGCTTTTTCAGGATTAGGCCATCCCATTGCTGAAAACATGGAAAGTATATCCATATGGTTTTTTAAAACTAATGGAGATTGCTTGTATTGCTTAAAAAGACTTTCCGCTTTTTCAAAATGCATTAAAGCTTTGTTGAAATCTCCAATCTTGGCATGCATAAGTCCCAACCTGTTATGTGCTTTTGCTGTTAAATTACCTCGCCAATTGTAATTCAACATACTTGCATAGGCGTGTATGGATTTTGAGCTATTCCCTTTTAGATTGTAGTAATAACCCGCCGCATACAATGACTGCAAAGTAGCTACCGTGTCTTGATATATTGACCGAATATCGACAGCCTTATTCACCAGCTTAATGGCTATATCGATATCATTTCTATACTTTTTTTTAGAATACTCATGGTAACAAAGTGCTAGCTGCAACTGGTCTGGATGGTTTTTATTGGCATTCAAAAAATCAACTACTCGTGCGGCTTTATGACTAGCTGTGTTTGTAATTAGGCTATCATACGTCGCTTTTAGATCCACAGATTCTTGTGCGAATAGTAAGTTCCCAAACATGAATATATATAAACACCTATACTTGAAAGATTTCATAAAAAAGCCGTAAGTTACTTTTGTAATTTACGGCTTTAAAGTAATTAGTTGGTCTTTATACTTGTTACTATGCAAAAAATAGCTTGTTGAATCTTAGTCCGAAATATACGAAGAGGTTCTAATTTCCTGTAAACTATTTAAATGAATTGATCCTGCCTTTATATGGGTCTCTATTTGTGGCATGGGTATCCCCTGATCATAAAAAAATGCTGCTTTTGCCGTTGCTGATGCGGCTGCAAATGAACTACCAGAAACCGCTCCAAAAATAGGTAATGTATGCGTTCCTTGAGCTCCGTAATCAACTGTACTACTACCAAAATTGGAATATGTAGCTAAATTTGTTACTGGGGAATTCATGGCTGCTATACTCAATATATTCATATTGGAATATGAAGATGGATAATGCCCTATTTCATCATTATTCCAGCCTTTATTCCCTGCGGAGCTGACTAATAGAATCTCTCCTTTATCTTCAGTTTCATCTATAAACTTCTGCAGCAGCGTATACGGTTTTCCACACCAACCAAAACTCATATTGACAATATCAATACCTGGCTTATTCACTGCAAATTGGTAACCACATAGTAAGTTAAAATAAGTACCTTGTCCATTCTTATTGAAAATTTTTACGGGTAGTATGCGGTAATTCACTGCAAGGCTTTCTAATTTTTGAGCTATAATTCCAGTTACAATAGTTCCGTGTCCATTTTGATCTTCTGCAACGGGATCTTGATTTATAAAGTCCCAACCAGAAATCTCTACTGCTCCATTGTCATTACAAAGGGTATTATTGGGGTCGTGGTATAAAAAAGGAGGTTGTAACCCTGAATAATCGAACTGTAATCCCGTATCCAATACTGCAATGTCAACCGCATTTTGATTTCCCGAAATTAAATGTGTGGACAACATACCTGAAAGTGGTGTGCCGCCCGAATAATAATTCATGGTTCCCGTGGTGTTTACCCTAAAGTTAGTTTCCATTCCCTCTAAATCAGGATCGGTTTCGGCTATTTGTTTTTTTTCTTCAATGTCAATTGGTTGGCCTTCTTCATCGGTAGCTCCGAAAACCCATAACTCCAAAGTTTCATCGGCACATTCACATTTTTTTACTCTTAGCACCTTATAACGATCTCTAATTTTTTCTTTTTGATAAATGGCCCTTCCATTGTATTGAACGACCAATTCGGTAGTTATCGATTCGGTAAAACATTCTTCCTCCTCGCCTTTTGCTTTTTCAACATGGGAATACTGCTCATTAGCTTCCAACAAGGTGTTTTCTTCTTGTGGTGAGCAGGCGTTTATG
>JBCBZM010000088.1:0-12841 GCA_039815345.1 Planctomycetota bacterium | reverse complement strand
CGTTGGCCCCGAACACTGGCGGCCGATCGGGGTGGTCTGGGCCGGCGGCGCAGTGGTCTGGGCTGGGGCCCTCGTCTGGTCATCCGCCCGCCGGCGACGGAGCGCCTAGATTTACATTCGGTGAAGACGCGCGCGAGCGCCGGCGGGTATTCTGGACGAAGGCCCTGTATCCGCCTGCCGCGATCGGCTTGCCGAAAAGGTGCCGGGGCGTGGGTGGAGGGACGCTCGTGCCGCTGGTGGGGACGATAAGGCGAGCTGACGTCAGGCCAAGAACGCATGCGACGCCCAAGCCTCTCAAGGCTTGCGGCTCTGCTCTAGAGCAAGGATGGACCGACTATGGATCTGCTGACCGCCGATGAGAAGACAAGGCTCGAGCAACGCGTGCGCGATCTCATCGCCAACCGTGCGGTGCTCTCCGAGCGGATCGAGGAAGCTCGGGCGCTCGGCGATCTGAAGGAGAACGCCGAGTACCACGCCGCCCGCGAGCAGCAGGGGCTCGATGAGGCCGAGATCCGGCGGCTCGAAGAGCGCCTGGCGACCGCGCAGGTCGTGGATACGGACCGGCAGGCCGAAGGTGTGGTGTTTCTGGGCTCGACGGTCAAGATGCGCGAGGTCGAAACCGACGACGTCGACCTGTACCGGCTGGTGGGCGAAGCGTCCGAAACACCGCCTATGGACTACTTCGAGGTAACGGTGGCGAGCCCGATGGGCGAAGCGATGCTCAAGTCTCGCTTGGGCGAGACGATCCGAGTCGACACGCCGCGCGGCGAGAAGCACTTCGAGATTCTCGAAATCGAGTAAGCGATCCGGGGAAGGCGCCCGGGCGTTGCAAGGCTTCAGGCCGGCGCCAGTGTCTTGATCGTAAGTCGTAGCTCGTCGCCGTCGCGTCCCTCGACGAACAGCGTCGGTCCGTCTTGGCGGAACACCCGAACGCGGATCGCTCGTTGCGGTCTCGAGCGCGAGCCCTCCGTGTCGGCAATCGTGATGTAGACGGTTTCGTCCCTGGTCTCGGCTTGGTAGGTGGTCAGCAGGAAGTCGCCTTCGCGATAGCCGAAGCCGTCGCCGGCGTCTTCGTAGAGTCGGCCTTGTGCTCGGCCGCTTTCGTCGAGCGCGATCAGGAGCGTCAACGGATCCAGCGGCTTCTCGTCCGTGTACGCCATCGCCGGACCGACCGGTACGATCGCGCCGGCACGCAGGTGCATCGTGGGCAGTTCCGGATGATGGTCGTGGTCCGGGTCGTCGGTGTCGTCGCGGTCGGCCAACTCGAAGCTGGGCCAGAACCCGGGCGGCAGCGGGGCGATCCAGTCGGGGTCTTCGTGCACCCGGGCGCGCACCAGCACATCGGCCCCGAGCGTGAAGACGTCGTCCACCTCGCGCAGGTCCGGGTTGGCCGGGTCGTGGAAAAAGAGCGGGCGGGCGACCGGCATACCGGTCGTCGCGGCTTCGCGGAAGAGCGTGTACAGGTACGGCATGAGCCGGTATCGGCGTTGCAGCGCGAGCCGGCTGGTGTGCTCGACGTCCGGACCGAACGCCCAAGGCTCATGGTCGCCGGACTCCTTGATCGAGTGCCCACGCGCGAACGGGAGCAAACAACCGAGCCCCATCCATCGGCCGAAGAGCCCCGCTTCGCAGTCCTCGGCGAAGCCGCCGATGTCGGGCCCCACGAACGGCTGGCCCGACAGACCCATGTTGAGCGCCATCGTGAGCGACCAGTGCAGGTGCGGCCAGTTCGAGACGTTGTCGCCCGTCCACGTCGCCGCGTACCGCTGACCACCGAGAAAGCTCGAACGCGTCAGCACGAACGGCCGGCGATCGGGATTCGCCGCTTCGATGCCTTCGCGGCTGGCGCGCACCATCTGCATGCCATAGAGATTGTGGTACCGCGCGTGGTCGCCGGGCCCGCCCAGATCGTCGTCGGCGCGGTGTCGGTTGCTGAGCGGCATGGTCCGAGCCTCGGGCACGACGGACGGATCCGAGTGCTCGACAAACACGGCCGGCTCGTTCATGTCGTTCCACACGCCGTCGATACCCGTCGCCATGAAGTCCTTGTAGAGCGTCGCCCACCAGGCGCGGGCATCGGCGTTAAGGAAATCTGGGAATGCGCACGCGCCGGGCCAGACGTGCCCGCGGTACTCGACGCCGCCGGCGTCGGTGACGAAGTGGCCGCCCGCGCGCCCCTGCGCGTACGCGTGGTAGTCGGGGTCGACCTTCAGCCCCGGATCGATCATCCACACGGCCTTGAACCCCATCGCGTGCAGGTCGCCGTTCAGTTGCTGCGGCTCGGCGAAGCCTTCCGGGTCGAACGTGAAGCACCGGTACCCGTCCATGTAGTCGATGTCCATCCAGATGACATCGCAGGGCAGCTCGCGCTCGCGGAAGTTCCGCGCGATCTCCCGCACACGGTCGGCCGGTTCGTAGGAGTACCGGCACTGTTGGTACCCCAGCGCCCACTTCGGCGGCATCGGCATGAAGCCGGTCAACTCGGCGAGGGCGCGCACCACGTCCTGCGGCGAATCCCGCTCGATGACCGTCACCGCGGGCGAGGGCCCGTGGCAGCGGAACAGCAAGCCCGCGCTCAAGTCGATATCGGTGCGGTACGTGGACTCGCACAGCACGCCGAACGCCGAGCCGTCGCGGCGAACGCCGAGGACGAACGGGTGCGATTGATACAGCGAGGCGTTCTGATCGCTGTACCCAAAAGCGTCGGTGTTCCAGCAGGTGATCTTGGTTCCGCTGCGGAGGAGTCGGCCGGCGACCTCACCCGTGCCGTAGAGGCTTGAGCCCTCGGGCAGCGGGACGCGCACGAGCTGGCGCTGAGCGCCCGCCGATGCAAACCGCGGCTTCGAGGGCGCATCGTCCGGCGCTGGGCCGATGGCTTCCGGCTGCACCAAGTACGCCGGGAACGGCGGCAGGGGGCGCGACTTGGCCCGCGGGTCGCGGTACCGCGTTACGCGCGACCCGACCTCTTCGGGCGCCGGGTCGGCGCGCCAGGACGCGAGGCGCTCGCGGGCATCGAAGACGAGCTGCTTGAGTTGCTGGAGCGGTCGGGGTTTCATCGGTCTCTCACCCATGGCCTCTCGGCATCGAAATCAGTCAGGCAACATGCCAGTCGGGCAACGTATCGGGTCGCCGTTACCAGCGCGCGGCGTTGGTTCCGTTCGGATTCGCGGCAGCTTAGGCGGATCGCCTCGGGCCTGGGTTGGGCGCCGCGTCTCGAACGAGTCTGATGAAACTTCGCTCCGCCGATTCGGATAGAGCGGTCCGTGGGGCGGAGGGGGCAGGCTTTCCGAGCGACTCAGGGCGCTGAAGCCGATCGAGGAGACGATGATGCATACGCCGAAAGCACGCCCGTTCACGCCCGAAACCGGGCACGCATGCAGATCTGGCGTTCGACGCGCCCGGCCTCGCGCCGCGGCGGTCGCGATGGGCCTGGCCGGGGTCACGATGATCACGGCGATCGGCTGTGGCTCGACGCCGATGTACAAGCATCGGCACACGCTCGAACTGGCCGCGCACACGCCCGGCAACCCCTCGGGCACGACCGGGCCGGGCCGATTGGAGGCCCGCTCGAACAACGGCTCGATCACGCTCCGTCAGCACGAAGAGCCCTCGATCCGTGTGGTCGCGGAGGTCCGCGCAACCAGCCCGGAGCGGGCGCGAGAGAGTCAGTTGATCGCAACCGAAGACGCCTCGGGCGGGCTCGGTGTCTCCATCGAGTGGCCCGACGGACGCCGGGAAAGCAACGAAGGCGCCGCGCTCTACATCACCGGCCCCGCGTTCCACGGCGTGCACCTTGAAACGAGCAACGGCTCGATCCGCGCGTCGGACCAGTTCGGCGAGGGGTTCTTCGACACGAGCAACGCATCGGTCCGCGTAGACCGGCACGCCGGCCCGGTCACGATCGACACCAGCAACGGCCGCGTCTCACTGTCGCTCGCGCGGGGCGAGCGGTCTCCATTCTCGGTCAGAACTTCGAACGCGCGCGTGGGCGTCGATCTGCCGGCGTCGTTCGATGGCGTCATCGAGACAGATACTTCAAACGCCGACGTGAAGATCCGGGCGCACGACCGCCAGCTCGTAATCCGGCGAAAGAGCGACAGCAGCGCCGCCGTCAGCTTCGGAGCAAGCTGGGAGTCCGAGAGGTCTCGCATCCGGACATCCAACGGCTCGGTCTCGATCGACGCCGAGCCGCTGGAGACGGAGTATCAGCAATAGCCCGCGGTTAGGGGCAGCCGGCCGACCAGGTCGACAGGTAGCAGGAGAAGTCGGAGAGTGTCACACCGTCGCCGCCGGCGCCGAAGGTACATCCGCCGTCGGTGGTGACGTCCGCCGCGGGGTCGCCGTTCGACCAGAGCGAGAGGTAGAACGAGAAGTCGGAGAGCGTGGCGACGCCGTCGGGAATGCCGTTGGATGTGCCGTCGGTCGTGAGGTCCGCGGCGCAGACGACCGGCGTGAACTCACAGTCGGCGGCCTCGATCACGATCGCGTCCACGGCCGCTTCGGTGACGTCGTTGTTCGGGTTGTCGCCGATGCTGAATCGCACGCGGAGGTCCGTGCCCGACGCCGGCGGGAGGTCCACCGAGTTCTGGATCCACGCCGGCGAAGTGTCACCCGCGTGCAGTGCGACGGATTCCCACGTCGAACCACCGTCGGCCGACGCTTCGACACTCAGGCTCTCGCCGCCGGTCGAATAGACCCAGTATGCGTACGAGAGCGTCGAGACGACGCTGTCGGGCCCAAGATCGATGGTCGTCGGCGAGGTCAGGATGACCGGGCCGCCGTCCACGTCGGTGTTGCCCGACGCGTTCTCGGTGAGGTAGCAGGCGTTGTCGCCGTCGAAGTCGCTGGTGGGGTCGCCGCGCGAGCCATCGCCCGCGGGCGCGCCGCGTTCCCAGGCGCCGCCGGTGGCGCCGCCGGTGGTGGTGCTCCAGCCGAGGTCACCCGCGAAGGAATCGGCAAAGACATCAACCGAGCCGGTCCGAACGAACGACTCGCGCTCGTCCGAGCGGATCTCAACGCCGCTGGCCGAGTCGGCCACGACCTGGAACCGCACGCTCTCGAAGCAGTCGAACGCGGGCAGGTTGGCGCCGAAGCGGCCGCCGCCGAGGTCGGTCATCGGGATCTCGGCCTCGGGGTCTTCGCCGACCGAATAGGCGAGGCGAACCGAGCCCGGTTCGAGCGTGGAGGCGCCGTCGGCGACGATCGCTTCAACGGGCGTCGGCTCGCCGGGGTTCAGGCTGTCGCCCGGGAAGACATCCACCGTGACGGTCAGTTCGGCCGGGTTGAACGCATCGACCTGCAGCACGAACAGCCCGCTCTCAATGTCCGAGACGATGATGTTGCGGCTCGGCAGGAACGGGTACACGCTCCACGCCCCGTTGAAGCTGTTGCCCGTGCCCGGGAAGGTGTCGAACGAGCCGACCAACTGCGGGTTGGTCGGGTTGCTGATGTCGAAGACCTGCAGGCCCGAGCGGTAGTTGGCCTGGAATAGGAAGTCGCCCTCGACGTAGTTGTTGTGATCGATCGCGGTCTGACCGGACGAGAAGCTGCCGACGAAGACCGGATTGGTCGGATCGGACACGTCGATGATGCGCGAGTTGGTCTGACTCAGGCCGAATGACTGCTCGTCGAGTTCGTCGTTGAGGTACGCATACGTGCCGGATTCGTCGAGCCAGCCCTGGTGCGTGTACGCGATCTGCGCGTAGGACGTGTTGCCGAGTCCGAACATCGCCGACTTATCGGTGACATCCAAGATCTCCAGCCCCGACCCGCCGTTGTAGCAATAGGCGATCTGCCTGCCGGCGAGGGGGCCGGTGGTGTAGGTGATCACCTGTGCATCATGCACGTAGCGCACGGCCCAAGAGCCCGCGAAGACCGGGTTGGTCGGGTTGGACACGTCGACCGCGACGAGGCCGCCGTTGGCGATGTTGGAGCCGACGAGGTAGACAAAGTTGCTGTCTTCATCGGCCACGATGTTGTGGGTGGTCGAGTAGCCGCCCTCGGTGAACTGCGTCACAAGGTTGATGATGCCGGAGTCCGCGAGCGAGAGGTCGACGACCTGCATGCCGCCGCCGCCCTCGCTGACGACGAACGCGTACTCTCCGATCGTCTTGACGTCGCGCCAGGGCGAGCACGGGCCGTTGATCGTGCCGAGCACGAAGGGGTTGATCGGGTCGGTGATGTCCACCACGCCCAGGCCGCACTGAAGGCCGACGAGCGCGTACTCGCGGCCGCTCGGGGAGACGTAGCCCCAGCAGTCGTTGACCTCGTTGCTGGAGCCCGGGAAGTTATTCACCGGCACCTGCGACAGCAGAGACACGCCCGAGCCGGATCGGAGCTGTGAAGCGTCGGCCGTCTCGGCGGTCACGATGGGACCCAGAAACGGGGGCATCCGATCGGCCAGCTTGCGCCAGTCCTCTTCGTGCGCGCCCGCCGTCGCGGTCATGAATCCGACGGCGGCGAGCGAGAAGAGCGACACAGGGCGGAGCTTGGACATGGGAAACACCTCGGCAGATGGCGTGATCAGTCGGTTCGTCTCGCGGCTGAGCGACCCGGAACGCATTGCGGCGACCGGATCGAGGCTGCGACAGCCCGGGTCCCGAACAGGACTTACGAGCATCAGAAAGCATAACAGGACAGCGCATCCACCCCAAATGGGCGGAACCAGACGCCGTCCTGTACGCATCGGGCCCCAAACCGATGCATCAAACAGGACCTCTATTTACGTCCGAGATTACGTCCGAATGGAGCTCCGAGCATGATCGGGTGTCGAACGGGGCGATAGTCCATTCAGTTGCCAAATGCTCTGGGTCAAGGAATCAGCATGCCGACTGCTCAATCGATAGGTTTTTGGACGGCATTGGTGGCGTTCTCGGGATCTTGGATGACCTTTGGCGCCCAGCCATCAACGCCCGTGCCCGGTCCCGCCTCCGAACTGAGTTCTGAGCCGAGTCCTGAGCCGAAGCCCGCGGCCATGATGTTGCTCGTCGATGACGCCCGGCCGCCGGCGGTCACGATCGAATGGCCCACCCGTGCGGGCACGCGGCGCTCCCTCGAAGCGACACTCCCGTACGCCTCGCCGACCCAGAAGCAGCCCATCGGCGCCAACGTCGCGGCCTACGCGGCGGTGGGTGGTACGCGCATCGCTCGGGGGCAAGGCCACCCCCGGGGTCTCACGGTGCGTGTGGGTCTGTACAAGGTCGAGGTCAACGAGCCGTTCTTCGAAGACATCGCGCCGGGTGCCTCGATCCGAGTGTTGGTCGAGGGCATCCGGATGAACCAGCCCGCGTACCCGGCGCCCGGGACGGTGCTCCAGCACGTGCAGTTCACCATCGCCGAACTCGAAGCGTGCAACTTGGGCGATGCGAGCCAGAACCTGTTCCACACGGCCGACCCGGAAGACACCCACACCGGCCGACTGACCGACGCGGATAGCCGTCGCGGCGTGCTGCTGGTTAACACAAGTGAGGCCGAGCGCAAGGCCGAGGCACAAGACATCGAGAGCCTCATCGGTGTGGTCGAACTCATTCAGACCGCGCCAGATACGTTCACGCTCGACGCCGAGCTGCCCTACGGCCTGCTCAGGCATATCGCCGACCCGTGGCGCCTGACTACGCCCGGCACGTTTCAGGAGCCGAGCCACTTTCATGTCGAGTTGGAAGTGCTGCCCGAGGGCGTAGAGCCGTTGCCGGTCAACACCAGCCGGCCGGCGCCTTTGAGAGATCGGGTCGATCCCCGCGAAGACGAGCGTTTGCTCGAATCGCGGCCGGGCTGACATCGCCGGGAACTGTGACTTACTTCACGCAGCGGTACACAAACGCCGGCGGCAGATTCGCCCAAATCACCGGGCTGATCGTGACCTCACTGAACAGCCGACGCACCGTCTTTCGGAAGCGCCAGGCGCCCCGCATAGTGAGGCCGATGTGATAGCCGAATGTGCGGAACTCGGCGCCGGGTTTCAAGGCCTTGGCCGTCGCTTCCAGGATCGCTTCGCGTGGCTCGTCGGGGATGGAAGGCCAGCCGAGCCCGCTGATGATCGCATCGGCATGTTCCTTGTCGTGCGCACGAAGGACATCCAGCACTTCCTGCGCGTCGCCGTGGTACACGTCCACTGCCGGGAGTTGCTCGCGCAGGCGATCGGCGAAGCGTTCGTTGCGTTCGATCACGATGAAGTCGGCATCGGGCCCGAGGCGCCTCGCCGCTTCGCGCGAGAACACGCCCGTGCCCGGGCCATACTCGACGAGCGTGATGGCGCCCGTGAGATCGAGTCCTTCAAGCATGCTTCGTGCGAGCCTGCGTGAGCTGGGCGCGATCGCCGCGGTGGACCGCGGGTCACGCGCAAACTCGGCGAGAAAGGACCGCCAGCCAGGCTCGCTGATGTGTTGCCGGGTTGTGCCTGATTGCCCGCTGGCCTTCATCGGCGAAGCCTACGCGAAACGAACACGGGCCCGCCGAAGCGAGCCCGTGCGGCGATCAACACAGCTTGTCGAGAGAGACGGTCGAGAGCCAACGTCAGACCGCGAGTCGGCCCGAGTCGTTGAGTGTTTCGGCGAGGCGGACGGCCGCCTCTTTGGTGTCGCAGCGGCGCATGGTCGCCCATCCGTTCGGGCCGAGGCGGCGCCAGACGTACCAGTCGCCGTTCTGGTCGGTGTCGGCGCGGTACGTGGGCTTCTGTTCGATGCTGAACGGGGATTTGCCGATCGGTTGGTCAGCCATGTGCGGGCCTCCTTCCATGTCCGGTTCCGTTGCATCTTGCCGCGCCCGATCCGGTCTGGATCGAAGACATCAGCGGCGAGCCGCGGCTTAGGGTCCGCGGGCGCTTCGGTCCGGAAGTCTCACACCCGGGCGATCCGCCCGGAAGACGCTTCGCGAGCGTCCGATGACAGAGCGATGGTCTTATCCCGAGTCCGACTCGGAGCGACCCGCCACCCTAGGCGGGGGTCGTCGGCCTGCGTGCATGCCGAAGAAGATCATCAACGTACGATCCACGAAGAATCCATTAACTCGACGCAGACTACCAAAGTCAATCCCCCATTCTCGGGCTTGTTGGCCGCGTGTAAGGTGAATTGCCTAGCAGTTTGATCGATTGGATCGGAGTTGCGTCTTGAGCAGGCCACTCTTGGGGTTATCAGACGATCCCAGTGCGTCTGCAAAATCATGCCGGGCAGGTCCAGTTTCGGTACGCTCGCGGCGCTCCGCCGCCGGTGTTCGCCAGGGCTTCTGCGGGGGACTCAAACCGGAAGGCAGGCGTCTGTGGGCATTTCTCAGCGGCGACGGGTCGGGTTCAAACAGTTCGGTCTTCTGCGGTGCGCGCCGCGTTGGGCGTGTCTGGCGGTCAGCATGGCCGCCGGCGGGGCCGCGCAGGCGCAGGCTTGGATGACAACGCCGGAGCGCAGGGTTCAGAGCGCCAACTCGGCGCCGACGGACACCCGTGGGCTCGTGCAGCGCGTCTGGCCGGGTGTTTCACTGGATGACGCCGTGCCGACGCCCGAGCAGGTGCTGGGCGCGGCGTCGGGCGCCGCGGTCGGCGAGCGTTTCCTTCGCCACGACGAGATCGTGCGGTACTCAGAAGCGGTGGCGGAGGCTTCGGACCGAGTCGCCCTTCGGACCTACGGCGCCTCGGCACAGGGGCGCCCGCTTCAGATCCTGACCATCGCAAGCCCCGAGCGGCACCGGAGGCTCGACCAGATCCTCGAAGCCAATCGCAGGCTGGCCGATCCGGAGTTCGCGGGCGCCGATGAGTTCATCGCCGACGCGCCGGTGATCGTCTGGCTCAGCTTTGGTGTGCACGGCAACGAACCCGGCCCGACGGAGGCGGCGGTGCGCACGCTGTACGCGCTGGCCGCGGCGCAGGGCGAGCAGGCCGAAGAGGTCTTCGATAACGCGATCGTGGTGATCGATCCTTGCTTGAACCCCGACGGACGCCAGCGGTATGTGAGCTGGTACGAGAACACCGTGGGCGCCGACCCGGACCCGCACGCGCAGTCGGCCGAGCACGACGAACCCTGGCCCGGCGGCCGCACGAACCACTACCTGTTCGATCTCAACCGCGACTGGGTCTGGGGATTCCAGCCCGAGTCCGCGGCCCGCGTGCCGACGTACCGCGAGTACCTGCCGCACCTGCATATTGACTCGCACGAGCAGGGCTACGAGAACCCGTTTTTCTTTGGTCAGGGCGACACGCCGTACCACGCGAACATCCCCGAATCGACGCGTGAGTGGATCAAGCTTTATGGCCGAGCGAACGCGGAAGTCTTCGACAAGCGCGGTTGGGTCTACTCGACCGCCGAACGCTTCGACTACCTGTACCCGGGGTACGGCAAGGTGCTGCCGGTTTATCACGGTGCGGTGGGCTTGCTGACCGAAGCGGCGGGGCACTCGCGCGGTGGGCTTGAAATCGACGTTCACGAGCACAACCGATGGACGATTCTGGACCGTACTGAGCGGCATCTCGCGTTGAGCATCGACTACGTGCGCACGTCGGCCGAAGAGCGCGAAGGCCAGCTCAAGCGGTTCCGCGGGTACTTCATCGACAGCGTCGAACGCGGGCGGAGCGAGCCGTTCGCGGCGGTGATCTCGGCAGACAACGACCCGGCGCTGCTCGATCGCGTGTGGGATCTCTGCCAACTGCACGGGATCGAGATCCGCCGGCTGGAATCGGCGATGGACGGCGGCCGGCTGAAGAGCTACTACGGCGGCGAGACGGCCGAAGGTGAGAAGGCGCCCGAGGGATCGTGGCTGATCTCTGCTGAGCAGCCGCTCGGCTTGCTGGTGCGCACGCTATTCGCGCCCGATGCGCCGCTCGAAGACGCCGATACGTACGACATCACGGCGTGGAGCGTGCCGCCGAGTTTCGGGCTCGACGCCTGGTACACCGAGCAGCGGGTGCGGACGAAATCAGAGCCGATCGAGGCGTGGTCACCCGCTGCGGACGAAGACAGGAACGCGGCCGCGGACGGTGAGGACGTGGCGCTCGTCGTCGATGCGTCGTCCGATGATTTCCCCGCGGCGGTCGGCGCCGCGATCCGGCACGGATTGCTGGTGCGCATCGCGGGCGCCCCGACATCGCTCTCCGGCGAAGCGTTTGCGACCGGCAGCCTGATTGTGCATGTCGCGCGGCAGCGCCCGGCGGCGATGCGGGCGTTCGAGGATGAGCTGGGTGGTCTCACGCTCCGGCATCGGCGTGTGGGTTCGGCGATGACCGACGACGGCGCTGCGCTCGGGGTCAACGCCAACCGGGTGCTCCGGCCGAAGCCGGTGGCGATCGTCCGCGGCTCACCCATGGGCGCCAACAGCTTCGGGCATCACTGGTGGATGCTCGACCGCGAGATGCGATTCCCGCACAGTCAGCTTTATGCGAACCGGCTCGCCTCTGCCCCGTTGGATGAGTACTCGGCCGTGGTGCTGCCTTCCGGCGGCGGGTTGAGCGAGGGCGCGAACGAAGCGCTCGAAGAGTGGATCCGCGGAGGCGGTTTGTTGATCGCGAGCGGCTCGTCGGCGTTCCGGGTTTCGCGCGACATGCTTGAGCTAGAGGTTGAGGACGAGGACGCCGAGCCCGAGGCGGACACCGACGAGCACGGCGAGCAGCCGAGCCACGAACTGAGCTTCGCCGAACGACGCGAGCGGGACGTGGCCGACCGGGTCTCGGGCGCCTTGGTCGCCGTCGAGGTCGATACGACGCATCCACTGATGGGCGGCGCGCCGGAGCGTGTGGGCGTGGTGATCCGGTCGGCGAGCGCGCTCCCTGTGGACGACGAGGGCTACGTGCTGGCGCGTTTCGCCGAGGCGCCCACGATCGGCGGCGCGATCTCCGAAGAAAACGCAGAGTCCATCGCCGGCGAGCCGTTCATGACCCTGCACCGTGTGGGCCGGGGCTGGGTCGTTTGCGTCGCGCACGACGTCACGCTCCGCGGCTTCCTGGTAGGCGGGCGACGGTTGCTGGCGAACGTGATCACGCTCGGACCGGCGTTCTGAGTCGACCGCGGATCAGTTCTTGGTGTGCGTGACCAACTCGGCCTGATCGGCTCGGATCCAGCCGTCGCCGATGGCGCCAAGGTCGACGCGCCACCATTCGCCGGCGCGTTCGATGACCCTGAACTCCACGCCCGGTTCCAACGGCTGCGAAAAGGCGGGGTCGTAGAGCGCGTCGCCCGGGCCGGTCCGCGCGACGACGTTGCCTTCGGTCACGACGCCCGCGGGACGGGCTTCGAACGCCGCGTCGATGATGAGCAACCCCCCGGCGAGCACCGCCGCGGCGGCCGCGGGCCAGCGCGGCACGCGCCAAGCAAGCCCCACGCGTGCGGACCAGCACAGGAAGAAGGCGAGCCACGCGCCGGCCGCGGTCCAGAATACCCATCGCGGGCGGACCCATGCCTTCCAGCTCTGCATCGCCGATGCAACGCGTGAACCGACTGATCGAGGCGTCGAGACGCCGACGAGCGCACGGGCGGCGTCGAGCCCCGTCGCCGCGCGATTGCTGGTGGGATCGACAGCGGG
Source organism: Planctomycetota bacterium (assembly GCA_039815345.1). Classification (GTDB taxonomy): domain Bacteria; phylum Planctomycetota; class Phycisphaerae; order Phycisphaerales; family UBA1924; genus JBCBZM01. Next base: position 346 of record JBCBZM010000088.1, on the reverse strand, counting down.
GACGATGGGGGCGTTGAGAGCGAGGCGCTTGCCGAGGTTATCGGGTTTCGCAGCGGGCATTCGCTCATGATGCTGTTGGGCGATACTCAATTGCTTCGGCCGCAAGCGCGCGTGCGCGCTGTCGGGACTCCCGGCCTGGTGCGTGTGGGCGAGAGCCTTTTGGGCCGTGCTATCGATGGACTGGGTGATCCTATTGATGGCGGTCCGCCGCTTGATCTGCATTCCACCTGGCCGATTGGCGGAAAGCGCGAAAGCGCGCTCGAACGTGCACCGGTACGCGAGTCCTTTGATTGCGGCGTGCGCGCGATCAACGCTCTGGCGACGATGGGCAAGGGGCAAAGGCTCG
>JBCBZM010000114.1:0-8829 GCA_039815345.1 Planctomycetota bacterium | reverse complement strand
GTGGGCGGGGCTGGCGGCCCGCGCCGCCGGGGTTGGGGGGGTTTCTCTGCCCCGCCCCGGGGGGCGGGGCCCCGCAGCCGGAGTGCGCCGAAGCGGCCTGAGTTGACGCGAGTCAGCCGTGATCGATCCGCGGATCGACCCAGCGGTACAGCACGTCGACGATCAGGTTGAGCAGCACGAGCATCGCGGCGAAGACGAGGACCACGCCCATGATGAGGAAGAGGTCTTTGTTCAGCACGCCGTTGACGAAGTGCTGGCCGATGCCGGGGACGTTGAAGACGGCTTCGACGACGAACGAGCCGGTCATGGCGAATGCGGCGGCCGGGCCGAGGTAGCTGAGCACGGGCAGGAATGCGTTTTTGAGTGCGTGGCGGAAGAGGACGGCGCGTTCGTGGACGCCCTTGGCGCGGGCCGTGCGGACGTAGTCGGCGCTGAGGGCGTCGATCATGCCGAGGCGCGTGAGCCGGGCGATGTAGGCCGCGAACGGCAGGCTGAGCGTGATCGAGGGCAGGATGGAAGCCGCGGGCCCCCACTCGCCGACGGGCGCGATGCCGAGCCAGACGCCGAAGACGAGCAGCAGCATGGTGCCGATGACAAAGTTGGGCAGGCTGATACCGATGAGCGCGACGACGAGCGTCGCGAGGTCGGCGAGAGAGTTGGGCTTGACCGCGCCGACGACACCGGCGCCGACGCCGATGACGAGCGCGAGCAGGATCGCTTGCAATCCGAGGATGATGCTGACGGGCAGCGAGCCGGAGAGGACCTCGTTGACGCGCCAGTCGTCGTACTGAAGCGATGGGCCGAGATCGAAGACGTAGCGTGTGGGCGCTGCCTGCCCCGCGGCCTCGGCGGCTTCGGCGGCTTCACTGACCCGGCCTTGCATCGACTCGCGGATCCATTCCAAGCCCGTGGCGCTGTCGAGGTACGACCAGTAGAACGACCAGAAGCTGTCGAGGTTGTACTGGCGGAGCATCTGCTCGGCGACCTCGGGCGGCGGGCGGCGGCCTTCGTCGTTCTCGAGCGGGTTGCCCGGGATGCCCCACGCCAGGCCCAGCGTGATCGTGTAGATCACGAGGAGGATGATCGGGAACTGCGCCAGGCGGCGGAGAATCAGACCGGTCACGGCGTCGCTCCCTGCGGCGAGCCGGGGCTGCGACCGCCATCCACGCCGGGCCTTGCCGGCATGCGGAAGATCTGGTCGGGGCCCTGGCCGTCGCCGATCATGTCGATCAGGTAGAGGTTCTGGTTGGTGCGCGGGTGCGGGGTGATGCCGCTGACCTGATGCGGGTCGGACATGTAGAGCGTGGAGTAGTAGAACAGCGGGACCATGGGCACGTCGCGCATGATGATGGCCTCGGCCTCGCGGAGCATGTCCATGCGCTTCTCGGCGTCGAGTTCGACCGAGGCGCGTTCGAGCAGGGCGTCGAACTCGGGGTTGGAATAGGCGCGGTCGTTGTTGCCGTCGCCCGTGCGGGAGAGGTCGAGGAAGGTCGTGGGGTCGCCGTAGTCCCCGTACCAGCCGGCACGGGCGGTCATGAAGTCGTGCTGCTTGAGGTCTTCGCGGTAGATCTTGACTTCCTTGGTGATCATGGCGACCTGCACGCCGAGCTTGCGCTGCCAGTCCTTCGCGATCGACTGGGCGACGAGGTCGTGCCCGGCGTCCTTGTTGAACAGGATCTCGACGACGCCCAGGGAGTCGGGGTCCTCGTAGCCCGCTTCGGCGAGCAGCGCCTTGGCCTGCTCGATGATCGCCTGGATCTCGGCTTCGCTTTGCGCCAGCGAAATCGAGGGCATGGGCTCGGGGGACTCGTAGCCGCCGATCGAGCCGGGCGGGATGAGGTGGTTCGCGACGTTCTCGCCCAATCGCCGGACGTCTCGGGTGATGGCTTGTTTGTCGATGACCATGGCGAAAGCCCGGCGGACGCGCGGATCCTTGAACGGGTTGTCGCGGCCGTCGGGCAGGCGGGGCAGGCAGTTGAAGTTGTAGAAGTAGGTGCCGAAGACGGGCCAGACCTGCAAGAAGTTCCGGGGATCGCGCGGGAGTCGGCGGTCGATCTCCAGCGGGTCCCAGCCCTCGGCCCGAAGCTCGGCGATCTGGTCGGCGTGCTCGGCATAGAAGGCGTTCTTGTCGGCGATGATCTCGGCGCGGTACGGCGGCGTCAGGTCGCTCACCCAGTCCACGGCGCCCGAACGGAACGCCAGCACCTGCATGTTCGGATCCTCGACCGAGGGAGATTCCATCGATTGGATCGCGAGGCTGTCGGCGTTCCACCAGTGCTCATTGGCCTCGAAGCGCATGGTGCGCTTGAAGCGCCAATCGGTCAGGACGAACGGGCCGTTGGACACGAGCACGTCGGGCTTGGTCCAGCCGCGTTGGCTGTCGAGCCGGCCGGTGTCGGGGTCGGGGCGTTCGTACTGCGAAACGAGCGGCGGGTAGACGGGGTAGAAAACCGCGAACGCGCACAGATCAAGAAAGTACGGCACGGGCTGGGCGAGATGCACGATGAACGTGCGCTCGTCCGGCGTTTCCAGGCCGACGATCTCGTCGAACTTCTCGAGCGTCAGATCCCACAGCTCGGCCGCGTCGTCGGAGGCGGCTTCGCCTTTGGGAAACGCGGCGAGCTGGTCGACGCGCCATTGGTAGAACTCGTCGGCGCCGCGGATGTTGCTGAACATCTTGGCGTAGTCGGCGGCGGTATCGGGGATCATCGCCCGGCGCCACGCGTAGACGAAGTCGGTCGAGCGGACAGCGTCGCCGTTCGACCACTTGGCATCGGCGCGGAGGTTGAACGTGTACGTCATCCCGTCCTCGGAGACGTCCCACGATTCGGCGACGGCGGGGATGATGTCGAAGCCGTGGGTGAAGATGTCGTTCTGGACGAGGCCCTCGAAAAGGACCCGCGCGATGCGGAGGTCCTGAAGGAAACTCATCCGCTGGACATCGAGCGTGTTGACATCGCCGCGGTTGATGAACGTGAAGTCGGCCCGCGGTGCGTCGCGGTCGGAGAGCGCGACGCCCAGGGCGATCGCAAAGAGAACCACGAATGGCGCCAGCAGCTTGAGCATGAGAGCACGATACCAGCCCGAGCGGATCGGCTCACCGGGCAAACCGGTTCGGCGGCTAGGGCGCGGGGACGAGATCCGCGGGCGGTACGTTGAACGGCGAGCGGGTCAGCACGCCGGCGTCGCCCGCCAGTTCCTCGGCGCCCCTGCGGAGATCGTCCCACCGGGCGCGGGAGGCGAGATCGGAGAGCTGCGGGCTGCGGGTGGCGGGCTGGTGCATGAGATAGATCGTGTTCTCCGCGGCCGCGATGAGCGTCTGGATCATCGGCGCCCGGCTCTCGCTGGCTTCCGGCGCGTGCTCGACGGCCCAGCGGAGCTGCACCCCGGCCAGCCTGGCCGTGGCTTGGCGTGCCGGGCCCGTCAGGCCCGCGGGGTCGAGCAACGCGTTGCGGCTGGCCTCGATCGCCCGGAGCCAGGCGCGGATCATTTCGTCGCTCGGATCGGCGCCCTGCTGGACATCGGTCAGGATGCGACGGGCGGTCGCTTTGGCGAGAGCCTCGTACGCGGGCCCTCGGACCTCGGCAAAGCCGGGCCGCTGGATCGAGCCCGCCGCGTCGATCGCCCGGACGGCCGCGTCGATCACCGACGGGTCCGACTCCTGAGCCATTCGCGCCGCGAGCGCCTGCACAAGCCCAAGAACCCGCTGGCGCCCCATGGCGGGGCTGTCGCTGCGGTCAACGGTTGCGAACGAGCTTCGGATGCCCGAGGCCGCGGCGTAGCGCTGGCCTGCGTCCTCCGAAGACAGTGACCTCGAGAGCAAATCAGCCGTGTTGGTCGTCGCGATCTCTCCGGCGATGTGCAGGGCATTGATGCGTTCGGCCGGGGAGCCATCCTGGAGAATGGCTCTCAGCGCGGGTTCCAGCTCACGCGAGAGCGCGTTGCGGAACGACACGGAAATGTTGGGAGCAAACGTGAGGCGGATAAGCTGCGTCCGAGCATTGCTCAGCCGTTCGGTGTCGCCCGATCGCAGGTCGGCCGCGAGGGGCGCCACGAAGGCTTCGAGTTGAGTCTGCTGGGCGCCGGTGAGCGAGCCCGGAGCACCGATGATCGAATCCGGGAGCGCTGCCTGGGCGTGCGCGAGGCCTGAAACGCCCGCGAGCGACACGACGATCGCTGCTGCACGCCACCATTCGCCGAGTCTGGACATTGTGATCCCGTGGGCTGGTCGGCGGCCGGCGGCACTGACGCACGGCTCGCGGAGGGTTCTGCGGAGAGTTGGTCCGGATGTTCGGGTCGCGGACCGGAGTGGTCTGTGGACTCGGGCCGCGAACCGATCCGCGGGAGCGGCCCGCTCGGATCCCCGCTGTCGGGGAGGTTGCATGGCCCGCGGACAAGAACGCTATCAGGCCCTCGGAGAGGGGTCAAACGGCGTGAAGATCGGTCCGTCCGAACGCGACAGACCAGCCGATCAATAGACCTCTCAGTAGACCTCCAGGAACACGCGGCGGCTGGGCTGCACTTCGCGCTGGATCATCTGGCGGGTCCAGTTCGAGACGTCGGCGAGGACCTCGGGCTCGGCTCGGAGGTACCGCTGGAGACGTTCGGGCGGAAGGATCTCGGTCAGCTTCTGCATGATGCCCAGTTCCATGCCCGCGATGCCGCAGACATACACGAGGGCCCGGTCGTCGGCGAGCAGGGGCACGATCAGGTCGCGGTGGGTTTCGAGCCGGTCCTGGGCATACAGCGTGCCGGGGTGGTCTTCCTGCTGTTCGCGGCTGATCGCGGTGAGGTAGTGGAAGTTCTCTCGCTCGGCATCGAGCGCGGCGAACTCGTCGTCGTAGAGCAGGTCGGTCGCGTAGGGGGCGCCCATGATCAGCACGATGCGTGACGAGACGCCGCGAGCGATGAGATCGTGGATCATTCCGCGGAATGGCGCGATGCCGGTGCCGGTGGCGATGAAGATGTAGTCGTGCTCGTCCGGGCGATCGGGCAGGAGGAAGCGCTTGCCGACCGGGCCGGTGATGCGGACCTCGTCGCCGACTTTCAGATCCGCCAGGTAGTTTGAGGCGACGCCGAGGAACAACTCTCCGGTTTCCCAGTGCTCGTCGATGGTGCGTTTGACGGTGGTTGCGATCACGGCGCCGTTGCCGTCTTCGCCGGCGGTCGGGCAGGCGAGGGAGTAGAGGCGGACCTTGTGCGGGCGGCCGAGGCTGTCGGCGCCGGGGGGAAGCACGCCGAAACTCTGGCCCGCGCGGAACTTACCGACCATCTGCGAGCCGGAAATATCCAACTCGACGTGGCGCACAAAGCCGGCGGCCTTGCGGCTGCGGGTGCAGCGTTCGTTTTTGGTGACGACGCCGATGCCCGGCTCGCGCGGGGAGTGGCGGTGCATGTCCACGCTGGGCAGTTCGGGGCCGGGGTCCCCGGACAGCTCGGCGCGGCGTTGACGGCGGAGTTCGCGTGGATTGGTGGTTTCGCTCACGCGGCATTGTTGCCGGTCAATCCGGGCGGCGCCGGCCTTTGTGACCGAACCCGCACCGGTTTGGCGGCATGCCGAGTGAATAACTAGTTGGCGCCGCCCTGCATCGAGACGCCCTGCTGCTCCGCGAGCGCGAGCGCCCTGAACAGAAGCGGCTGGAGCGTGAGATCCATCGCGTTGATCGCCGATTGCGCATCGTCGAAGGAACCGTCACGCACCTGCACAGCGACGTTCTCGAACGCGGCGCCGAAGTCCGACACGATGGGCCGCCAGTCGGCGAGGATCGCGATCGGCAGTTCGGTCGGGGCGCCGAATGCGGCGAGGTCGTCGCCCGCGGCGGAAAGATCGAAGGATTGGCCGTCGGCTGTCAGAAACTGGCTGAGATCGACGTACCAGCCGCCCTCGAAGCCATCACGGCGCATGGTCAACTCCACGGTTTCGCCGGAATCGGGCTCGGTGATGGTGACGTAGGCGGTGTCGTCGCCATCAGGCTCGATGATGATGTTGTCCATGGTGATGCCCGAACCGCTGCCGGCCGACCCGTCGGCGAGCGCCTCGGCCTGGGCCCGCGCCGCGGCGATCCCGCCGAGGACCCGGCTGTTCTCGGCCAGGGTCGCGAGGTCATCGCCGTACTCGTCGATGAGCGCCGAATCGAGCTCGATGATGCTGCGCAGGGTGGCGAGCAGGTCGTCGATCAGGCCATCCAGTTCGGGCTGGTTGAATCGGACGGACTCGCCCGCGAGCAGGATCGGGTTGAGCGCCCCGGCGTTGAACCCGCCGGCATCGGCGGCGGCGCCCGCATCGAGAATCGCGCGGATCGTGCCCTCGGCAGAGTTCAGGTCGGGGGCGCCGAAGTCGTCGGCGTTGTCGAAGTCATCGAAGCCGTTGTCTTGGGTGACGGGCTGTTTCAGCGCGGCGAGGTCGATCGAGCCGCCGCGGGCGCTGCGGGCGAGCATCTGGAGTGTGCGTTCGAGGCGGGCCGCGTCGTCGCTGGAGGCTCCGGCGGAGAGTTCGGAGATGGCGGTTTCGTAGGCCTCGGCGGCGGCTTCGAGTGACTCGCTCTGGCTCTGGCGGAGTTCGACGGCGCGTTGGCGGTAGTTGGACGCCGACGGCGGTGCGGGCTCGCTGGCGGCGGCGGTTTCCAGGAGCGATGCGACCGCGTCGTAGCCAGAGGCCTGGATCACCATGGAATCGGCCATGCGACGGCGGGCAGCGCCCGCGGTGCGGCTGGCCTCGTCGCGGATCGTCGAGCGGGCCCGCTGGGCCTGGCTCGCGGCGTCGCGGAACTGCGAGATGGCATCCGTGGCGGCTGAGCCCAGATCGCCTTCGAGCAGGTCGCGGATCTCGCCGAGCCGATCGTCGAGCATCGCCGCGGCTTCTGCGGCGAGTCGGCGTTCGTCCGCGGCGTCGCTGCGCAGTTGGGTCTGCCGTTCGTCGAGCATGATGCGGCGCTGGTCGAGCCTGTTGATCTGTGAGGCGAGGGCACGGATCTGGAGTTCGACGGTCTCGATCTCGGGGCGCAGCAGATCCATCTGCGCCTCGTAGTCCGAAGCGGTGCGCTCGAACGCGTCGCCCTGGCGGCGGAGTTCGCGGAGTCGGCTGGCGAGCGAGGCGGCCCGCGTGGCGGAAGAGCGGTCCATGTCTTCCTGCACGGCGAGCGCCGAAGAACGGGCGCTGGCGGCCGACTGGGTCGCGGCGGCAGCGGCGGCCTCGAACTCGCCGAACGCAGAGGTCAGGCGTTCGATCTCGGCTTCGGCCTGCTCGCGGAGGTCGACGCGTTCGCTGCGGGCGGCGGCGATGGACCGCTGTTCGTCTGAGGGGTCGAAGGCTTCGAGACTGGCGGCCTCGCTCTGACGGTCGATCCAACTCGCCAGCGACGCCCGGGCGGCGCCGACACGGCGTAGCAGGTCCGCATGGCGTTCGACGAGACGCTCGGCGGCGGCTTCTCCGAGGCCCATCTTGGCGCGGGCGAGCACGAGCGACGCGGACGCCGCATCGCCGTCGCTGGCGCCGGAACCCGCGGATTGGAGATCACGCGCGACGTCGGCGTAGACGCCGCGGGTGTAGCTGTCGGCGCCGGTGGTTTCGCCGCCGCCGACCGAGCTGAGTTGGGCTTCGGCGGCCCGGACCTTGGAGGCGGCCTCGGACTCTTGGCCGCAACCGGAGAGCGAGCCCCACGCCGTGAGCGCGAGGCCGGACGCCAAGGCGCCCGTGAGCAAGCGGCGGACGGGCGCAAGAGCGGGTCGGTTGGTTCGATCTGGCATCGTGGCTCGGTCCTTGTGGTCTGTCCTACAGAAGCGGCCGGCGGGGCCTGTAAGCCGGCTCGCGTTCTCTTCTTCTCTGATGCGCACTGGCCGCCGGCCGGTTCCGCTTCGGTCCGCGGTCACTGTAGCAGGAGACGCCCCGGCGCTCCGCCAGGCGGCCTGGGGCCGCTACCGCTCGACCGGCGCGAATCGGAGGTCCGTCGGGACGCCCCCGGGCGGCGCCGGTGGCTCGTACTCGATCGGGTAGTCGGGCCGCGGCTGGTGCATCCCGCGGATCCAGGAAAGCGCTTGCTGGAACCGCCGGTCGTCCATCGAGCGGAAAACCGATTTGAACCGGCGTGCGTCCCGTCCGGACAGCGGCGGATGCGGAAAGAGCGAGACGTCGAGCGGAAGACCCATCTGGAGCAACGGCGAACGCTCGGGGCGCTCGTAGTCGATCAGCGGGATCCCGTCGGGGTGCTGGTCGTTGCGGACGAGGAAGCGGTCGAGAATGAGCAGGTTGGTGTAGATGGTCTCCGTGGCGTTGGGCCGGCGATTGGCGAGCCGGAATCGCCCGGCCTCGGCGCCGCCGTGGCAGCGATTGGTCGCGCAGGAGTTCTGGAGCCACGTGCGGTGGACGTCGTTGGTAAACGTCTGGATCGCTTTAGGATGTTCGAGCACTTGGACTTGCCCGTAGAGCTCGCGCGCTTGCAGACTGAACATGAGCGCGAGGATGTCGGCGGGCCTGGCGTTGAACAGCGCGTTGCGGCCTTCACGCGAAAGCGGGACCCCCGGCTGCCCGCGGTAGCGGTCGAGGAGGTCCTCAACGACGGCTCGCGGGATGAGCACGCGCCCGGGATCGGCGAGGTCGATCTCGTACACCCGCATGAGGTTGACCTGATGTTCGTTGAGCAGGGGAAAGGCGCCGGGCCTGACGGGCGGGCGCGGGCCCTCGCCGATCATGCGTGGCTCGTTGTTGTCGGTGCCCTGGCGATCGGGCTCCGACGGCCGACCGGACTTGCGCAGCAGCTCGACCTGTTGGTCGAGCAACAGGCGGGTCGCCTCAGCGCCCGGATAGTTGGGGTCGACGGCGAGGACAAACTC
>JBCBZM010000147.1:0-3119 GCA_039815345.1 Planctomycetota bacterium | reverse complement strand
GCCGTTCGCGAAAAATTGGACCGCAGGCGGCGGGGCTGCGTTTCCCGCCGCCGCCCCCGCCGCTGCCCCCGCCGCTGCCCCCAAGGCTGCGCGACCTTGCCGGTTCTTCGCTCGCTCCGCCCTCGCGCTGGTCGCGATCGCTACCGCGGCTCCGGCAGTATTCGCCGGCCCTCAGGGCAACACCAAGGCCTGGGACTTCGCCCGCACCGGCGACATCTCCGCGATCCAGGAACTGCTTCTGGTCGAGACGTCGCCCGACGCGACGCTCCTGCTTGAGAACTTCGATAAGCGCGAGACGGACCGCGCCGAGAAGATCGCCGAGGTCTCCGGCGAGATCGACGGGTTTATCGAGGAGACGCCCGCCGCCGGGCTGGACGACCTCGAGCTCAGCAAGGCGCTGGTCTCGCTGATCGAGCTCCAACTCCTGATGACCGACAGCGACGCGTTCTTTGCCGACCGCCGCGTGGGCGATCTGATCAACGCGGCCGACCAAGCCGCGAAGACCGCCGAGGACGAAGGGCGCTGGCTGATCGCCAACGAGTTGTACTACCGCCTTGACCAACTCACCGAAGAATCGGGCGAGTTCAAGGATGACTCCGATCGGCTGACGTCGCGCCTCGCGATGATCCGTCTGTACGCGCCCGAGCGCTTCTACGAGCTGCGCAACGAGCGTCGTCTTCTGGAAGAGGACGAGCCGCTGCCGCCCTACAACGCGACCGGCCAGGACTACCGCGAGAAGTCCCGAGGCATCAACACGTACATCGTGACCAAGGCGATCCAGCGGGCCGCCGCCCGGCACGTCGACCGCGACAACCTCGCGATGGCCGACCTGATCGTGTCTGGGTTCCAGCAGGTCCGCACGATGCTGACCACCAGCGATCTGACCGACGCGTTCCCGGGCCTGCAGGACGAGTCCGAACGCCGCCGCTTCGTCGCGTACCTCGACCAGCAGATTGATCGGTACCAAGGCGAAGCCGCCCGCGCCCGCGTGGGCGGGTACGAGCTCAAGTCCGCCGTGGGCGCGCTCAACCGCATGAACGAGAAGACCGTCCGGGTCTTGCCCGAGTCGCTGCTCCATGAGTTCGGCAACGGCGCCATGGCCGTGCTCGACGATTACTCCGCCATCATCTGGCCCGACGAACTCGCCCGGTTCCAGCGCTCCACGCAGGGCCGATTCGTGGGCGTTGGCGTGCAGATCCAGCAGGACGAAGAGCTGAACATCAAGGTCGTCACACCGCTCGAGGGCGCCCCCGCCCAGCGGGCCGGCATCCGGGCGGGTGACATCATCCGCAAGGTCAACGGCGACCCGACGGACGGGTTCGACCTCAACCAAGCCGTGGACGTCATCACCGGCCCGCGCGGCACGGATGTCACGCTCACCATCGAGCGCCCCGCCGAGGTCATCACGGTCGAGGATGTCCTGGAAGGCGAAGAGGCCGACGATCAAGAGCAGATTGCCGACGCAGACGCGGCCGACGAAGATGTGGCGGGTGACGAAGTCGCCGAGCCCGAGGTCTTCGATGTCACGGTCACCCGCGACGCGATCAAGCTGCCGTCGGTCAAAGGCTGGAAGCGTCTCCAGACGGGCGCCGAGCGTTGGGACTGGATGGTCGACGCCGACAACGGCATCGGCTATGTCCGCCTCACCCAGTTCGCGCCGGAAACCACCGCCGACTTCGACAAGGCCATCGCCGAGATGCGCGCCAGCGCGACCGGGCTGAACGGCCTCGTGCTCGACCTCCGCTTCAACCCCGGCGGCTTGCTCGATCAGGCCGTGGAAATCTCCAACCGCTTCATCCCCGAAGGACTGATCGTCCAAACCGTGGACGCCGACGGCGCCATCACCGACCAGCACGCCGCCCGCCGAGGCCGTGCCAGCGTCGCCGACATTCCTGTCATTGTCCTCATTAACGAAGGCTCGGCTTCGGCCAGCGAGATCGTCTCCGGCGCCGTGCGGCACTACGCCGACGCGGGCGAGATCGACGCACTGCTGGTCGGCGAACGCTCCTTTGGCAAGGGCAGCGTGCAGAACGTCTGGAGCCTGTCGGGCAACCGCACCGCCCAGAAGCTCACCACGCAGTACTACACCATGCCCTCTGGCCGCATCATCCACCGCAAGCCGGGCTCGGCCGAGTGGGGTGTCGATCCGAACCTGACCGTGGACATGCTGCCCGAGCAGACCGTTGAGGCCCTGACCCTCCGCATGGCGGCGGATGTGATCACGCTCGATCAGAACGGCGACGTGATCGAGCCCGACGAGCCGCGTCCCGATCCCTCCAAGCTCTTCACGACCGGCGCCGACCTCCAGCTTCAGACGGCTGTGGTCCTGCTTCAGTCTCGCACGGGTCTGCCGGCCCACGCCCAGCGCGACACGGCCGAGATGCCGGTCAACAACTGATCAATCCGTCCGGTTGTCGGCCGATTCCAACGGCCCTGTCAACCTGCCGGCGTCTGACATCCACATGACCCCCGACACCCGGCCGAGGCCGGGTGTTTTCTTGCTCGTGCCGCACGAATCCCTGCCGCGGCTGGGGGGCTTTCCCTACAGTGGCTGCGGCCCAGGCAGTGGCTCTGGCCCAGAAAAGCCCGCCCGGACGCGGCACGCCCTTACGAGACCCGACGGAGATCCACCGTGACCCAGGCCCCCGCCACCAGCAAGCCCCGACTCTCCGACGAACTCAGCGACGCCACGCTCCTCTCCTGGCTGCGCGACATGCAGCTCATCCGAGAGTTCGAGACCCGCTGCGCTCAGGCCTATCAGCAGGCCAAGATCGGCGGCTTCTGCCACCTCTACATCGGCCAGGAAGCCCTCGCCGTCGGCACCATCCAGTGCGTCAACCACGACGACCCCGTCGTCACGGCCTACCGCGACCACGGCCACGCGCTCGCCCGCGGCATGGACCCCGGCGCTTGCATGGCCGAGATGTACGGCAAGCTCCAGGGCTGCGCCAAGGGCAAGGGCGGCTCGATGCACATGTTCGATCGTCCCAACCACCTCTACGGCGGGCACGGCATCGTCGGCGCCCAGACACCCCTCGGCGCCGGCCTTGCGTTCGCTTCGCGCTACGAGTGGGAAGTCCTCGGCAAGGCGCTCGACGGCTCCGAGCCCAAGAAGAAAG
>JBCBZM010000091.1:0-12468 GCA_039815345.1 Planctomycetota bacterium | reverse complement strand
GAGGATTGGGTTGGACATACCCCTGGTGATTCTGTTGGGCCGCCCGGCCCATCGCAGAGTAGCTACGTATGCAGGGATAACCGCTGAAAGCATCTAAGCGGGAAGCCTTCCTTGAGATGAGATCTGGTTGAGACCCCTGGTAGACCACCAGGTTGATAGGCCGCAGGTGTAAGGGCAGAAATGTCTTCAGCTGAGCGGTACTAATGGTCAAACGATCGCACCAACCAGTCGCCGCGGCTCGGTGGGCACGGATACATCCGTGCCACGTGTCCGAGTTCGGAACTGGCCTTCGATCGGAAAGCAGTTGCTTCTGAGGCGGTCATTCGTGACTCGCTTCTTGTACTTCTGGGTTCTAGCTATCCGCATATTCCGTCGAACATCCGACCCATCACCCACAGCAGGGGAGACCTTGCTGTGCGGCTTTCGGTGACCATGGGTCTGGGGCAACACCTGTTCCCATCCCGAACACAGCAGTTAAGCCCAGACCGCCGATGATACTGCATCGCGGGAAAGTAGGTCGTCGCCGAGCTTGAGCCCTCTAAGGTAAACCTTAGGGGGCTCTTTTTGTTTTACGGGTTCGGCCTGATTCGGTCGTATCCGACTGATCTGGCCTGGTTCGATCGATTCGCTCGGTTTCGCGCGCAGGACATCGTATGACCACACTGGTCGGCGCTCGGTTCAAGGCCCATCCGATCCGGGTTCGGTACACTTCGTAGATCCGGTAGCGTTTCGATCTGCCGGCTGGGAAGGAACCGACGATGACCGCCACCGAGTCCGCCGAACCCCGGATCTACAACGACCAGGCCGAGGAGCTCATGGCCTCCGATCAGTTCCCAGATCGGGTCTCGCTGCTCCCAGCCGAGCGGACCAAGGTGGAGGCGGGCCGCCGGATCCGCATTCTGTGGGGCCAGGACATGCTCCGCGACGTGGTCGACGGCCGATACCGCGCGGTGGTCTGCTCGGTGAACGACGCGGACAACGCCCACGGCATCATCGCTCAGATCACTCAGCTCGTGACGACCAGCCAGTGGTCCGAGTCATCCGTTACGAGTTACGCGAAGATCTTTCACGAATCGGTCTCGGTGCACGCGGCGCACGACCGCGAGCCGTACGTCCTGAAATACGACCTCGATTCGCTGCTCGTCCTCGCGCTGCTCCGGCCGAAGGGGCGGGACCACTTTACGCTCGACGATCTTTCGCGCGGTTTCCGCACGGTCTCGCGCATGCTGCAGGGCCGGGGCGAGCGTTTGCCGGTGGCCGCCGTTTCGTTCCTCGGCGCCAACTCCAACCGACTGATCGGCAAGGACGGCGCCGAGCCGAGTTTCGAGCAGGTGCTGGCATCGATGTTCGAGGCCGGCTACCGCGGCGATGTCTACCCGGCGCCGGGTATGTGGCGCATGGGCCACGTCGGTGTCTTCCCGAGCTACCCGTTCCCCGAATCGCTCGAGCGGATGCGCGGCGGCAGCAGCTAGCCGAGCATCGGACTCCGCGCTCGCGCCTCCAGCCACGTGCCAAGCTGTCCTACGCCATGCATGTCGATGCCATTCTGGATCGCCTGACCCGATTCCCCGCGGCTCTCCGCGCCGCGGCACAGATCCCGGAGCCCGAGGACCGTCTGTACACCTCGTCTCCGGCCGATTGGTCGATCATCGAGATCGTCACACATCTGGCCGACGAGGAACAGCGCGACTTTCCCGTGCGCATCCTCTCGACACTCCGCGACCCGTCCCACCCATGGCCCCCGATCGACCCGGAGGGCTGGGCCCGCGATGGGGCTTACCGCGATCGTGATCTTGAAACGGAGTTGGCCCGCTTCGAGTCGGCTCGACGGACCGCGATCGAGGCGGTCCGTCCGTGGCCCGAACCGGACTGGGCCGGCGTCTACAGCCATCCGACGGGCCCGCTCCGCGCGGGCGATCTGTTCGCCGCTTGGTGTGCGCACGACGCGTTGCATCTCCGGCAGATCGCCAAGCGTCTATTCGAGATCACACAGCGCGACGCCTCCGGCTTCCACACGAAGTACGCCGGCGACTGGTGAACCCTGTCGCGATGCGGTTCCGATGAACCTAGAGGTTTTGCTGTGCGTGGATCTGCTGTTGTCGCGTTATGATCGGATTCAGCATGGGCCGGTCGGCCAGCGTTCGAGTGTGCGCCGCAGTGTGCGGAGCCGCAGAGACGCGTCGATCGGAGCCGGGCCGCCGTGGCCCCTTTGAACACACGCCCTCGCGGAGATTTCAGCATGCGTGCCACCCGACTGAACTGTCTTGTCTTCCTCGCCGGCGGGGCCGCCGCGCTCGCCATCGCCGCCGGCCCGCCCATGGATGTCCACAAGGACCACCCGTTGCACGAGGTCATGGAGGCCTCGCAAACCCCCGAAGCCCAGCAAGAAATGATGAACGATTGGATCGCGATGGGGCAGCCCACCGCGGCCCACGCCTGGCTCGGCCGATTCGTCGGCGAGTGGGACGTGAAGACCGAGACCTTCATGGACCCGGCCGCCCCGCCGATCGTTTCGAGCGCCACAGCCAAGGTCACCTGGAAGATGGAAGGCAAGTGGATCGAAGAACACTTCCACGGCGACATGATGGGCATGCCGTTCGAAGGCTTCGGATCCACCGGCTTCGACAACGTCAAGAAGCAGTACGTCAGCAGCTGGATGGACTCGATGGGCAGCGGGCTCTACGTGTCGTACGGCTCCGTCTCGCCCGACATGAAAACGCTCACGATGTTCGGCAAGATGGACGAGCCGATGACGGGCGAGTACGGCAAGGCCGTGATGTACCAGGTCACGGTCCATTCCGAAGACCACCACACGTTCGAGATGAAAGAAGTGGTCTACGGCGATCCGTTCACCGTGATGAAGATGGAGTACCGCCGCAAGGGCGCCATGAGCGACGCCGGCGAGCAGTAGCCCCACGCCAGCACGCCATCGCGACCTATCTGTGATCCACCAACGCCCGCCCGGCGGGCGTTTTTCGTGCGCCAATTAGTGCCACCAGCTCAGGGCCACCAGCCGCGCGCAATCGGCATCCGTCGGCCGGCGCCGAATGCCACGCTCGTCACCTTCAGTCCCGTCGCGGCCTGGCGTCGTTTGTATTCGTTCACATCGACCAGCCGCGCGATCCGTTTGACAACGGCTTCGTCGAAACCGGTCTCGCGCACGATCGTCGCAACCGATTCGCGCGCTTCGACACGCCGCCGGACGATCTCGTCGAGCACGTCGTAGTCGGGCAGGGAGTCCGAGTCTTTCTGGCCCGGCGCCAGCTCGGCGCTCGGCGGCTTGGTGATCGTCGATTCGGGGATGGGTGGTTGCTCGAATCCGGCCTTGTCGTACTCGTCGTTGATCCACCGCGCGAGGTCATAGACCAGCTTCTTGGTGACATCGCTCAGCACCGCCAGCCCGCCGTTCATGTCGCCGTAGAGCGTGCAGTAGCCCACGGCCAGTTCGCTCTTGTTGCCCGTGGTCAGCACGAGCGCGTTCATGCGGTTCGCCAGCGCCATCACGATCGTGCCGCGGGCGCGCGATTGCAGGTTCTCTTCCGTTACGTCCGGCCGCGCCGCGCCCAGCGCCCGCTCGCCCAGCTCGGCGAACGCCGCGTCCGAGGGCGCGCCGAAGCCGTCCATGGCGCCCGCGATCGGCACGCTGACACACCGCACGCCCATACGGTCGGCCAGCTCGAACGCATCCGTCTTGCTGCCCTCGCTGGAGTACGGCCCGGGCATCGAGACCCCGAGGACGTTGTCGGCGCCCAACGCCGCGACGGCGATTGCGGCCGTGACCGCCGAGTCGATCCCGCCGCTGAGCCCGATGATGACCTTGGAAAAGCCGGTCTTGCGCAGGTAATCGGCCACGCCCAGCCGCAGCGCGCCGAAGACAAGCTGAGCCGCCGACGCCGCGATGCGCGGGTCGGCCTGTTCTGGCGCCGAGCGACCCAGATCGGCGCCCAAGTCGACCGGCACGACGTACTCGGTGAACCCCGGCCCCGCGCCGACCAGTCGGCCGCCGGCGTCGTACACGGCCGCGTGCCCGTCGAAGACCAGATCGTCGTTCCCGCCGACCTGGTTCACGCCCGCGACCGTCACGCCACGCTCCGAGGCGTGCGCCCTCAGAATCGCGTGATGCTTGAGGCCCTTGCCGAGCACGAACGGGCTGGCCGAGGGTGACACGATGAGCTCGGCGCCGGCGGCTACCAACGCCTCAACCGGATCGGCCGCGTGCCGATACCGCCAAGCAAAGCCCGCGTCTTCGCCTTTCCACAGGTCCTCGCACACCGCCAGCCCCGTCCGCACGGCGCCGTGGGACGTCGGCACATCGATCACCACCGCTTCGTCGCCCGCGGTGAAGTACCGGTCTTCATCGAACACGTCATACGTGGGCAGCAACCGCTTGTTGTATCGCGCTATGACGCGGCCGTCGCGGCACGCGAGCAGGCTGTTGGTGATGCCCCCGTGATCGGTCGGCATCGGCGTCCCAAAGATCACGGTTGCGTGCGTCGAGACCGATGCGATCGTCTCGGCACGTTCCACGCACGCGGCGACGAACCCCTGCTCCAGCAGCAGATCCCGCGGCGGATACCCGGTCAGCGAGAGCTCGGGAAAGACGACCAACTCGGCGCCGCCGTCCTGGGCTTCGGCCAGCCGCTCGCGCAGCCGGGCCGCGTTGCCGTCGAGATCGCCGACCGTCGGATTGAGCTGCACCAGCGCGAGTCGCATCGGGCATCCTAGATCGACGGTTGATCGGGCGAGGCGTCGGCATTGCGGAAGAGCCGATCCGGCCGGAGCCACGCCACGCCCATCGCTGCCATTACGAGCGCCGTCACGCCGTCGACCGCGCCGACGACCAGCAGCACGACCGACAGCCCGCCCGCCGCGTCCCCATCCGCCGTTGCTCCACTCGCCGCGGCCAACCCGAAGGCTGCGGCCAATGCCAGCGTGCCCGCTTCGCGTGTGCCGAGCGTGCCGAACGGGCTGAGCACGCCGATCGACGCGTGCGCACAAGCGAGGAGCACCGCCGTCTGGATGTCGACCTCGAGCCCGATGAGCGCGCCGGCGACCGCGAACCGCCCGGCCTGCAACGCCACATCGACGACCCGCAACGCCAACGCGGCAACCACCGCCGCGGGCGAGCCGAGCATCTCGAACGCGCGGTGCAACCTGCCGAACGCGTGCGAGCCGGTCACCAGCGCCGCCGGCTTGCGCAATGGGCCCAGGGCGCATGCGAGTATCAGCGCACGGATGCGTTCCAGCCCGATCGGCCCGGCAAAGAGCCGGGCGCCGATGACCGTCGCCAAACCGAACGCCGCCAGCCCAACGAGCCCGATCAGAATCGCAGGGCCCGGGCCGATCTCGAACCGGGCCCGTCCAAAGGCGGCGCCCGCGACGACACCGATGCTTCCGACAAACAGCACACCCACCGCGCCGAGCCAGCCGCCGATCATCATCAGCGGCACGCCGTCGCGCTTGTGGTGGATCGCGATGCGCGCCGCCAGGCTGAGCTTAAACGGCAGCAACGCCAGAAAGGTCGCGATGCAGCTTGTAGCGCACACGTCGACCGCGCGCAGCCGTCGCACCGGCGCCAGCACCGCCCAGAACACCAGCCCGTTGACGATCAGGATCGCGGCCGTCAGGCCGACCAGCGCGGCAACCGACGCCGGGCTCGCATCGCGCAGCCGTTCGAGCTGCGCCCGGTTC
Source organism: Planctomycetota bacterium (assembly GCA_039815345.1). Classification (GTDB taxonomy): domain Bacteria; phylum Planctomycetota; class Phycisphaerae; order Phycisphaerales; family UBA1924; genus JBCBZM01. The sequence continues at coordinate 6,777 of JBCBZM010000091.1, read as the reverse complement.
TCGGCATCCAGCGCCACGCTTGCGCACCACGCGAGCAGGCCGAGCCCGAGGGCGAACCCCGCCAACTGGCCGATTGTGCGCAGCCAACGCCGTTCCGATCGAGGTTCGTTGGACGCGGTCACGGATCGCCTCGCAATCGAAACAGCTCCCACGTCGGTGTCGAAGTCGGCAGCGAGGAACGCACCCGCGGCATCGGCTCGGCTTCCTGTGCCAAGAACCGCGCGACACGCTCGGGTGTGACCAGCGGGTCGTGCCACCCCGTGTCGCTCAAGCGTTGCAGCTCGCTCCAACGCACGAAGACCAGCGACACACCACGATCGCGCAGCGCTCGGCGCCACGCCGCGGGGTCGTCCGGGTGCTCGCGCATCAAGGCGCCCAGCAGCGACCGATCCCACGTTGTGGCCCAATCAATGGGCGAAGCGTGATACAGCACGGCCGCGTCGCCCAGCACCAGCGTGCGGCCGTCGGCCTCGGCGTGCAGATCGCCGAAGTTCAGCCACGCCTCCGCCCGCTGCCAGCGATCTTCGGGACGCAACGCCTCGCCCGTAAAGACGCCCGGCCCGCCCAGCAGCCAAGCGTTCGGCCCGAGCGATCCGCCCGAGCTTTGCCTCTGTTCCGTAAAGATCGCGATCATGAACACCGTTTGCACTGCAACAAGCACCGCGACCAGCCACTCCGGCCGAACGCGGCCGAGCCGCAGCGGCGGCGACGCGAGCGCCACCAGTACGCAGATCGGCGCGACGGCCGGCAGCAAGAACCGCGACTGCACGTGCGTCAGCAGCAGCCACGCGATGACCTGCGCCAACAGGCCGAGCGCCGCCAAGGCGCCGATGAACCGCGTCGGGCGCCGGGCGAGGGTGATCATCGCTGCTGCGAGCGCGATGATCCAGAGCGCGCCCCATTGCGGGTGCAGCATGCCGCGATGCCGGATACCCGCCGGGTCGGCGCCATCGGGACGGACGATCAACTCAAGGCGTTCCGATGTCGTCCCGTTGAAGGAGTGGGCGCCCGCCCAACGATCCGCTTGTTCGGCATCCCAGTGCGCCGTGCCGAAGAGCTCGGTCATCGCCGGGAAGACCGGGTTGCCGCCGTGCGCCGCGTTGCGCACGAGCCAAGGCGCCAGCATCAGCACGCCTGCGAGCATTCCGACCAAAGCCGTGACGACCATCGGCCGCGTCACGCGCCGCGCGAGCAGCAGCGGGGGACCCACGAGCAGCAGCGCGCACACCGGCGTAAAGAAAAAGATCGCCGTGGGCTTGGCGCCGCAGGCCAGGCCGACCAGCCCGCCCACGAGCGCGCCGCGCGCCCACGGCTTGAAGCCGCGCTCGATCGCCGCCAGCATCGCCCCCGCGCCCAGCAGCACCATCGCCATCTCGTTGTATGCCAGCGAGCCCGTGACCACGACCCAAGGCGTTGCCAACGCCAGCGCTCCGGCAATGACACCCACGCGCGTCGCGTGCGGCGTCGAAGCGCCGGTCAGCCGCGCCGCCGAAGTAGCCAGCCGGGCGATCAGCCACGCCGCCATTAGGGCCATGCCGGCGTGCAGCAACTGCATGGTGACGAGGGCCCGCCCACCGTCGGACAGCAAGCCCCACAGCGGCGCGCCCTCGATCGGCCCGCGGGCGCCAGCCGCAATGCCCACGTGGTACATCGCCGCTTCGACATACCCCGGCAGATAGCTGTAGACGTTGTGTTCGAGCGGTTGCAGGCGACCCAGCGCGATCCACTCTTGCGGCAGTTGCAGGTGGTAACTCAGTGCGTCGTACCCGCCCGCCTCGCTGTCCCACAGCCAGCCCGGCGGGTTGCTCGCCGCGACGAGCAGCACGGCCGTCGCTGGCAGCGCGAGCAGCCAGCCGCGCGAGGGCCGCCGGCGCACGCCGCCGTCCCGCCGCAGCAGGCGCGCCGTCGAAAGGGCCCTCCACAAGATGCCGACAGCCAGCACGCCGATCGCGATGCCCTTGCCGAGCGCGTTCGACGGGAACGCGCCCGCCCAACCGAGCGCGTGGCTCAGGGTCATGAGCACGCCGATGCCGACCGCCGCTTCGAGCGCGAGCCGGTCCCAGCGCGCCCGTCCGCCGCCGGCTCGATCGATCGCCGCCAGCGTGAGCCCACCCCAGCCGAACGCCGCGACGAGGTACGCCGCCGCCCACGCGCCGTCGAGCAGCAACGCCGCGACGACCGCGATGAGCGCGCCGATCGGTCCCTGCGGCCCGCCGATCGACCCCAACACGGCCATCAAGGCCAACAACACCACGCCGGCCAGTGCCCAGATCGCGGCGCCGATGCTCGGCGGGCTGTCGGCGTTTTGTGCGGATCGGGCGTGCGTCACGCCGCGAGTCTATGAAACAAGCCCGAGCCGCCCGCGCCGGGGTACCATCCTTCCATGGCACTCCTTCCCGTGCGAACCGGTGACCAGAGCGACGACATCGAGATCGTCGAGCCGTTGTGCGCCGTCTTCCGGAGCCACCTCCGCCAGGAAGGCCAGAAGTACACGCCCGAGCGCGCCCGCATCCTCGATGCGATCATCGACCGCGACGGGCTCTTCCAGGCCGACGACCTGCTCGACGCGCTCCGCGACGGGGACTTCCGCGTCTCGAAGGCCACGGTCTACCGCACCATCAAGCTGCTCCAGGACTCGGGCATCATCCAGCGCGTGCCGTTCGGGGAGACACAGTCGTACTACATGCTGATCTACGGTCGCTCGCCGCAGGACCTGCTGATCGATGTCGAGACCGGCAGGGTCATCCCTGTCGTTGTGCCCGAGCTCGAATCCATCCGCGATCGGCTGTGCGCCGAGCACGGGCTGCAGGCCAAGGGCCATCGTTTCCAGGTGTTTGCGACCAGCGCCAAGTCCTGAAGGTCCACACCGAGTGTGAGTCCGACTCGGACATCCTGAACGGAGCCGTCATGAGTGTGTTCGAACGGTTCGTCGAAAAGCACCGCAAGCACCACACCCACCCGAACTACCTCGCCACGCTCCGCGGCGCCATGGGCATGCTGCGCGATCCGGAGCACACCGAGAGCGTCTTCGATATCGAGGATGGCCTCCGCCATATCCAGGCCACGCGCGAGGCGTTCGACTTCACCAGCCAGGACCCGCGCGTCCGAGAGATGATCGAGGAACGCTACCTCCAGCCCGTGCCGGATACCGAGCGCCTCCGCCAACTCGACCCCGGCACACTCGGTCGGACGTACGTCGACCACCTCGACTCCATGGGCTTCGACCCAGACTATTACCGCAAGATCGATGTCAAAGACGACGTCGATTACATCCTCATGCGCATCCGCCAGACACACGACATCTGGCACGTCGTCACCGGGTTCGACACGACACAACTGGGCGAGATCTCGGTCAAGGCCGTCGAGCTCGCACAGACCCACCGCCCGATGTCGGCGGTCATCTGCGCCGGCGGTGTCTTCCGCTACCTCATGAAAGAGCCCGAGCAGTTCGGCGATTGCCTCAAGACCATCTCCATGGGCTACCAGATCGGGCTCAAGGCCAAGCCGCTGCTCGCCATGAAGTGGGAAGAGCAATGGGAACGCCCCGTCGATGAGATCCGCACCGAACTCGATGTCGAGCCGATCGCACCCAACGGCGCCATGGTGGACCTCATGCGCAACCTCCACCAGCCGACCAAGGGCTGAACGACAAGCAGCCGGATGACACGATTCAGAGCGGCGGCCTTACTCGGTTTCTTCCAGGTCCGAGTCCCGCACATCCCGGCTCACCTTGTACGACCCGCTGAACCAGCCGTAGAGATCGGCCATCTGCGCACGCTCATCGGCGAACGGCCAGTGCGGGTTGTCCGGCGCGACCCAGGCGCCCGTCTTCCGGCACCGCGTCGGCTCCCGCGTCACCAGCGCGTCGAACGTCGGACGATCGCTCCACGTATTGGGCAGTCGCACCGCGGCTTGGCGGGCTCGTTCGCCCGTGATCTCGAGCTCGATCTGCATCGCCGGCCCGAGCGCCCGCACCGCATGGGGGATGCGCTCCGCCCATTCGCACACCATCGCCGCGCGGAGCGTTGCAAGCCCGCCGCGCTCGAAGCGGTCCCAACCGATCGTGTCGAGTTCGTCTTCACCGCCCAGCCGGTAGGCGTCCACATGGATCAGGCGCTCGAGTGCCCGTTCGGCGGGATCCGTTTCGGCGGCGTACTCCTGCACGATGACGAACGTCGGGCTGGAAACGCCCTGATCGGCGCCCACCCCGGCGCCTTGGGCGATCGCTCGGGTCAGCGTGGTCTTGCCCGCTCCCAGCCCGCCCCGCAGGGTGACCACATCACCCGGCCGCAGCAGCCGCCCGATCGCCGCGCCGAACGCTTCGGTCGCCGGCTCGGCCGACAGGTCACGCTCGAACGCAACCGTCCCAGTCTCGTGCTGGGTCTCGCGCTCAGTCTGATGCGCGTCCCGCTCGCGTGATTGTGCCTTCACGATCGCGCCCTCACGTCGCGTGTTCCCATCCGAACTCGGCGGCGTCGTGCAACGCGCCCGTCGCCTCGTGCACCCCGCAGCCTTCGCCCGCCGTCACCACGCCGATGCGCGAGATCGGGGTGCCCAGCCTCGGCGCCACGTTCCTCATGCCCAGCTCTCGGGCGCGATCCTCCGCGACGGTAAAAAGCAACTCGTAGTCCTCGCCGTCGCCCAGAGCCCCGCGCCAATCTGAGTCGAACTGTGCCGGCAAGAGCTCGGCTTCCAACTCGATCCGCACGCCCGAAGACGACGCCAGCCGCGCCGCATCCACACCGAGACCATCGGAAACATCCATCATCGAATGCAGGTCGTGCTTGAGCAGACCCGCGAGCCACTGGCCCTCGAAGGTCCGCGGCCGGACCGTCAGATGCCGACCGCTCGCCAGGCTCCCGCCCAGCCGTCCGGTGACATACACCCCGTCGCCCGGCCGGGCTCCGCTGCGCAGCGCCGGCTCAACGCCGGGCGCCATGCGGCCCATCGCGGTCACTGTCAGCACAAGCTCGCCGCCGCTGGAGATATCTCCGCCGATCAGCGGGCACGACCACCGCTCGGCCCAGGAGGCCATGGACTCGAAGAGTGCGTCCCCACCCCGGACCCACCTGGGCAGCGCGCCCGTCGCGATCGCCGACCAGGGCTTGGCGCCCATCGCCGCCACATCGCTCACCGCCCGGCCGACGGCCTTGCGCGCGATCAGTTCCAGAGGCGTCCCGGGCTCGAAGTGTCGGCCCTCGACGACCTGATCGACGCCGATGACGACTGTTTCGTCGCCCAGGCGGATCACCGCGCAGTCATCGCCCGGGCCGACGCGCACGCCGTCCACCGCGCCGGCGTTGATTGCCGCCGATCGATCGTAGATCCGGGCTAACAGCTCGTTCTCGCGCACGGCTCCAGCATAGTGCGGCGCACGCCCCGCGCGCACGCCGACAACCAGCGCAGCCGCTTCATTCGTCGCGGTCCGCCGCACGTCCCGCCCCGATGCCCCGTTTTGACAGCCGAGGATGACCGCCGAACGCCTGTGAAGACGGCGCAAAGCCGCCGCGGCGAACGGGCGGACCAGTTCTCGGGCCCAGATCGGGCTCACTCTTCCAGGTACGTGTACCCGTCCAGCCCCGACTCGCAGAAACTCAGAAGCTGTCGGCCTTCGCCCGTGGTCAGCCGGCCGGCACGCATCGCCGCCTCGGCGTCACGCCGGAGCACGCGTTTCATCTCGGCCGGGTTGTGCTGCACGTACTCCAGCACGTTCCGCACCGTGTCGCCTTCGATCAACTCATCGATCCGCCATCGCCCCTCGTCATCCAGCGAGACGTGGACCACGTGCGTGTCGCCGAACAGGTTGTGCAGATCGCCCAGCACCTCTTGGTAGGCGCCCACCAGGAAGACGCCGAGGTAGTACACCTCGCCCTCGCGGCCTTCGTGCACGGGCAGCGTCTCGTGGTACGCCTCGTTGCCGAGCGAAGGGAACCGATCGACCCGCCCGTCGGAGTCGCACGACATATCCGCCAGCGTCGCCCGGCGCGTTGGTTTCTCGTCGAGCCGATGGATCGGCGCCACCGGGAAAATCTGACGGATCGCCCAGTGGTCGGGCAGCGACTGGAAGACGCTGAAGTTGCAGAACAGAATGTCGGCCAACTGCGGCGGCAGCCCGGCCAGCTCCGTCGGCAACGGCTCGCCCGACGTCGCGCACGCCAGTTCCGCCTGCGCCAGCACACGCCGACCCACCGCCCAATACAAACGTTCGGCCGCCGCACGCATCGTCAGACTCAGATACCCGAGCTGGTACAGCTTCACGGCTTCGTCCCGCGCCTGCGATGCGTCGTGCAGAATCCCCGTCACCTCATTAAGCAGATCGTCCGGGTCGGTCAGCGCCGCGCCCGCCGCCTGACCCAGCACCGTCACCCGCTCGAACGCGTCCACCAACTCGTCGATCGACGCCGGCGTGTCCGCCTTCTTGCCCGAAGCCCGATCACCCGGAGCCCGACCGCCCGAAGACTGCGCCGCGAGATGCCGGCGGATCGTCGGCAGGTCCGGGTCCGAAGCGAACCGCCGCGAGCCGACGACGTCCGTGACCAGCAGGCTCGAAAACGCCGTCATCGCCCGGCCGGATTCGGAATAGATCGTCGGCGCCGGCTCGCCCGCCCGCTCGCACACGTCTTTCAGCCGCCAGACGATGTCCTCGGCGTAGTCCTTCATCGAGTAGTTCTTGCTCGACAGGGTCGGCGAGGCGCTCCCGTCGTAGTCGACCGCCAGACCGCCGCCCACGTTCACCACGCGCACGCCCGCGCCCAGCCGGCGGAGCTCGACGTACGT
>JBCBZM010000094.1:0-11859 GCA_039815345.1 Planctomycetota bacterium | reverse complement strand
TTATGGCGGACTTTCTGACGGCTGAGGATCGATCGGCGTTGATGTCGCGGGTGCGGTCGCGCGGGTCGGCGCCGGAGCTTGCGTTGGAGGCGGCGCTGGCGGCGCGCGGGCTGAAGGCGGAGCGGCATGTCGAGCGGCTGCCGGGTCGGCCGGACTTTGTATTCGAGCGCGAGCGGCTGGCTGTGTTCGTGGACGGCGATCTTTGGCACGGCGGGCAGTGGCGCCGACGCGGGTGTGCGCACTTGCACGAGCCGTTTGAGGGCGCCGAGCGGCGTGGGTACTGGCAGCGGAAGGTTTCGGGGAACATCCGGCGGGATCTCGAGCGGACGGACGCGTTGCTTTCGAGCGGGTGGCGGGTGCTGCGTCGGTGGGGTTCGGATCTTGCGAGCGATGCCGATGTGCAAGGCGTGTGCGATCAGGTCGAGCGGGCGCTGGCCGGCACGGAGAAGCCGGCGCCGGGTTGGATGACGCAGATCGGGCGTTCGGCGGATTTCTTTTCCGGGATCGGCTTGATGAGCCGGGGCGTGCACGCGGCCGGGTGGCGGACGGTGTGGGCGAATGATTACGACGCGACGAAGCGGCGGTTGTTTTTGCACAACGCGTCGGCGTTGCAGCGCGCCGGTGTCGAGGACCCGGCGATCACGCTGGAGTCGAGGTCGATCCATGACGTGGGGCCGAAGAGCGTGCCGGGTGTGGGGTTGATCGCGTCGTGCTTTCCTTGCACGGATTTATCGCTGGCCGGGAAGGCGCGCGGGATCGAGGCGGGGCCTCAGTCTTCGGCGTATCTGCGGTTCGTTGACATTTTGAGTCGTATGGGCGGGAAGCGGCCGCCGTTTGTGATTCTGGAGAACGTGCTGGGGCTTGCGCACAGTCACGGCGGGCGTGATCTGGGGCTGTGTCTGGAGTTATTGCAGAACGCGGGGTACCGGGTGGATGTGCTGGCGATGGACGCGAAGCGGTTTGTGCCGCAGAGCCGGCCGCGGATGTTTGTGGTGGGTATTCGGCGGGAGGTCGAGGTCGGGCCGCTGCTATCGATGGTGGAGGCGACGACGCCGAGCACGGTTCGGCCCGCGTTGCTGGCCGACTTCATCGCGAAGCGGCCTGATCTGGACTGGGCGGTGCGTCCGATGCCCGAGCCGCCGGCGGCTTCGGCGGTGTTGTTGGAAGACGTGCTGGATGCGTACGACGCGGAGAGCCCGGCGTGGTGGTCGGACAAGCGGGCGGCGTACTTCAAGAGCCAGGCCTGGGACCGGCACCGGGCGAAGGTGGACGAGGTGGTGCGCGAGCGCGGCGTGTGCCACGCGACGGCGTTCCGGCGGATGCGCGACGGCAAGTCGACGGCGGAGCTGCGCTTCGACGGGATCGCGGGGTGTTTGCGCACGCCGAAGGGCGGGAGCGCGAAGCAGATGCTGGTGCGCGTGACGGAGGGCGGTTGGCGCGTCCGATATCTGAGCGCGGCCGAGTGCGCACGGCTGATGGGCGCGGATGGTTTCCGCACGGACGCGGAGGGCGTGCGCGAGACGGACGCGTTGTTTGGGTTTGGCGACGCGGTGTGCGTGCCTGCGGTGCGGTGGGTGATCGAGCATCACATCAACCCGGTCATGGCCGAGTTGCTGCGGGGGCGGCTGCTGGTGCGGTCGTAGGTTGTTGCGAGCCCTCGGCGCCGGGTATGCTTCACGAATAGAAAAGATTATGTACGGAGCTATTGACGGCGGTTTGATCGCCGATAGACTCCGTGCGATGTTGGGATTCATCCGCTCCTGCCCCTGTTGTCCGATGATGTGCCGCATGCGAATGCGACGCCCGGATGGTCGGTGTGGATGTGGGATGACAGCCTCTGGCTGAGTCCTGATCTCCAGAATCAGGTTCGATACCTGAGCACCACCGTCCGGGCGACGGTGGTGCTTGTCGTTTTGGGCAGGGTCTTTCAGGCCGAGCGAGATCGCCGGCGGCCCGGATCGGGCCTGCCGTGAGGCCTTGAGAACATAAGAGCAAGTTAGTTGTGCGGTGCGCGATCGGTGCGCGCTGCGTTCTCGGCCGCGTTTGGGAAGCGGGCTTCATTGAGCCGCGGGTCATGGAGAGCACGGATGGCACAGGCGACGGATCAGGCTGAAACGCGGGCGACGGCGGTGGTGAAGTACGGGAGCTCGGTGCTGCGCGGTCCGAGCGATGTGCCGCGGGTGGTGAGCGATGTGTACCGGCGTTGGCGGCGTGGGGAGCGGGTGGTGTGCGTTGTGTCCGCGTTCCGCGGGCGGACGGACGAGCTGCTGGCTCGCCATGACGGGCTGGCGCCGGTGACCGAGGCGCCGACGCATGCGTTGGCCGAGCTGGCGGGCGTGGGGGAGATCGAAGCCGCGGCGGCGGTGGCGGTGGCGCTGGAGCGGGCGGGGCTGCCTGTGCGGCTGGTGCGCGCCGATGAGGTGGGGATCGTTGCGGAGGGTGATCCGACCGAGGCCGAGGTGGTCGGCGTGCGTCCCGGGGTCGTCCGCGAAGCGCTCGACGCCGGCGCGATCGCGGTCGTCCCGGGCTTTGTGGCTCGGGCGGGTGACGGGCGATCGGTGGTGCTGGGCCGGGGCGGGTCTGACCTGACGGCGATCGGCCTGGCGGATGCGCTTGGTGTTGAGGCGGTGTTGGTGAAAGACGTGGGCGCCGTGTGCGAGTGGGACCCGGCCGAGCTTTCGGACGGCGGCCCGGCGCCGCGGCGGTTCGAGCGGCTGAGCTATGCCGAGGCGTTGGCGTTGAGTGATCGGGTGGTGCAGCCGCGAGCGATCGAGCACGCGCGGCGGCTGGGGCGAGGGTTTTCGTTGGTGGGCGTGGGGGCGGACAGTGGCACGGCGGTGGGCGCGGGCCCGACGCGGCTCGGCGCGGCGTGGCGTTCGGAGCGATCTCGGCCGATGCGGGTGGGTCTGCTCGGTTTGGGCGCGGTGGGGCTTGGCGTGGCGCGCCGTTTGGCCCTCGAGCCGAAGCGGTTCGAGTTGGTCGGCGCGCTGGTGCGCGACGCGGGGCGCGAGCGTGCCGGCGTGCCGGAGGGCGTGTTGGTGACCGACGACCCCGGGCGGCTGCTTCGGGAATCGCCCGATGTCGTGATTGAGTTGATCGGCGGCGTAGAGGACGCGCGGGTGCTGACGCTGGCGGCGCTCGCACGCGGGGCGCACGTCGTGACGGCGAACAAGGCGCTGGTGGCGCTGCACGGCGACCGGTTGCGCGAAGCGGCGGAAAGCGCGGGCCGGCGGATCGAGTACTCGGCGGCGGTGGGGGGTGTGCTGCCGGTGCTGGAGTTGGTGGCGCTGGCACGGTCAAAGGGGCGCGTGCGGTCGGTGCGTGGGGTGCTGAACGGCACGACGAACTTTGTGCTCGGCGCGATCGCGGAGGGGGCGGATTTGGAGACTGCGCTGCGGGAGGCGCGGGCGCTCGGGTACGCCGAGGCGGACGCGACGGCGGATCTTTCGGGGTGGGACGCGGCGGCGAAGCTGTCGTTGATCGGGCGGGCGCTGGGGATCGCGCTGGACCCGGACGCGATTGAGCGCGAGGCATTGACGGCGAGCACCGAGACCGAAGCTGATGTGCGGCAGGTCGCGGCGTTGGACCTCGAGTATGACGCGGACGGCGGGGTGACGGCGCGAGCTTCGGCTCAAGCATCGGTGCGTCTGGCGCCGGTGGATCGCGGTGGCCGGTTCGTGGGGTTGCGCGGGCCTGAGAACGCGGTCGAGATCGAGCTTGGGAGCGGCGAGGTGCTGGCTGCTTCGGCGGCGGGGGCGGGGCGTTGGCCGACGACGGAGTCGGTGTTCGCGGATGTCGACACGCTCGCGCGGGACGTTGCGGGCGCGGAGGCCGGCGCGGCGGATCGAGCAACCACTTACACGGAGAACGCACGATGACTGCGAGTTCTATCGACGTGGCGCCGAGCGCGCCTTCGCCTCTCGGAACCCTTGCGGTGCACGCCGGGCAGGTCGCCGACCCGACGACGGGCGCGCGGGCGGTGCCGATCTATGCGACGACGAGCTACGTGTTTGAGGACACGGCGCACGCGGCGGACCTGTTCGCGCTGCGGACGTTCGGCAATATCTATAGCCGGCTGATGAACCCGACGACGGACGTGCTGGAGAAGCGGCTGGCGGCGCTGGACGGCGGCGTGGGGGCGCTGGCGGTGTCGAGCGGGCAGCAGGCGATTCTGTACTCGATCCTAAACATCGCGCAGGCGGGCGACAACATTGTCAGCGGCGTGAGCCTGTACGGGGGCACGTGGACGCTGTTTACGCAGACGCTCAAGCGGCTCGGGATCGAGGTGCGGTTCTTCGATCCGTCCCGGCCGGAGGAGATTGGGGCGTTGGCTGACGAGCGCACGCGGGCGGTGTACATCGAGGCGATCGGGAACCCGAAGAACGATGTGCCCGAGTACGAGAAGCTGGCCGAGGCGGCGCACGGGGTTGGTGTGCCGCTGATCGCGGACAGCACGACGCTGACCCCGGTGCTGTTCAAGCCGTTCGATCATGGGATCGACATCGCGGTGTACAGCCTGACGAAGTTCCTCGGTGGTCACGGCGTGCACATCGGCGGGGCGATCGTGGACTCGGGCAAGTTCGACTGGACTGCCGAGCCGGAGCGTTGGCCGGAGTTCACCGCGCCGGATCCGTCGTACCACGGCGTGGTGTTCGCGGAGGCGTTGGCGCCGATCGGGAATATCTCGTACATCACGCGGGCGCGGACGCATCTGCTTCGGGACCTGGGCGGGACGCTGAGCCCGTTTGCTTCGTTCCTGTTTTTGCAAGGGTTGGAGACGCTGCACCTGCGTGTGCCGAGGCATTCGGAGAACGCGCTGGCTGTGGCGCGGCATCTGGCGGGGCACGAGGCGGTGGAGTGGGTGAACTACCCGGGGCTTGAGTCGCACCCGACGCACGCGAACGCGCAGAAGTACCTGACGGGTGGGTTCGGGGCGATCGTGGGCTTTGGTATTCGCGGCGGCGCGGAGGCGGGGCGGCGGTTTATCGAGAGCACGGAGTTGTTCAGTCACCTCGCCAACATCGGCGACGCGAAGAGTCTGGCGATTCATCCGGCGACGACGACGCATTCGCAGTTGACGGCCGAGGAACAAGCGAAGACGGGCGTGACGCCGGAGTACGTTCGGCTGTCGATTGGGCTGGAGAACGAGGCGGACATTCTGGCGGATCTGGATCGTGCGTTGGAGGCGTCTCAGCGGTGACACGCGCGGGCGGTACCAACGTGGATGGAACGGAGAGAGCCGCGGCGTGGCGGTCGGGGGTTGCGGAGGTGGCGACCCCCGGCCGACCGCTGCGGTTGCGCGGCGGCGCGACGCTGGAGCGTGCGCACTTGGCGTACGAGACGTTCGGTGATCCGAACGCCGAGTCGGTGGTGCTGGTGTGCCACGCGCTCACGGGTGATGCGCACGTGACGCGGTGGGGTTCCGAGGCGCCGGATGGGGCGCCCAAGGGTTGGTGGGAAGCGCTGGTGGGACCGGGCCGGGCGGTGGACCCGGCGGCACACTTTGTGATCTGCTCGAACGTGCTGGGCGGGTGCTCCGGATCGACGGGGCCGACGAGCGTGGACCCGGCGACGGGGGCGCCGTACGGGCCGACGTTTCCGTCGGTGGCAATCGAGGACATGGTGGAAGCGCAGTCGCGGCTGTTGGAAGCGCTTGGTGTGGTACGGCCGATCACGGTGCTGGGGGGTTCGATCGGCGGGTTTCAGGCGCTCGAGTGGGCGCTGCGGTTTCCCGGGCGGGTGCGTGGGGCGGGCGTGCTGGCTTCGGGGGCTCGGCTGAGCGCGTTTGGGATCGCGTTCAACGAGATCGGGCGGGGCGCGGTGCGTGCGGACGGGCGGTACCGCGATGGGTACTACCCGGCGGACGATCCGCCGACGGACGGGCTGGCGGCGGCGCGCGGGCTGGCGCATCTGACCTACCGCTCGGCGGAGGCGTTTGAGCGTCGGTTCGGGCGGCAACGTCGCGCGGACTCGGGCGGGTTTGAGGTTGAGTCGTATTTGGCTCATAAGGGCGCGGGCTTTGTGCGGCGGTTCGATGCGAATACGTATCTGGGATTGACGCGGGCGATGGATGCGTACGACGCCTCGGCGGATGAGCCCTTGGATGAGCGGCTGCGCGGGTACGGCGGCCGGCTGCTGGCGGTGGGGTTCGGGGCGGACTGGTTGTTCCCTTCGGAGCAGTCGGCGGAACTGGTGGAGGCGGCGCGGTCGGCGGGTGTTGCAGCGCGGTTCGAGCATGTGGAGACGGCGGAGGGACACGATGCGTTTTTGATGCCGAGCTCGCGGTTGGATGCGGCGGTGCGGGGGTTGTTGGAGTCGGAGGGGGCGCGGTGAAGCTGCCGGTGATCGATCATGTGTCGCCGCCGGTCGTGCGTTCGCCGGTGGACGCGGGCTCGCACCCGGGCGAGGTGCTGGCGTGGGCGCTCGCGCGGTTCGGTCACTGTGCGATCGCGGCGACGACCGGGTTCGGGATGGAGGGGTGTGCGCTCATCGACATGCTGGCCGAGCGCGGCGTGCGCACGCGGGTGATCTACATCGATACGCACTTTCTGTTCAGGGAGACGCTGGAGCTGCGGGATCGGCTGATTCGGCGGTACCCGACGATCACGTTCGTGAACGCCGGCACGATGATCTCGCCCGAGCGGCAGGCGGCCGAGCACGGGACGGAGCTTTGGAAGCGTGACGCGGACCTGTGCTGTCGGATCCGCAAGGTGGAGCCTTTGCGGCGGGCGCTGCGGGGTGTGGACGCGTGGATCACGGGTCTGCGCCGCGAGCAATCGCCTTCGCGTGCGTCGACCGAGTTGGTGCAGTGGGACTGGCAGTACCAGCTCGTGAAGATCAGCCCGCTGGCGTATTGGACGCGGGCGCAGGTGTGGGAGTACGTGCAGCGGCACGACGTGCCGTTCAACCCGCTGCACGAGCAGGGGTACCCGTCGATCGGTTGCACGCATTGCACGGCTCGGGTGCCGGGGTCGACGCCGGGGAGCTACTCGCGTGAGGGGCGATGGCCCGGCCAGGACAAGACGGAATGCGGGCTGCACATGCGGCCCGAGGGATCGTCGGACACAAGCGGATCGAACGAGGAGAGCGCGGGATGAGCGAGACGAGCAACCCGAAGCATGGCGAAGCGCCAAGCAACGATGCGCGGGCGGATGGGTCGAAGCCGGTCGCGCGGAAGGACGTGACCCCGCAGGGATTTTTGTCGAAGGTCGAGCGCGCCAAGCAGCTCAGCGGAAATCTGCGCGGGGGAATCCGTGCGACGCTGGAGGATGCGGAGGCGACGCACTTCGCCGAGGACGACCTGGTCTCGATGAAGTTTCACGGGATCTATCAGCAGGACGACCGGGACGCGCGGGCCGCGAGGCGGAAGGAGGGGCTGGAGAAGGACTACAGCTTCATGATCCGGATCTGTGTGCCGGGCGGCGCGTGCTCGGCGCAGCAGTACCTGGACATCGACGGGCTGGGGCAGCGGTACGGCGATGGCGGTTTGCGGCTGACGACGCGGCAGGCGTTTCAGTTGCATGGTGTGATCAAGGGCGAGCTTGGCGCGACGATGCGCGAGATCAACGCGACGCTGCTGACGTCGTTGGCGGCGTGCGGCGATATTCCTCGCAACGTGATGGCGTCGCCCGCGCCGTATGCCACGGAGGCGCATCGTGAAGCGCGGGCGCTGGCGCAGACGCTGTCGATCGAGCTGGCGCCGGCGACGGGGGCGTACCACGAGATCTGGATCGATGGGGAGAAAGTGGACGACGCCAACGACCCGGAGCGGGCGAAGGCGGAGGAGCCGTTCTACGGCACGGCGTACCTGCCGCGGAAGTTCAAGCTGGGCGTGGGGCTGGATCACGACAACAGCATCGACGCGTACGCGTACGACGCGGCGCTGATTGGTGTGGTCGAGGACGGGCGGATCGTGGGGTACAACCTGACCGCGGGCGGCGGGTTCGGGATGACGCACAACAAGCCGGACACGATCGCGCGGGTGGCGTCGGTGATCGGGTTCGTCGAGCCGCGGCACGCGGTCGAGGCGATGCGCGCGGTGGTGTCGGTGTACCGCGATCACGGGAACCGGGAGAGCCGGCGGCATGCGCGGCTGAAGTATTTGCTCGAAGACTGGGGCGTGGAGAAGTTTCGGTCGGCGGTGAGCGAGCGGCTGGAGGCGCCGTTGGGCCCGGCGCGCGAGACGGCCGCGCCGCGGCAGTTGGATCATCTGGGTCGGCACGATCAGGGCGATGGGCGCGTGTTTTTGGGTGTCTGGATTCCGAACGGGCGGATCAAGGACACGGATGAGGCTGGCTACGCGAGCGCGTTGCGCCGGATCGCGGGGGACCTCGCGCCGCGGTTCATTCTGACGCCGATGCAGAGCGTGATTCTGGCTGACCTGACGCCGGAGCAGGCGGACGAGGCGGAGCGGATCCTGACGGAGCACGGCGTGGCGTTGGCGTCGTCGCTGTCTCAGGTGCGGCGGTACTCGATGGCGTGCCCGGCGCTGCCGACGTGCGGGTTGGCGCTGGCCGAGTCGGAGCGCATCCAGCCGGCGTTGATCGACGAGCTGGAGCAGACGTTCGAGGATCTGGAGATCGATGACGTGCCGATCACGGTGCGGATGACGGGGTGCCCGAACGGGTGCGCGCGGCCGTACAACGCGGACATCGGGCTGGTGGGGCGTCGGCCCGGTGTCTACCACGTATTCGTGGGCGGCGGGCTCTCGGGCGATCGGCTTGCGGATTTGTTCGAGGCGGACGTGGCGATCGGGGAGTTGATCCCGACGTTGCGGCCGTTGCTGGAGCGGTACCGCGCGGAGCGCGACGCGGGCGAGCCGCTGGGTGATTTCTATCGGCGAGTGATCGCGGTGGACCGCCCGACGCGGACGCTGATCACGGGCAAGGAAGAGCCGACGGCCGAGCGGTACGGGCTCAAGGTGTTGTCGTGATCGCGTCGGTGCGCATGGTTGGTCTGACTCGGCGGAGTGCGCACGATGCGCGATGGCTCGCGTTCCGCGACGGCTTGGAGCGGGCGGATGTGCCGGGCGTGAAGCTGCTGACGTGTGAGCGGGCGTTGTGGGTGACGTCGGGCTGGGAGCGCGGCGTGCCGTCGCGTTCGGCGCCGGAGATCGTGGGCGTGAGCGCCGCTCGGCGGATGCTGCGGATCGCGGCGGGTTTGGAATCACGGCTGGCCGGTGAGACGGCGATTCTGGGGCAGGTTCGGGAGGCTTGGGCTTGCGCCGAGCGTGCGGGTGCGCTCGATCCGACGCTGCGTGCGCTGGGTGTTCGTGCGGTTCGGGCGGGCCGGCTGGCTCGCCGGGTGGAAGGGTTCGGCGACGCGGGCACGGGTCATGCGGACGAGGCGGCGCGTTGGGTGGCACGCTTCGCGAAGGGATACGGGTTGACGCGGCCGGTGGCGGGGGTCATCGGCACCGGGGCGGCGGCGCTGGCGTTTGGTTGTGCCGCGACACGGCTTGGGGCGCGGGTGATCGCTTTTTCTCGGCATCCCGAGCGAGCCTCGGCGGAGGCGCATCGGGTCTTCGATGCGGTGCGTCCGCTCGATGAGCTTGCGCATTGGCAGCCGCGGTGTGACGCGATTGTGTCGGCTACGCGGGCGCGCACGCCGGTGATGCGATTGGAGCAGTTGGCCGGTCGGAGTCGGCCGTTGCTGGTCTTGGACCTGGGCGCGCCGGCCTCGATTACCGGTCGGTTGCCGGCGGGCACGGAACGTCTCGTCAAGGTTGCGGACTTGGATGCGATCGCTGGGCGGTCGGTCGTGGCGGTGCGAGCGCGGGAGGAAGCGGAGGGGGTGTGCGAGCGGCAGCTCGCGTTGTTGCGACGTGATGTGGGCCGACGCGCGGGCCGGTCTTTGCACCGTCGGCACGCCCGGTGGCTGGAGGCGACGGCATGAAGGCGTCCTCGATTCTTTTGGCGGCGCACGGCGCGGGCGAGGGGTCTGACGTCAACGAGCGGCTGGGCTCGTTGGCGGCATCGATGTCGGCCCGGTACTACGGCTCGAGCGTGTCGGCGGTGTTCAATCTCGGGACGCCGACCTTCGCCGAGGCGGCGTCTGGTCGGGCGTCGCTGGTGGTTCCGGTGATGACGAGCGACGCGTACTTCGTGCGCGGGCGGCTTGTGCCTGCCATGCGCGGGTCGGTGGTGACGCCGCCGATCGGCGTTGATCCGGCGTTGCGCGCGGACGTGGTGCGGCGGGCGATGCAAGCCGTCGGCTCGGCGGTCGGCGGCGGACGGGGTGTGTGTGTGGTTGTTGGGCACGGCACGCGCCGTGCGGCGAATAGTGGCGCGACGACCGCTGCTTTGCGCGATGCGTTGGATGCGGAGTTCAAGCGATCGGCGCCGGGGTGGCGGGCGGCGGATGCTTATCTGGATCAGGAGCCGTTGCTTGAGGACGTGGCGTCGAGTGTGACGGATGACATTGTGGCCGTGCCCTGGTTGATCGGTGGCGGCGGGCATGACCTCGATGATGTGGGCGAGCGGATCGGGTTGGGTTCATCGCCGCGACGCGGGGCGTGGCTGCAAGCGGGTGGGCGCCGGGTGTTCGTCTTGGCATCGCTGCTTGAGAGCGGGTTGGTTGCGACCGCGGCGGTGCGGATGGTGGAAACGGCGCATCGGCGATTGCCGCTGCGGTTGGTGACTCGGGGGAGCCGGCTTGCGCTGTGGCAGGCACGTGAGGCTCAGCGAGTGCTTTCGGCGGCGGGCGTGTCCAGCACGATCTGCGTGGTTGAGTCCGAGGGTGACCGGGATCTGACATCACCGATCGAGTCGTTCGGCAAGACGGGGATCTTTACGGATGCGCTCGCTGACGAGTTGGCTCGTGGGGCCGCGGATGTTGCGGTGCACAGCCTGAAGGACCTTCCGCTGGCAACGGAGGAGTCGTTATTGCATCTTCCGGCGGTGCTGGCGCGCGACGCGGCGGGGGAGGCGCTGGTGGCGCGTGACGGGCGGCGGCTCGCGGATTTGCCGGCCGGAGCGGTCGTCGGCACGAGCAGCGCTCGGCGGGCTCGGCAGGTGTTGTGTCTGCGTCCCGATCTGCGTGTGGCGCCCATCCGTGGTGCGGTGGAAGAGCGGGTGCGTCAGGTGTTGGAGGGGCGCTTCGACGCGACCGTGCTCGCGGTGGCGGGGCTGCGGCGACTCGGCATGCTGGAGGTCATCACGGAGCGGTTTTCGCCCGAGCAACTGACGCCGGAACCGGGGCAGGGCGTGATCGCCTTGCAAACGCGCGCGGACGACTGGTTTACACAGAGCCTTGTGGGCCGGGTTGATCATGGGCCGACGCGCGCTGCCGTGACGGCGGAGCGGGCGTTTGCGCAGATGGTGCAGGATTCGGGCGTCGGCTCGCCGTGCGCGGTGGCTCACGTCGACGGATCGTCGGTGCGCCTGCTGTCACGGCTTGCGGGGCCTGGCGGCATCACGCCGTTGCGGAGCGCGGTTGGGTCGGACGCAGAGACGGTGGCGGCGGACGCGGTCGAACGGGCGCTCGTGGAGTCCGCGGAAGGAGCGGGGGTATGACGGTTGGTGTTGTCACACTTGTCGGGGCGGGCCCGGGTGATCCTGAGTTGCTGACGCTGCGCGGGGCGCGGGCGATCGCGGAAGCAGATGTGTTGGTGGTCGATCGCTTGGTGGATCCCGGGGTGCTGACCCATGCGCGGACGGACGCGGTGGTGATCGACGCGGGCAAACGTCCTGAGCGGCATCACCTCACGCAGGGCGAGATCAACGCGACGCTTGTTGAGCATGCACTGCGCGGGGTGAACGTGGTGCGCGTGAAGGGCGGTGATCCGTTTGTGTACGGGCGCGGGATGGAGGAAGCGGAGGCGTGCCGATCGGCGGGGATCGAGGTGCGTGTGACGCCGGG
>JBCBZM010000041.1:0-21555 GCA_039815345.1 Planctomycetota bacterium | reverse complement strand
GGCGACGACCGCAGCGGCGGCGCCAACCGTCTTGTTTGTCCGCGGCGCCGAGCGCAGCGGCGGGTTCTTTGAAGCGGGCAACGACGCCGGGCTGACCGAGCAACTCGCCGACATCACCAACACCGCAACCAACGGCGGCAACCACGGCTGGTTCGAGCTGGCGACGGCGCTCGAGGCCGACGGATTCGTCGTCGAGCAGATGATCGAGCCGCTGGAGCCGGGGGCGCCGGCCACAGGGCAAACGACCGGGGCGGCCCTGCCGTTCGAGACGATGGACCTGAGCGGGTACGACCTGATCGTGTTCGGCTCAAACAACGCCGAGTACGCCGCGGCGCAGGCGGACGCGATCGAGAGCTACATCCGCGGCGGCGGGTCAACGCTGTTTATCTCCGACGCGAACTTCGGCTCCGACTGGCCCGACGCACCCACCAGCGACCAGGCGTTTTTAGATCGCTTCGGCTGGGTCATGCAGCAAGACCGCGGGACCTATCGGCTGGAGCGCAGCATGGGCGATTTCCTGACGCCGGAGAGCGCGATCCTTGCTGGGGTGGATTCGTTCGATGGCGAAGGTGTTTCGCCGATTGTTGTGCCGGCGAGCGACCTGCCGGGTGTGGACAGCATTCTCGTCGTACGCGCCAACCCGGGCTCGCAAACACGCAACAACGACACCACGAGCGGGCAGGGTTCGAGCCGTGCCGTCGGCCCGAACGATGCCGCGCTGTGCGTTGCCTTCGCCGACTGCGGCCGACTGGCCGGGCACTTCGATCGCAACACGTTCTTCAACCTCAACGGCGCCGGCACCAACATCAACCGCTTCGAGAACGAGGCCTACGCGATCAACCTTTTCCGCTGGCTCGCGATCGATCCGGCCGACGTGACGGTGGATGGCGTGTGTACGCCGGGACTGGGCGCCGCGGGGGTGGACGGGCTGGTGACACTCAGCGATTTCTCGTGTTATCTCAGCGAGTGGTCGGCGTCGGCGCCGGGCGCCGACATCACAACCGACGGCGTCTGCCGCCCCGGCTTCGGCGGCGACGGCGTCACGCTGAGCGATTTCTCGTGCTATCTGGCGCGGTGGTCGCAGAGTTGTGAGTAGCGTCGTTCATCATTGCGCGGGCGCGCGTCGGCGTGCCCCCAGCGCGTGAATACGTTAGTTCCCGATATGCTCGCGGGTGATGCTTGACGCGGACCCGCATAACCCCCAGAACATCCGCCCCGGCGAGACGCCCCCGTCGTTCGGTGAGCCGCCAGGTTTGCGCGTCGATTCGTCTCCGTTCGGCGCTCTCAGCGACGGCTTCGGAAAGATGAAACAGCGGTACGGAGCCGTGCTCGGAGCGGCGCTCCTCTATCTGCTCATCGCCTTTGCTGCGGGCCTTGTAGGCTTCGTGATCAACCTGTTCGTTCCGGTGTGGAGCATGCTTCAGAACGTGTTTTTCGGGATTCCCTTCGGCGCCGGCGTTTGGTTCATCGGGCTAAGGCTGATGCGCGATGAGCGGGAGCTTGTCCCGGGCATCTTTGAGGGCTTTCGCCGCTACTTCCCTGTCATCGGCGTCGGGGTGCTCGCCGGCCTCGCGGTGGCGGGCGCCGCGGTCCCCGGTGTCGCGATCGCCGTCCTCGGCGGCATCATGTACGGCGGGGGCAACACCCCGGAGATTGCGATCGCGCTGATCGCTACGGGAGCCGTGGCGGCGGTGTTTGTCGTCATCTGGATATCGGCACGCATCTTCGTGGCCATGCCTATTTGCCTCGATCAGGAACTGCCGCCATCGGGGGTGGTGGAGTCGATCCGTCTGTCGTGGCGCGCCACGCGGGGCCATGCGGCCAACATTGTTTTGTTCTTTGTGCTTGTTGGGCTCATCAATCTCGTGAGTGCTTTGTTGCTGTTGCTTCCGTGGCTTCTCTTTGCCTACCCGCTCAACGTCGCCTCTCAGGCCGCGATGTACGAGCGACTATTGGCGCCCTACACCGCCAAGAGCCGCAACGTCTGCGTCGTGTGTGCGTTCCCGTGCGTCGAGCAGGCCGACCGCTGCCCGGAGTGCGGCACGCCCTACGAAACGCGGGACTGAAACCGCCGGAGGCGATCAGTTCTCCACTTCCCCCGCAAACCGCATCAGCGCGGGGTGCCGCTCGGCTTTCTTGAGGCGCAGCCCCTCGATCACCACGGGCGGGACCATCGGGCCCAGGGCGCTGAGGTCTTGGCCCATGGCCGTGATCTGCTTGATCAGCGAGCTGGACGTGTACGCGAACGATTGGCCGGCGACGACGAAGGCCGTCTCAAGGCCGGCAACTTCGCGGTTCGTGATGGCTTGTTGGACTTCGTTTTGCAGGTCCGACAGGTTGCGCACTCCGCGGAGGATGGCCGAGCCGTGCACCGAGCGCGCGAAGTCGACTGTCAGGCCGCCGAACGGCTCGACGCGGACGGGCGCGTGCTCGGGTTCGTCGGCGACCAACTGCGCCACGAGGTCGCGGGTCATCTGCACGCGTTCGTCGCTGCTGAAGAGCGGGTCCTTGCCCGGGTTGACGCCGACGCCGACGACGAGTTCGTCGAACAGCCGCCGCCCGCGGGCGATGACATCCAGATGGCCGAACGTGATCGGATCGAACGAGCCCGGGTAGACCGCGCGGTGGAGCCGCTCGGGCGGCGGGGGCGGCGCGGCGGAGGTCGGGCTGGGCGTGCTGGCTGATTTGGTCACCCGCGGAGTTTATGGGACGAAGCGGCCGCCGGTTGGCGCGGCGGGGCAAAGCGACAGGCTCGGCGGATGTGCAATGGGGCAAACCCTGCGGCCGGCGCGGGCGGGTTGTGACAGTGGAGTGGGCGCGGCGCGTGGTTTCAGGGCCGACAAATCGCAAACTAGGGATGGACGCGTCCGGCGCCGGCGGAGGAGGAACGCCGACGGCCGACGACGCGCTCCGCGCTGGGGCCCCGAACCCGGGCGCCAAACTCGGGCATCGCACGCCGTTCCCAAGGACCCATCGTCCGGGATGCGGCGGCGGTCCCAGGAATCCCCTGCACGGGTCTCGGCCGGCCGCCTCACCGCGCCGGGACCAACTCGTTGGCACGGGCCCGCGTTCGTTCGCGGGCCCGTGTCACTTTTGGCTCGGCGTTTAGCCTGGGCGTTGGCCGCGGTAGGCTGCCCGATCAACCGCAGGAGCCGCACCATGTCCAACGCCAAGAACCGTGACCCCGAAACCGCCAAGCTGATCGCCGTGTCTCGCGAGTCGGCGTTTCCTTCGTCCGAGGGCGCCGGCATGAACAAGCGCGAGCACTTCGCGGCCATGGCGATGCAGGCGCTCATCACCGCCAAGCCCGACATCGCGCCCGCCGAGGCGGCCGAGAAAGCGGTGGCGTACGCCGAGGAACTGCTGCGCAAGGCCGGGCCGGTGAAGGCGTCGGTCTAACTCGATTGCAGTTCTGAGTGCGCACGAAAGCGCCCGCGTGTGGGGCGCGGGCGCTTCGGAGTGATCAGTTTGTGCTTGGAAGCCGCTGGCTTTACAGCGCCGGCGCCGCGGGGAAGTCCACGGGCGTGTCGTTCACGTGGTTGAAGTAGTTGGTGAACGTTGCAAAGGCGTAGATCGCGACGACCTCGGCCACGGCGCCGTCGTCGTAGCCGCCGGCCTTGAACGTGCTGACGTCGTCGTCTGAGACGTTCCCGCGTTTCTCGTGGATCGCCGACGCGAACTTGGTGAGAGCGCCGAGCTTGGCGTCGCCCGTGATGTGGCCTCGGCGGGCTTCGATGGTCTGCTCTTCGCTCAGGCCCGCGCCCTTGCCGATCGCGGTGTGGGCGGCGGCGCAGTAGGCGCAGCCGTTGGCCTCACCAACGGTGAGCTGCACGGCCTCCTGCTCGGCGGGGGAGAGCGAGAACTTGGCCGCCGCGCCGCCCATCGCGAGGTAGAAATCGAGCGCGGCGGGCGAGTTGGCGATCGCCTTGAAGATGTTGAAGTGCTTGCCCTTCAGGGGGCCTTCGAAGATCTCCTTGGCCCGGCCGGTGGCGGATGCGGGATCGACGGTTGCGAGACGTGCCATGGTTAGTTTCCTTTGCGTGAGGTCGTGCGTCTTTCGTGCGCTGTCC
Source organism: Planctomycetota bacterium (assembly GCA_039815345.1). Taxonomy (GTDB): domain Bacteria; phylum Planctomycetota; class Phycisphaerae; order Phycisphaerales; family UBA1924; genus JBCBZM01. The sequence continues at coordinate 17,485 of JBCBZM010000041.1, read as the reverse complement.
CGGCCTTCGCGTCTGTGTTCGCTGGGTCGGGACGGCGGTAAGGAGAGAAACCCGGTGCCAAGCCGGAGTATTCCGCAGCCGAACGGGCCGCTCGCAGCCTCGACAAGAGGCGGTACCGAACCGATACAGTTCCTGAGCAGCGATCGGCCACGGGGCTCGCTCCGAGCGAGGCGGCCGTAACAAGCCCCGGTCAACACCGCGTTAAATGCTTGCAGGCGCCTTCCCAAGGATTCTTGAGCGGGCCCGCCGAAGGCGGAGAAGCGATAGGATTAAGAGGCTTTGAGCAGAGGGCCAGGAGTCCGGGGAATCGGATCCGCGCGTTGGCGGGGCTTGGGCAGAGTTCCCGCGTCGGGGACCTGTAGCAGGGGTTGAGGGGAGTCGATTGTGACAAGCAGCAAACCACCAACCAACCAACCGGCGCCGGAGCCGAGACCGGAACCGGAGCCGGGTCCTGAGCCGAGTCTCGCCGCGCGGATGACGCCGGGCGAGCTGTTCCGCGCCCAGACCGCCGAGCCGGTGTTCGAAGGTGTCACCGGGCCCGGCGTGGTCCGCATGGACACGCACTGCCACTCGAAGGCCTCGGACGGCCCGGCGATCGCCGCGCTCGGCGCGATCGGGTGCCCCGAATGCTTCAGCGAACCCGAAGCCGTCTACGACCAGGCCAAGGCCCGCGGGATGGACTTCGTCACACTCACCGATCACGACACGATCGACGGCGCCCTCGAACTGGCCGAGCGCGGGTTTCAGGACTTCATCATCGGCGAAGAAGTCAGCGTCTTCTTCCCCGAGGACCGCTGCAAGCTGCACGTCCTAGTCTGGGGGCTCACGCCCGAACTGCACGAAGAACTCGGCGCCGCCGGCTTGCGTCAGGACGTGTACGCGTTCGCCTCGTGGCTGCGCGACCGCAACCTCCCCCACTCCTTCGCCCACCCGCTCTATCTACAAAACGGCCGCCTGACGCGGTGGCACATCGAGCGCGCGGCGTTGCTGTTCAAGTGCTTCGAAACGCTCAACGGCGCCCACACCGTCAAGCACAAGGCCGGCATCGAGCGGTTCCTGCACACGCTCACGCCCGCCCGCGTCCACCGCCTCGTGAACCAGCACCAGCTCGAGCCGTTGTGGCCGCGGATCTGGGAGAAGGGCATCACCGCCGGATCGGACGACCACGGGCTGATGAACATCGGCCGGACGTTCACCTGTCTGCAAGGCCCCGAATCGGGCACGGCGAGCCCGGCCGAGTTCTTCCGCTTCGTTATGCAGGGCGAGCGCAGCAGCGCGGGCGGCGTGGGGGGGCACTCGTCGTTGCTGGCGCACCAGTTCACGACGGTGGGCGCGCACTACTACGCCAACCGCCTGGGCGGCCGAGGCTCGGCGATGGCGCAGGAGGTCGGGCGCAAGCTCGTTCGCTTCGCCGGCATCGACCTACCCAAAGCGAGCAAGGCCCGCCTTGCGGCGCACGTCGCGAAGAAGAGGCTTTTTCGCAAACGAAGCCGCACGAGCCCATTGCTGGATGCATTGCGCTCGAGCATCGGTCCGACGCTGGAGCAGTACCCGCAAGTCCGCGACCGCTTGCGGGCCGACCCGGTGCGCGACGGCTCGGCGATGTCGAGCCACGACGAGATGGCCGAGTTTGTCGACGAACTCTCCGCCGCGATGGGCCGCGTGCTGGGCGCCGGCGCGATCAAGGCGTTCCAGAAGAAGGACCGCTCGGGCCTGAGCGACCACATCACGAGCTACCTGCTGCTGCAACTCGCGCAGGCGCCGTATATGGTGAGCCTGTTCTATCAGAACAAAGAACGCCCGTTCCTCGATCGCTTCGAGCACGAGACCTCAAGAGTGGACCGGGCGCCGGGGGTGCTGGAGCGGCCGATGCGGGTGAGCCTGTTCACGGACACGCTGGGCGATGTCAACGGCGTGTCGCGCTTCATCCAGAACGTCGGCGATCAGGCCGAGGCGACCGGACGCGATCTGCAGATCATCACGTCCACACGCCTGGACGTGCCCGACAAGCCCAACATCTTCAACTTCGACCCGGTCTTCGCCTGGCAGATGCCCAAGTACGACCAACTCGAAGTCGCCTTTCCCCCGCTGCTCAAGATCATGCGGCACGTCGACAAGCATCAGCCCGACGCGATCCACGTCTCCACGCCCGGGCCGATGGGCATGGTCGGCCTCCTGGTCGCCCGGATGCTGCGCGTGCCGGTGCTGGGCGTCTACCACACCGACTTCCCCGCCTACGTCGACGCGCTCTTCGAAGACCACGCGATGACGCACGCCACGACCAAGTTCATGCGGTTCTTCTACGGCGGGTTCCGCTCCATCTTCACCCGCAGCGAGGACTACGTCGAAGCCCTCACGCGCATCGGCATCCCGCGGCAGCGCAGCCTCCGCCTCATGCCCGGCTGCGACGTCAACGACTTCCACCCGCGGTTCAAAGACGACACGATCTGGCAGCGACTGGACGCCGAAGGCGCGACCGCAAGCCGGCCGACCAAGAGCACACCTGTCCGCGTGCTCTACTGCGGCCGGGTGAGCGTCGAGAAAAACCTCCCGATGCTCACGACCGTCTGGAAGAAGGTCAATCAACGGCTCAAGGAACTCGAACTCGACGCCGAGCTGGTCATCGTCGGCGACGGGCCCTATCGCCAACGCATGGAACGCGAGTTGCGGGGGGCCAACGTCCGGTTCTGCGGCTTCCGCTACAAAGACGAACTCAGCACCATCTACGCGTCGACCGACCTGTTCGTCTTCCCCAGCGTCACCGACACGCTCGGGCAGGTCGTCATGGAATCGCAGGCGTCGGGCCAGCCCGTGCTGGTCACCGACCAAGGCGGGCCCAAGGAAGTCGTCGAGCACGGGCGCACGGGCTTTGTCATCGGCGCGACCGACTTCGAGGGCTGGGTGGACACGATCGTCGGCCTGATCGCCGACGACGACAAGCGGCGACAGATGGGCGCCGCCGCGCACGAATCGCTGCAGAAGTACTCGATCACCAACTCGTTCGAGCACTTCTGGCAGGTGCACGTCGAGGCGTGGCACGAGCACCTGGCAACGCTGGGCATCACGCCCGATCCCGAGGGCCCGGGCGACCCGGCCGTGCGCCTGCCGAGCGAGACGCCCAGCCCCGAGACGGCCGACGTTCGCCGATAGATCTCGATGTTCATCCGACAACGAACAACGCCGCGACCCAACCGGGCCGCGGCGTTGCTGTTGATTCAGAACCAGACGTCGGCGATCAGGCGGCGCGACGCACCGAGCGCGAGCTGTTCGCGTTGATGCGGTAGGTCTTCGGCGTCGAGCTGCGGCGGGTGCGGGCGGCGACGCGGGCCTTCGTAGCGACGCGCTTGGCCGGGCTGCGCTTGGCAACCGTCCGCTTCGCGGCGGTGGTCCGCTTCGCGGTCGTGCTGCGCTTGGCAGCCGTCGTCCGCTTGGCGGTGTTCACGCGCTTGGTGGTGGCGCGCTTGGTCGCGGTGCGCTTGGTAGCGGTCCGCTTCGCGGCCGGCTTGCGGGCCGAGGTGGCACGCTTGGCGGTCGTCCGCTTGGCCGGGGTCCGCTTCGCGGTGGTTGTGCGCTTGGCGGTCGTCTTGCGGCCAGAGGCGGCGGTGGTGCGACGCTTGGTCGCGGCGTTCTTGGTCACGGCGCGCTTGGCGGTGGTCCGCTTCGGAGCGCTGCGCTTCGCGGTGGTCGTGCGCTTCGCGGGGCTGCGCTTGGCCGTGGTGCGCGTGGCAGTGGTCTTGCGGCCGGAGGTGGTCTTCCGCGCGGTGGTCTTCACGCCCGTCTTGGCGGCACGCGACTTGATGGTGCGGGACTTGGCCGCCGGGCTCCGCTTCGCGGTGGTGCGCTTGGCAGTGGTTGTGCGCTTCGCGGTCGTGGTGCGCTTCGCCGGGCTGCGCTTGGCGGTGGTCGTCCGCTTGCCGGCGGCGGTGCGCTTCGCGGGGGTCCGCTTGGCCGCGGGCTTGGTCACACGAGACTTGGTCGTGCGGGCCGTGGTCGTGCGGGCCTTGGGCTTGCTGATGCGGGACTTGTTGGTCTTCGCCTTCGCGGCGGTGGTGGTCTTGGCCTTGGACTTCACGGTCTTCGGCTTGGCGGTCTTCGATTTGACGGTCTTCGGCTTGGTGGCCTTGACCTTGCTGCGGGAGGTGCTCTTCTTGGCGCCCGCGAAGGCGCCGACGACTTTGCCGCCGGTCGAGCGGCTGGAGGAGGTGCGCTTGGTCGCGCCGTGACGCGCCGTCTTGCGGGCCGTCGTTCGGCTCGCGGTTCGCTTGGTCGTTTGTTTGGTGGCAGTTCGTTTGGCGGGCATAGCCTGAGCTCCGTGCGAAAGTTGACGTGGTCGCCGTCGGCGCTGCTCAGCGCCGCCCGGCCCGACCCGACTGCGTCGCGCGGGTCGCACGCCCGGCCGGGCCCGCTCGATGCGGGCATAACCAGCCGGACGTCGCGGCTATCGACCTCGAACGAGGCCGGAATAACCTTTTTTCGCTGAGTGCGCGCAGTCGCGCGGGCTTTGCTGCGAATCGGCGACGATCATCCCGCTGAGAGAAACCCGAAGCGACCGCACACGGGCCGGAACGGAGACGGGCCCGGCCGTCCCGCGGGCCTGTTTGGACGAGGAAACGAAGCGATGCGCGCCAGCGAGCACACCAACCCGAACGGATCGGGGCCCAACGGATCGGCCTCGACCGGCGACAACGCATCCAGCGCGGGCTGGTCGCCCGAAAGCTGGCGCACCCGCCCCGTCGCCCACGATGTCGATTACCCCGACGCCGACGCCGTCACCAAGGTTTTCGGAAGACTCCGAGACTTCCCGCCCTTGGTCACGAGCTGGGAGATCGAGCGCCTCAAATCCCTGCTCGCCGAGGCCGAGGAAGGCAAGCGCATCCTTCTTCAAGGCGGCGACTGCGCCGAAACCCTTGCCGACTGCCGCCCCGACTCGATCACCAGCAAGCTCAAAATCCTCCTCCAGATGTCGCTCGTCCTGGTCCACGGCACGCACCGCCCGGTCGTCCGCGTCGGACGCTTCGCCGGGCAATACGCCAAGCCGAGGTCCAGCGCCGAGGAAACGGCCGATAGCGCCTCGGGCGCCCCGCTTACGCTGCCCAGTTACTTCGGCGACCTCATCAACGCCTCATCCTTTGAAGCGGGCGCCCGCAAGCCCGACCCCGAGCGGCTCATCACCGGGTACCAGCACGCCGCGCTGACGCTCAACTTCATCCGCTCGCTCTTGGAGGGCGGGTTCGCGGACCTGCACCACCCCGAGTACTGGAACCTCAGCTTCCTCGGATCGGCCGACCTGCCGACCGAACGCAGCGAGGCGTACGACCGTCTCAGCCGCGAGCTGGCCTCGGCACTCAAGTTCATGGAAGCCCTCGGCGAGCAGGCGGTCGACGAGCTCAGCCGGGTCGAGTTCTTCACGAGCCACGAGGGCCTGAACCTTCTATACGAGTCCGCCCAAACGCGCCGCGTGCCGCACCGAGAGGGCTGGTACAACCTGACCACGCATTTGCCGTGGATCGGTGAGCGCACCCGTGCGCTGGACGGCGCCCACATCGAGTTCTTCCGCGGCATCCGCAACCCGGTCGGCGTGAAGCTCGGGCCCAAGTCCACCGGCGCCGACGCCGTCGCGTTATCGGTCACGCTCAACCCGCAGAACGAGCCAGGCAAGCTGGTCTTCATCACGCGCCTCGGCGCGGGCAAGGCGGCCGAGCGCCTGCCCGAACTCGTCGGCGCCATGGAGCGCTCCGGCCGACGCTGCCTCTGGGTCAGCGACCCGATGCACGGGAATACCGTAACCGTGGACACGCAGGGCGCCCCGGTCAAAACACGCCGATTCGATGACATCCTCCAGGAACTCGAAGAGACCATCGAGACGCACAAGCGGCTCGGCTCCGTGCTCGGGGGCGCGCACTTCGAGATGACCGGCGAAGACGTGACCGAATGCGTCGGGGGCGCCTCGGGCGTGACCGCCGACACGCTGGCCGAGAACTACGCCAGCCCGTGCGATCCCAGGCTCAACTACCAGCAGGCGATGGAACTCGCCTTCCTGCTCGCCGGACGCATCGAGCCGCGGCCGGCCTCGGCGCCCTCGGCCAGCAAGTAGCGTGATCCCCAATCGGGGGATCGTGCGCTACACGCCGCGTGTCCGTTTGATCACGCGCCGCGCGGAGACTGCGCGGATGTTTTCGTAACACACCGGCTGGACGATCGCGTGACACGCGGCCGATGGAATTGGTGGAAGACCTGTCGGTTCGTGGTGGGTTCGCATGGTGGCGGACTGAGCCGAGCAGACTTCCGCCTGTCCACGGAGGGGCAACATGGTGGATTCGCTCCGGCTCGCCCGGTTCTCGGGCGAGGACGATGTCATTGCGTTCGATCGTCGGCACCGCGCTCGGCTCCGCATGAGCGGCGAAGCGCTGGCCGTCTTCATCGGTCCCGACGGGCTCCGACGCGTCGGCCCGGTCTCGCTGCGTGATCTGGCTTCCGACGGCCTCGGCCTGCGCTCGCGCGTGCCGGTGCCCGAGGGCTCGACCTGCACCGTCTACAACGAAGCCCCCGGCCCGCGCCGCCTGCACGGACCCGGCTCGCCGGTCTTTGTGGGTCGCGTCGTGCGCACGGTCTCCGCCGATGGAGGCTTCGACGTCGGTGTCTCACTGGCACGCTCGAACGCGGCCTGAACCCGCACAACAGCCGCCGGTCACCCTTGCAGGCGCGACCACTCGGCCGCGAAACGCTCGTACATCCGATCGAGCGAGGCGGGGATGATCCGTACCTGACCCACGGTCTGCATGAAGTTCGTGTCGCCGCCCCACCGCGGCACCAGGTGCACGTGCAGGTGCTGCGGCACGCCCGCGCCCGCGGCTCGGCCTTGATTCAACCCGATGTTCACGCCCTGCGGCTGCAGCGTGCGCTCCAATAAATCCATCGCCGTGTCCACCAACGCCCACAGCGCCGTGCGCTGCCCGGGGTCGTAGTCCAGGAGCCTCGGTCGGCCCTCGCCGAGCGCCACGAGCAGGTGCCCGCTGGTGTAGGGGTAGGCGTTGAGCAAGATCATGCCCGCGTCCGTGCGCACGACCACGCGGTTCTTGGCGTCGTCGGCCGGCGTTTCCCAATAACGGCGGAGGAACGTGATATCCGAGTCGCGCGGGCCGGCGGATTTCTCGGACTCATCGAGCGCTTCGAGATATTCCAGGCGCCACGGCGCGTGCACGGCGGCGGGCCCGAGGGTGGCGGCGCCGTCGCGCGGAGCGGGTAAAGCGGCGCCGGCTGGGGCGGAACGATCGTTCGGGTCGGGCGGGGTCATGGCGGCGCGAGTGTAGATCGCCCGCCCGCGGACCGATAGCGCATGCATGAAACCCGACGAGGCGCCGCCCAACACACCGAACCCGACCGAGCCCGACGCGGAGACGATCGAGCTCGATGACTCGGCCGTCAACGACCCGGCGGTCGTGGTGCGCGACATCATGACCCGGGGTGTCGTCACCCTGGGCATGGACCGCTCGGTCTCCGAAGCCAAGGAACTCTTCGAAGAGCACGGCTTGCACCACCTCGTGGTGATGGAGCGGGGCGTGGTCGCGGGCATCGTTTCCGACCGCGACGTGCTGCGGTGGATCTCGCCGTTCGTGGGCAAGATGTCCGAGCAGCCTCGGGACCTGAATCGGCTGGAGCACCGGGTACACCAGATCATGAGCCGTGGCGTGATCACCATCGAGCCCGACGCATCGCTCGAAATGGCCGCGGCCCGGCTGATCCGCCATCGCGTGGGCTGCCTGCCCGTGACCCTGCCCGACGGCGGCCGGCTCGTCGGCATCGTGACGTGGCGCGATCTCGTCCGCTGGATGGCCGAGCACCACGGGATGGATCTGTCCGATCGCGGCCAAACCGCGCCGAGCAAGGGTGCCCCGAAGACCGACGCCGCCTGAGACGCCGGGCACAAATCTGAGGCGTATCCTCCCGTTCGCGATCTCTTCATCTGCGCACGCGGGAGGACTCTTTCCATGTTCAAGTCGATCAAGACCAGCGGGCGCGGGTCGCCCGATGTCGCCGTTGTCGGTGTCTTTACCAACGCCCGTGGCCCCGTGCTGGATGCCGACCTCAAAGAGTTGGACCACGACGGCGCGATCGCCGCGGCGTGCGCACGCGCCGAGTTCAAGGGCTCGGTCGGCTCGATCGTCGAGGCCTTCCCGGGCAAGGCGCCCGCGGGTCGCAAGAACGCCAAGAAGCGCGCCGGCTACGAGCGGGTGCTGATCGTGGGTCTGGGTGAGAAAGCCAACCTGACGCCCGGCGATCTGCGCGAAGCCGCGGCCGCCGCAGGCCGAAAGCTCGCCGCGGCGCAGGTGACCGCAGCGGAAGTCAACCTCGACGCGCCCATCGCGGCGGCCAAGCTCGACGCGGGGCACGCGGGCCAGTGCTTCGGCGAGGGCATCGGTTTGCTCGCGTGGTCGCGCGGGATGTTCAAGGGCTCGGCGAGCGAGGGCGGCACGGAGCCGCAGGCGCTCACGCTTAAGGCGGGTTCCAAGGCGTTCGACGCCGGGCTCGATCGCGGGTTGGGCTTTGCCGAGGGCGCCAACCTGGCGCGCACGCTCAGCGAGACCCCGCCGAACATCTGCACGCCGCAGTTTTTGATCGCCGAAGCCCGCAAGCTCGCGCGGCAGCACGCGGGGCTCTCCGTCACGGTCATCCAGGGCTCGAAGCTGGACGACGAGGGGCTCGTCGGCATCAAGATCGTTGGCGACGCGAGCGAGAACAAGCCGGCGCTGATCCGGTTCGAGTACACCCCGCCGCGGGTCGCCAAGCGGTCCAAGCCGATCGTGCTCGTCGGCAAGACGATGACGTACGACTCGGGCGGGCTGTCGATCAAGGTCGGCGGCGGGATGCGCGGGATGAAGCGCGACATGGACGGCGGCGCCGCGGTCTTCGGCGCGATGCACACCATCGCGGGCGTCGTCAAGCCCAACCGCCGCGTGGTCGCGCTCCTGAGCTGCGCCGAGAACGCGATCAGCGACGAGGCCTACCGGCCTGACGACATCCTGACCTTCCGCAACGGCGTGACCGTTGAGGTGACCAACACCGACGCCGAGGGGCGGCTGGTGCTGGCCGACGCGCTCTGCTGGGCGTGCGACAAGGAGAACCCGGCGTGCATCGTCGATGTCGCGACGCTGACCGGCGGCGTGGTCGTCGCGCTCGGCTCGACCTACGCCGGCCTGTGGTGCGATGACGACGGCCTGCGCGGCAAGCTGGAAGCGGCGAGCGAGGCCTCGGGCGAGCGCATCTGGCGTCTGCCCCACCACGCCGAGTACCGCAACATGATGAAGAGCCCGGTCGCGGACATCTGGAACTCGGCGCCGATCCGCGAAGCGCACCCGATCCAGGGCGCGGCGTTCTTGAGCTACTTCTGCGACGAGTCGATCCCGTGGGCCCACATCGACATCGCGGGCACGCACTCGACCGACAAGGACCGCGGCATGTACGTCGCGGGGCCGACGGGCTTCGGGGCTCGGCTCTTGGCGCAGTTTGTGGACGCAGGCTGAGACCGAGCGTCAGTCCCCGGCATCCCACCATCGGTACCAGGGCGCCCCGCCGGGCGCCCTTTCTGTGCGCTCGCTTGAGACCGAGTCCACCCAGGGCTCGGGCGGGCCGTCTGGCGCGTGGAGCAGGCCGGCGCCCATGCCGATCAAGAGCGGGGGAACGGTCTCGTAGCGCGTCGCGGCCAAGGGCCCCGGCTCGGTCGTGATATCGGTCACCCGGAACAGCCCGATCCACGTCGGGCAGTCGGCGCGGGTGAGGCCGGCGGCCTGGGCCCGATCGAAGGCCGGCCTGCTGAGATAGAACCGCACCTTGAAGTCGAGGTCGGTGACCGCGCAACCGAACCCCACAAGGCCGATCATCGGGGTGATCAGCCAGAGCAGCACGGCCAAGCCCCAGCCGCCCTTGGGCGCCGGTCGGCCGAGCCGCTCGCAAACGACGAGCTTGGCGAGACGGACCATCGAAGCCGCCGCGAGTGCGAAGCCCGCGAGCACGACGAGCGCCCAGATCGGCCGCCACATCGCGTCGCTGAACGCCCACACGGCCGCGACCAGCCAGCCGGCCGCGGCGAGGCGTTCGCCCCAAGCCCAGGCGGCCATCCGTCGTCCGGGCTTGGCGGGCGGCGTCTCTCTCATGATGACAGCCTACGACCTGTCGATCGGCGGGTTCACAGCATCTCCGGCTCCCTCTCCCCTTTGGGGAGAGGGCTGGGGTGAGGGGGCTCCGCCGTCTCCTTCGCCTTCATCCCCCTTCATCCCATCCACGCCGAGCGAGGAAGACGACGGAGTGAGGGAGACCCCTCACCTCGATCCTCTCCGTCAAGAGGAGAGGAAGGAAAGCCGCCGCTTGGGCCGGCGTGGCTCCATCTTCCTACGCTGTGCTCCGGAGACCCCCATGCCGTACACCATGAAGCCCGCCGAGGGCTACGACGTCGATGCCGACAACGTGAACTACCTGTCCGAGCACGTGGACACGGGCGACCGGTGGGTGCTGAACTTCGGCCCCCAGCACCCCGCGACGCACACCACGCTGCGGCTCGTGCTCGAACTCGACGGCGAGCGTATCGCCCGCTGCACGCCGCACATCGGCTACCTGCACTCCGGCTTCGAGAAGCTGGGCGAGCACCTCGACTACAACCAGTACGTCACCATCGTCAGCCGGATGAACTACCTCAGCCCGGTCAACAACGACATCTGCTGGCACCACGCGGTCGAGACGCTCTTCGGCATCGACATCACGCCGCGGTGCAAAGTCCTCCGCACGATCATGGCCGAGATCGGCCGGATCCAGGACCACCTGCTCTGCGTGGGCGCGGCCGGGCTCGACCTCAACGCCTTCACCGGCTTCCTCTACATGTTCAACCTGCGCGAGAAGATCTACGACATCTGCGACTTCATCAGCGGCCAGCGCTACCACCCGGACTGGACCCGCGTCGGCGGCCTGATGCAGGACCTGCCCGACGAGGAGGTCTTCAAGCGCATGGTCAAGGCGCTGATCAACGAAGAACTCCCCCAGGCGATCGCCGACATCGAGAACCTGCTGAACCGCAACCGGATCTTCCAGGACCGCACCCGCGGCATCGGGTACATCACCCACGACGACGCGATCGCGTGGTCGCTGAGCGGCCCGATGGCCCGCGGCTCGGGCGTGAAGCGCGACCTGCGCAAGGACATGCCCTACCTCTGCTACGCCTACAACTGGGACGGCCAGGGCGCCGAGGCCGTGAAGTTCCAGGTCCCGATCTGCCACGAGGGCGACGCGTACAGCCGCTACTTGGTGCGCCTCGAAGAGATGAAGCAGTCGCGCAGCATCATCAACCAACTCATCGACAACATCCCCCAAGGCCCGATCGACACCTTCAGCGACTCGAAGATGGTCAAGCCGGATAAGAAAGAGGTCTATGGCTCCATCGAAGGCCTTATCCAGCACTTCGAGCTGATCATGACCAACCGGGGCTGGGAACCGCCGATCGCCGAGGCGTACGGCGCCAACGAAACGTCCAACGGTGAACTCGGCTACTTCATCGTGTCCGACGGCTCGCCGCGGGCCTGGCGCGTGAAGACCCGCCCGCCCTCGTTCGTCAACTACTCCGTGATGGCCAAGCTCACCGAAGGCCACCTGCTCAGCGACATCGTCGCGATCATCGGCTCGATCAACATCGTCGCCGCCGAACTCGACCGCTAATGCTCGGCCGTCATCCGGCGCACGCATTCGATCAGCGCGGCGTGTGAAGAACGCGTACGCTCCGTGTTATGGGATTGTCGTCTCGTGCGGCGGGGCTGTCGGCTCGGCCACCAAAGAGCAACAAAAGCAACAGCGGTCTTTCGCGATATGCCGGGCCGATCGGTCGAGCGCTCACCGGCTTGCTCGCGCTCGTCGGTGTTACCGCGCTCGTCATCATCACGCTGCGGCGACCGGGGATGACGCTCGACGGGCTGGTCGAAGAGAATACCCTCGTCGAGCTCGCGCAGCCCTGGATCTGGGTGCTTACCGGCTTCGTGACCGCGATGACCTGCTTGCGCGCGCGGCCGCGGCGTGATCTGCTCGTCGCGGCATGGATGACGCTGCTCTGCGTGCTCGGCGGCCTGCGCGAGTTGGACCTGCACGCGGCGTTCAACCCCGAGAACAGCGCCCTGCTCGGCATCGCGCCCGAGCACGCCGTGCACTACCGCATCGACTGGTGGCTCAGCGGCGAGTCGCCCGTGGCGCCGCGGGTGCTGTGGGCGGGCGCCGCGGTGCTGATGGCTTCGGCCGTGCTGCTGCCGTTCGCGTTCGCGCGCATCCCATGGTTCTGGCTGCTCTGGAAACGCGACCGCGCGGTGGTGCTGCTGTTCGTCGGCGCCGGGCTGCTGATGGCCGGGTACGTCCTCGACGATTTCATCGAACGCGCGATCGATCTGGAAGGCGGGCCGGGCGAGATCATGGAAGAGGGCTCGGAGGTCATCGGACAGTTCGGCATCTTGCTCGGCTCGGCGCTGCTCTGGCGACTCGGACCGAGCGCCCGCGCCGACCGCCTCGACTGGCCCGGGCACTTCGCCCACCGACGCCGGCCCGACGGGTAACGCGCAACGCCACGGGCGCCGGAAATCCGAAGGATCGCCAGCGCCCGCAGCGAGGGGTGTGGTTTGGATTTGTGTGTCGCTACCGGTCGCCGCTGCGACGCCTCGACGCCCGTACCCGCCGGCCGCGCTCGCGGAGCTTGAGTGTCGGCGTCTTCGCCCGACGCCACGCGGGCTGGGTCCAGTCCGAAGCCTCGCCGACCCGCGCGATCGAACCGAGGCCGGCCGTGAGGCGGTCCTGGGCTTCGTGCACGGCACGCGATCGGGTGGGTTGGCTGCAAGCGACGGGCATCACGGTCTCCACATGCATCTAGGCACGTTCCTTCATAGGGAAACGCGGAGAACCCTTGCGGACGCCATCACTTTGGGCTCTTTCGAGGCGCCTCAGCCGGGCCAGCCATCGGGCGCCCCGTCGGGCCACTCGGCGCCGAGCGCGGCGACATCGACGGCCGACTCGGCGTCCCAGTTGTCCGAACGGCTCTTGGCTTGGAGCGCTTCGAAGTCCTGCCGTGCGGCAGCCGCGAAGGCGGGCGACTGCAAGGCGAGGTCCGCGAAGCCCACCGCGTCGGCGGCCACGCCCGCCGCGAACCGGTCATCGCCCGCGGTCGCGGCCTTCGCGCCCGACGCCGCGCTGGACACGCCCCGCGCGAGCTGCGCCGCCGCGAAGATCCGCTCGTCCGGCTGGTCTTCGGCGCCCGCGTGCGCCGCGGCCGCCGCGGCCATCGAGACGTCCATCACGGCGTTGCCGGCCGCGTGGAGTTGTTCGAATGTGACCGAGCCCGGCGCCGCGCACGCGCGCTCAATGAGATCGATCGCGTCGGTCAGCACCTGCACACGCGCAGCGCCCGCATCCGGCCACCGAGCCGCGAACGCGGGCATCGCCCGCCGCACACCGCGAGCGGCGTAGGCAATGACCGCCCAGCGTGGCAGCGAGGGGAGTTCCTGGTCCGTAGGGATGATTGCGTCTTCGGGCATGGCGTGCTCCTTGTTTCTCTAGAAGGGGACGCGGAGAACGCGTGCGGAAGCCATCACTCGACCGGCTCCTCCTCATCCGCAGTCTTGGCGGTCACCTTCGCCTTCACCCAACCTCCAACCTTGACAGCGATCGTGCACGAACCCTTGAGCGGCCAGACGGTGGCTTTCGCAAGCTGCTTGAATGTGCCGCCGAGTGTCGCCCAGGCTCTAAGCTCTGTGTGCGTGCGCGAGTGAACGGTGCCGTCTGGCCCCGTTGTCGTTTCGTTCGAGCGGCTGATGCTCACCTTCACTTGCGCCGCTTCGTCTCGCATCGCGGGCTCGGCCGCATCTTTGATGCGGGCCGCGCGTTCGGTGTTGACCGTTGGCTCGGGCGTCGTCTCACCAGTGGCGCGAACCGAGAGGCCGTGCTCGCGGGCAAGCCGTTCGATCTCAAGCCGCAGCGCTTCCTGCCGCCGGCGTTCCTCATCTGACGACTTGGGGTCTTCCTCAGGACCCAGCAGAAACTCGTTGCGCTCAGTCATGACCCCACCCCCGAAGGCTGCGGGTCGGATGCTAGGGCCGGCGACACCGAGTTCTGATCCAGAATTTTGAGCCCGCTCCCACCCATCGCCGCATGGGCGCCGCTGAGTGCAGCAAGAAAGTCAACGATGCGGCGGTCGACCTCCTCGGACTCGGCGTCGCTCAAGTCGGAAGGGAAGTCGAACTCAAGCTTCAAGACAGGACGCGGAGTTGAGCTCCCGGTATTTTCGAGCCATCCCGTGAGTTTTTCTGACGGCCACAGCGGACCCAGCCGCATCATGTCTACCGGTGATGTCGGCTCCCATCGTTCTTCGAACGCCCATCGTGCAAGTAAATCAAAGTCCCGACGGGCTGCAGCGATCGCTATTCGTTCGGCCTCTGATTCGAAGCCCAAGAAGTTGCCGACATCCCATACAGAATTCTCTGCAGCTCCAGCTGCGTAAGTAAACAGGAACTCCGAAGGAAAGGCGATCCAAGATGGAGAACTCCTAAACCTCAAAGCGTCGCGCACCGCTTTGTATGCTTGCACGTGCGTACTTAGATTGACATCGTCTCGGCCCAAGACTTCGGCGGAACGATCAAACTCATCTAGATCCGCAACGTCAGGATCGTTGCAAATCTGCTCAGCAAGATCGAGCATGCGGTCGAGGTCGTCAAGGTCCGTTTGACGCCAGTCTGGCATCCCGATGCTGTAGAACGGTTGCACCCGCCGCGCACACCGGATGGCATAAGCCGCAGCTGCCCAAATAGGCAACACATCTAATTCTTCTTCTGTCGGCAGTTCCACCCGCCGAGCTTCATCCGCCATGCGTCCGCTCCCGCCATCACCCCACCCGCCTGCACGGCCCAAGGTACCGCCCGGCCGCGCCCGAACCAAGCCCTATCAATCGCATCCCCCCACCCCCCACGGCCGGTGCGGCGGTTCCTACACTCGTGTACGGCTACCGGTACGCCGGGGTGTCGGCCTCGGTGAGTCGTCGTCGGATAGGAGCGCACTATTTATGGCCTGGATCACGAAACCCTCCGCCACGATGCAAGTCGCCAAGCGCGACGAGCCCTATCTCACCGAGGCGATGCGTACCGACCTGCGCGACAACTACCTCCCCCGGTTCGAGACCACGCACGCCGCGCTCTTGCCCGCGTTGCACCAGATCCAGCACGCCTACGGCTGGGTGCCGCAGCAGGCGATGATGGAGATCGCCGCGTTTCTCGACATCAAACCGGCCGATGTCATGGACACGGCGTCCTTCTACGAGGAGTACTGGCTCCAGCCGAAGGGCCAGAACCTGGTCGCGGTCTGCCGGTCGATCGCGTGCGAGTTTTGTGGGCAGCCCGATGTGACCGACGCCGTGCGCAGCAAGCTGGGCATCGAAGTCGGTGAGACGACCGACGACGGGAAGTTCACGCTTGTTGAGCTGGAATGCGTCGGCGCCTGCGGCGGCGCGCCGGCGGTGCTCATCAACGAAACGCTGCATGAGTTCGTCAAGCCCGATCAGATCGCCGGCCTGCTGGATGAAGCGGCGAAGGCCGAAGCGCACGGGCACTAAGCGATCGGGTTACTCGACGATCGGGGGTCTGGCATGGCCAAGAAGTCGCTCATGCGCAATCTCGGCGAGCTGTTCGGCGGCGTGGTCTGGGGCGCCAAGACCAACCCGGAAGACGTGCCGCCCAAAGACCGCGCTGCGCGAGGCTCCACGCGCGAACTGAGCCGCGAGGTTTCGGAAACCCGCGGGCCGAACGGCGAGAAGGTGACGCTGCGGCGGACCACGGTCGAAGAGATGATCGTCGAACCGCTGGAAGACCGCGAGCACCTGTAGCAATCTCGGCTCGGACCCAACGACAAAGGGCCGACCCCTGCGGGCCGGCCCTTGTGTTTGTACGTGCAGTTGTGTCGATCAGCGGCGGCGGCGCGTCGCGGCCAGGCCCGCCAGTGCGAGCGCGCTCACGGCGCCCGGCGCGGGGATGCCCATGATGAAGACGTTGTCCTGCAGCCAGCTGATGTCGGTGTTCCGCATCAGCAGGTCGGCCAGGGACGTGCCTTCGATCAACGCGAGATCGTCGAACGTGAGGCTGGCGTCGTTGAGGTAGAAGTAGCGGTCGCCGTCACGCAGGCGGACGAACTGGTCCACGAGGATGCGGGCCGCGCTCTCGCCTACCGCGGAGCCGGCGAGCTTGTCCTCGGCCATCAGGCCGATCCAGAGGTCGATGTCGTCGACATCGCCGTACAGCGCTTCGAGCTCGGCCGCGAGGGCGGCGTCGCTGGTGATGTCATCGAAGTCGGCGATCGGGTCCATGCCGAGGGCGACGCGCATGCTGTTGTAGTCGGGCAGGCCGTGGTCGCGGCCGCGCTGCAGGTTGAGGCTGAGCAGGTCGAGCCCGAGCCCGCCGCCGGGAGGCCCGAAGAGCATGTTGCGGACGTCGTCGACGACCTGCGTGTCGATCTCGTTGGCTTCTTGCCAGGCGAGGCCTCGGAACAGGTCGTCGATGTTGTCGTTGGTGAGCACGGTCGGATCGAAGAACGCGGCGGCGAGCGACAGGTTGCCCTCGCCCGTCACGTTGCCGTTCTGATCGAGGCGGAGGTACTCGCTGTTGAGCATGGTGTGACCGATGCGGAAGGCGGCGGTTGTGAACTCGGTCGCGAGCATGCCCTTCATCTGGTCGTCGTAGCCGCCGTAGCCGGGCATGGCGGTGCCCTCGGCGGCGCGGAGCCCCGAGTTGTCGCCCAGCATCGCGGGGAGCCACTCGTCGTAGGTGATCTTCTGGATCTGCGCGCCCACGAGCTTGCGGGCCTTTTGGTAGACGTCCTCGCCCGACATCGACGGGTTGTCGGACCGGATCTGATCGGCCAGGCGGTTGTGCTCGCGCACGAACACGACGTGCATCGCTTCGAGGCCGGCGACCTCATTCGCCCGCGCATCGCCGGCGGCTTGCAGGGTGTCGTTGCCGAACGGGCCGTCGTTGCCCATGTTGATGCCGACGTCCGTGTTGTTGGGCAGCATGTTGCCCGCGCCCACAAGCATGCGGCCGGTGCCGTCGTTGGCGCGGAGCGCGGTCGCGGTGGAGCCGTCCGAGCCGTAGACCATCGAGCCGTCGAGCCAGTGCGTGATCTCGTTCATGTGCTGGCGCGGGTTGCTCGCGTCGGTCCCGGTCGTCGGGTCGAACTGCGAACGTGTGAAGTGGATGGAGGGCCCGAGCGGGTCGAAGGGGCCGTTGACCGCGATGTTGGCGGTCTCGCCGCCGCTGCTGGTCAGGCTGAGGTCGTGATCGATGAACTGCCCCCACTGCCAGAACATGCTGGTGAGCTGGCGGCTGTTGCCGATGGGCGCGGTCTGGGCCGCGACGGCGTTGGAGATATCCCGCGCGTTGGGCCTCGAAGCGCCCGCCATCGAGCCGATCCCGTCGCCGTAGGACGCGGG
>JBCBZM010000013.1:0-38795 GCA_039815345.1 Planctomycetota bacterium | reverse complement strand
CTGCAGGGCGGCCTTACCGGATTGTTCAAACGGCCGCCACCCACGCCGCCGACCGTGTCGCCCGACGGCTCGGCGCTGCGCCGATTGCTCGGCCTGCGCCGCGGCGGCGCCTACGCGCCGTCCGCCTCAACCGACACAACCAAAGACAACAACCATCGCCACTCCGCGTAGCGGTACGGCAGCGCGTGCAGCTCGTGGATGGTGCGCACGCGCTCGTGGCATCGCTCGGTCAGGTCGTGATGCCAGTCCTGCGCGGTCGGATCACAAAAATATGTCCGGCACGCCACCGGCTTGATCTCGTGCACCGAGCACAAGCCCTCGATCTGAAACGGGCAGCCGCCCTCTTGGCGTGCAAGGTGCACATCGGCCTCGGCGATCCGCCGCGGTGTGTCGTCTCGCAGACGCGCGAGCGTGTAGGCCGCTTCGAGGCCGCTGACGTACAGCCGATGGCCGTATTCCTCGAATCGGCAGCATCGGCCGGAGACCTCGCACACCGGCCGACGCTCGGTGATCGCAGCGGTGACGTCCGTGAACACCGACTCGAGCAGGTCGCGCACCACGGGCGCGCGCACGGCTTCGAGCCAGGCGCGGGCGCCGGCGCGGTCTTCGTCGTCGAACTCCGGTGCGGGTTGGCCTGGCGCCACGGTGTGGGCTTTCGGAAAGACGTGCCCTCAGGACGAACCCTTAAATGGGCGAACTGTCGCGCACGATGCGGATCCGCTCCGGCGGGATCAACTCGCCTTTGTTCATGCCCGGGCAGCTCTCCGAAGCGCGGGCCCACGTGCGCGGCGAACGCACGGTGCGCTTCCACAAAGGCCACGTCCGGCACTGCGTCGGGCGGTCCTCATACACGCCGCAGATCGCCCGGCCCGGGATCGTGTTTCGATCGAGGAAGACGCAGTCGAACCCGTGCTCGGTCTCGACCTCGGTCAGCGATCGGCCGGCGCCGAAATCGCGTGTGTACTTGGCGCCGAACGCGTCGGGGCTCATGCCCAATCGGTCGGCGAGGCGCGAGGCTTCTTCGTCCGACAGCATGACATAACCCTCGGGCCCGGTGCAGCAGGCGCCGCACTGCGTGCAGGAGAACCGCAGCCCCGGCGCCGGGTCGCCCGGTTGACCGAACCAGTCCGGCCGGGCGTCCGCCGTCGGCTCATCGGCGCGCTCGGTCTTGCTGGTGGTCCCTGTGTCCGTCACGAGGCGGCCTCGCCCGCGGCCGGCTCGGGTGTCCGCCGCAGGATCACCAGCGTCTGGTCGTCGTCGCGCGTCATGGCGCCCACGTGGCGGAACAGCGAGGCGTAGACCGAATCGATCACGCCGTCGGGATCGCCGCCCGCCAGGCGCACCGCTTCGTCGAGTCGGCCGACACCGAACTCTTCGCGGTTGTCATTGAACGCCTCGGTGATGCCGTCGGTGTAGAGAATGAGCGAGGCGCCCGGTTTGAGTTCGAGTTGAGCCGACTCGATCTCGATGTCATCGAACAGCCCGAGCGGCAGCGTGCCGGCTTCTTCAATCGGCTCGATGCAGTCGGCGCAGTCCCGGTTATACAGCCGCGGCGGGTTGTGCCCGCATCGGCTGTACCGCAGGCAACCGGTCTCGGGGTTGTAGATCGCGTAGAACGCGGTGACGAAGTTGCCCTCGATCCCCGCGGCGACGAGACGGCGGTTGGCATAAGCGAGCACCTTGGTCGGGTCTTCATTGTCGCTGGATATGTTGTCACCGGCCGCGCTCTTGGCGCTATGCATGTCGTCGCTGTGCAGGATGGTGTGAAGGATCGCCATGATCGTGGCCGCCGCGGCGCCGTGGCCGGAGACATCGGCGATCAGGATGCCCCACGACCCGCTGGGCAGTTCGAAGAAGTCGTAGTAGTCCCCGCCCGCCTGATCGCTCGTCAGGTAGCTCGTCGCGATGCGCAGGCCGGGGATCTTGGGGATCGCCCGCGGCAGCAGCGACCTCTGGATGCCGGCGATCTGCTCGAACTGCTGCTGGAGCTGGCGCGACAGATCGGCTTCACGCCGCAGCGAGACCAGGTTGCGCGTCGCCGTGCCGAGCAGATTGCCCTGGAGCACGATGTCCTCGAGCTCTTTCACCGAGTAGCCGCGCGGATCGCGCCGGAACTGAAAGTTCCAGTTCATGGGCTCGCCCGCGTCGTAGGCCGGGATGGCGACGACGCTGCCCATCTCACGCAGCGCATCACCCAGCACGGGGTCCTCATCGAGCGTGAGGTCGTGCAGCAGCTTGGGCGTGGGCGTGCGGATCAGGTCACCGATCAGCCCGCCCTGACCGACCTGGAGCTTATCCCAGTCGGCCCAGGGGTCGAACTTCGTCCAGGTGTCCTGATCGAGTTCGGCCGGGCTGAAAGCCCGGGTGATTTTGTACGACCCGCGCGGCATCCGCCGCAGCGAGATCGACACGAGGTAATCCGAAGGCCGATACGACAGCATGTGACGACCGAACGAGGCGAGCAGCGACCGCGGCTCGGTCTGGGAACTCATCTCGCGCAGCGCCGTGACGATCGCGCGGACGCCCGCTTCTTCGCCCGTCGCCGCGAGCGTGTACGGAGGTCGCTGGGTGTCGGCGCCGCCGGATTCTTTGGAGTCGATCGAACTCATGACGAAGCCACCGACGGGTCTGTGAGCCGGGCGACCGATGCTTCGACCAATGCCGTGCGCTCGCGGGCGTCGGCAACCATGCGCTCGCACTCGTCGCGCAGCGCGGCACGCTTGGCTTCGTCCTCGACCATGGGCAGATTGACGCGGACGTTCCAGAACGCCGACCTTGCCGTAGCCTCGGCCAGCACCGCCGCCACGGCGAGGTCGCTCGCGAGGTATCGGTTCGTCCGATCGGCCAAGCGCTCGAACAATCGCAACAGGTCGCAGGCCGTGGCGAGCACCGATTGCGGCACGCGCACGGCCGCCGCCACCGCGCCCGGCCAGCGCGCCACGCGGTCCGGATCGTCGGCCGGTTTCGACGACAACTCGCTCACGAGCCGGTAGGCCTCGGCGTCTTCCTCACCGAGCGCGAGCAGCAACGCGCGGGCGCGCTCCAGACGTTCCAAGGACTCGCGCAGTTCGGGTTCATGCTCGGCCAGCGATTTCTTGCCGACCGAGTACGCCACGACCATCTGCGCGATCGCCGAGGCGAGGGCGCCCGAGGTCGCCGCCACGGCGCCGCCGCCGGGCGCGGGCGTCTTCGCCGCGACCAGATCCAAAAAGGCGGCCAGCGATACGTCTTCTGTGGCGCTCATGACTCCCTCAGAGTAGCCCACGGGGACCGCCCCGTGCGCACCAAGTCGCAACGGCCCTCAGCGGACCGCCCGGGCGGGCTCGCCGGTCTCGATGGGCACACCCACGACCGAGCCGTACTCGGTCCACGAGCCGTCGTAGTTGCGGACGTTGTCGATCCCGAGCAGGTACTTGAGCACGAACCACGTATGGCTCGAACGCTCGCCGATGCGGCAGTACGCCACGGTCGGCTTGGCCTCGGCGACGCCCGCGGCGTCGAGGTAGAGCGCGCGCAGCTCGTCGGCGCTCTTGAACGTGCCGTCCTCGGCGACGGCCTTGGCCCACGGCACGCTGACGGCGCCCGGCACGTGCCCGCCGCGCTGCGCGGTCTCCGTCATACCGGGGGGCGCGATGACCTTGCCCGTGAACTCGTCCGGGCTGCGTACATCGACCAGATTGACGCCGCCGGATTCGACGATCTTCAGCACGTCCTGCAGCCGCGCGCGCAGCGCGAGATCCGCGGGCTTGGCGGTGTAGGTCGTCGGCGTCACGATCGAGACTTCTTGCGTGAGCTCCTTGTCGTGTTCATCGAGCCACTTGCTGCGCCCGCCGTTGATCAGGCGGACGTCCTCGTGCCCGTACAGCTTGAAGAGCCAGAACGCGTAGGCCGCGAACCAGTTGTGGTTATCGCCGTAGAGCACGACCGTATCGCCCGGCGACACGCCGGCGCCGCCGACCAGCGCCTCGAAGTCGTCTTTCGAGACGATGTCGCGCGTGGTCTGGTCCTGCAACTGTGTCTGCCAGTTGAAGCCCACGGCGCCCGGGATATGCCCCGCGTCGTACGCCTTGGTGTCCACGTCGACCTCGATCAGCTTGATCTTCGGATCGTTCAGATGCTCGGCGACCCAATCGGTCGTCACGAGGGTTTCGGGGTGCGCGTATTCGCTCATGGTCGTGTTCCTCGATTACTTCGCGTTAGGCGGTGGTGTTCTCTGCCAACTCGGGGCGGTGTTTGATGAAACTGCTGACGTACTTGAACGCGTTATCACAAAAGATCATCACGCCGAAGTACGGGACGTCGGGCGACTCCGCGGCGCTCTCCCGTTCGGCAACGATGCTGGCCGCTTCAAAGATCAGCCCCGAGCTCGGGCCGGCGAGCAGGCCTTCCGTCCGCATCAGCTCAAGGGCCCGCTCGTACGCCAGTGCGTGGTCGATCTCGATGATCTCGTCCGCCTGTCGCTCGTCGAAGAGTTTCGACACGCCCAGCTCCGATCGGCTGCGCAGGCCGGGCACGTCGTGGCCCTCGGTCGGCGTCGCGGCGACGATCTTGACCTTCGGATTGCGCTCCTTGAGCGCACGCGACAGGCCCGAGACCGTGCCGCAAGTGCCGAGGCTCAGGAAGACGTGCGTGACCTTGCCCTCGGTCTGGCGCCAGATCTCCGGCCCGGTCGTCCGCACGTGCGCGAGCGTGTTCTCTTCGTTCTCGTATTGGTTCGGCATGACCCACTTGTTGCGCTGCGCTTTGGCGAAGGTCTTGGCGAGCCCGATCGAGCCCTCGCCCATGCCTGGTGATGGGCAGAGGTTGTCGTTGACGACCTCCAACTCGGCGCCGAGCATTTTGAGCAGGACTTTCTTTTCCAAGGGCACCTTGTTGGGCACCACGGATTTCATCGGGTAGCCGCGGGCCGCGGCGATCGCCGCCAGGCTCAGGCCCGTGTTGCCGCTCGTCGGCTCGACCACGCCGCGATCGGCCGAGAGCTCGTCGGTTTCTTCGAGCTTGCGCAGGAGCGCCCACGCCGCGCGGTCCTTGACCGAACCGAACGGGTTCTGCCATTCCAGCTTGGCGTAGAGCGGGAATGTCTCCCGCCACGGGTTCGCGCGGCCGAGCCCCACCATCGGCGAGGGGTTGTCTTCGCTCGGCAGCAGGTCGAGCACGCTGTCGTAGACATTTCGATCGGATGACACAGGAGATTGCTCCAGCGGATGCGCACCGAACGGATCGGTGTGCAGGTAATCCACGTCGAGGCCGGCGTTGTTCCGGGGGGAGCAGGCCGGGCCTCTGTTTAACTTTCGATGGGGGATGACGGCGGTGGTTCTTCGCAACCGCTCTTGGCGGCGGGTCAGCACCCGCTCAGCGACAACAGCACGGACAACAACAGCACCCACAGGGGATGCGCGGCCCATGGCCGTAGTCTTGGTGTCGAGCGACGCGTTGTGCCGGATCGGCGCAGGTCATCACCGCAACGCTATCCGTCGGGGTCGCGCCGGTCTAGCGGCTCCTTGTATTCCGCGCCGGGCGGTCGCCGGCCGCGTCTACCCGAGGCCGCGGTGCGAAGGCGACACCGGAGGCCTCATGATGACCGACAGCGACCACGCATCTCCCGTCTATCTGATTCTCGGCGCCACCGGCGGCATCGGCTCGACGCTCGCCCGCCGGCTCGCGGCCCGTGGCGCCCGCCTGGCCCTCGCGGCGACGACGCCGGAGAAGCTGGAATCCCTGAAAGATGAGCTGCCCACCGAAACGTTCTCGGACGCGTTCGACGCGACCGAGCCCGCAGCCGTGGAGGCGTTCGCCAAGTCGGCCAAGGACCACTTCGGCCGACTCGACGGCCTGGCCAATCTTGTCGGCTCGATCGTCCTCAAGCCCGCGCACACGACCAGCGACGAAGAGTTCGACCGCACGCTGCGGCTGAACCTCTGGACCTCGTTCGGAGCGACGCGGGCCGCCGCCAAAACGATGCGCTCGAGCGGCGGCTCGGTCGTGCTCATGTCCACCGCCGCCGCCGAAGCGGGCATCGCCAACCACGAAGCGATCGCCGCGGCCAAAGCGGGTGTGACGGGCCTCGGGCGTTCGGCCGCTTCCACCTATGCGACCAACTCGATCCGCTTCAACGTGGTAGCGCCGGGACTTGTCAACACGCCGGGCGCCGAGGGCATCACCAAGAACGAGATGGCGCTCAAGGCCTCGGCGGCGATGCACGCGCTCGGGCGCATCGGGGAGCCCGAAGACGTGGCGCCCCTGATCGACCTGCTGCTGTCTGACGACGCCCGGTGGATCACCGGGCAGGTCTTCGGCGCCGACGGCGGTCTCGCGACCTTGCGCACGCGCGTCAAGGTCTAAACGTCCAGCTTCGTACAGCAGGACCCTTCAACGCCCGGGCCGATCCGTCGAATCGATCCACAGCGTGATCGGTCCGTCGTTGACGAGATCGACCTGCATGGACGCGCCGAACACACCCGTGCGCACCGGCAGATCACCCGCCTCGGAGCGCACCCGCTCCACGAACGACTCGAACATCGGCGCCGCCAGTTCAGGACGCATCGCGCGGTCAAACGAAGGCCGCCGACCCTTGCGGCAATCCCCGGCCAGCGTGAAGTTGGAGATCAGCAGCAACCCGCCGCCGACATCGCCGACCGCCAAGTTCATCTTCTCGTCGCTGTCCACAAAGACACGCAGACCGACCAGTTTGCGGGCGCAACAGTCGGCATCTTCTGTGGTATCGCCCTGCTCGGCCGCGCACAGCGCCAGCAGGCCGCGTTCGATCGATGCCTCGAATCGCGGCTCCAGGACGACCACCGACGCCCTCGCCACGCGCTGCACCACCAGTTTCATGTGCTCACCTCCGAACGGGCACGCCGCGCTGACGATACCAGCCCTCACCCAACCCGGCCCGGCGCCGGCCGACGGGTGTGGTACAGTGCAGAACGCGCATGCCGCGCGGCTGGAAGACTCGGGCATGTCCCTCCCGATCGCTCCCATCTTGGGTCTGCACCATGTCACCGCGTTGGTGAAGGACGCCGCGCGGTGCCGGAAGTTCTATTCCGAGGTGCTCGGCCTGCGGATGGTCAAGCGGACCGTCAACTTCGACGACCCGGACAGCTACCATCTGTACTTTGGCGACCGCACCGGCACGCCCGGCACGGTCGTGACGTTCTTCCCGCACCCCAAGGCGGCGCCCGCGAAGCCGGGCACGCGCGAGATCTGTGAGGTCTCGCTCGCGATCCCCGTCGGCTCGCTCGACCGCTGGGCCAAGATTCTGGGTGATGCGCACGTGGAGTGCGCACGCGACGAGTTGCACGGCGAGCACCGGCTCTCGTTCCGCGATCCCGACGGCATGGCGCTCGCGCTCGTCGAGACCGCGCACACCGAACTCAGCTTCACGCCCTGGCCCCAAAGCCCCACGCCGCCGGACGTCGCGATCTGCCGGTTGCACGGCGTCGCGTTCAGGCTCGATACCTACGACGCGACGGCCCGACTGCTGACCGGGCGGCTGGGCTTCCGCGCCACGCGCGAGGACCGCGGGCGGTTCCGGTTCCACGTTGCCGAGGGCGGGCCGGGCAAGATCATCGACCTCATCGCGACGCCCGACGGCACGCCGGCCGTTCCCGGCGCGGGCAGCGTCCATCACGTCGCGCTGCGGGTGGACACGCCGGAGGACCAACTGGAAGTCCGCGAAGAAGTGGCCTCCGCAGGCCTGCATGTCACGCCCGTGCTCGATCGGACGTACTTTCGATCGATCTACTTCCGCGAGCCGGGCGGGATCATCCTCGAGGTCGCGACCGACGGCCCCGGCTTCACGGCCGACGAGCCCGAGGACACGCTGGGCGAGGCGCTCCGCCTGCCCGCGCAGCACGAGCACCTGCGCGAGCGGCTCGAACGCGAACTCCCGCCGCTCGACTAGTCGGCCTGTGCCGCCGAGTCAGAGCACGCAACCGAAAATAGTCATCGCTGCATACCGGCGTGGCACGCCCGCGACGCGGGATCTCGCGGCGCCGAGCGTTGTGATCCTGTGAGTTTTTCGACTCGGCGCTTGACCCGACCTGGGGCGCGCGTCGAAAGTATCAGCGGCACGTCGCGGAAGTGGCGTGAGAATAAAACCGCGATCCCCTTGGATGTCCTCCGTGACATCCGCAGCGACACCCATGACACACATGCTTACCCAGATTATGTGTCGAACCACCAAAGTCCTTGTCGTGACCCACGACAAGGGGCTGACGGTGTCGCATCGCGGTCTGCCGCTCGTCTGATTCAGACGGGGCAGCGCCCCGAACAGCGAAATCCACTGTCAGCCCCCGGAGCCCTAGGCCGGGGGCTGTGTCGTTTCCGGCCCCGCCATTCGGCTCCAGACCACTCAGCACCGAGCACACCCAAACCGACACCTGCACCCCCCGGCAGACGCCGACCGCGAAAGGCCTCACACCATGACACTGCTCTCCGCTCCCGCGTTTTCATCGGCAAGCAACCCGGCGCCGCTCTCCGAGGCGTTCCGCTCCGAGACGCGGGACCTCAACCCGCGCGATGCGCACGCCCTGCTCGAAGCGCCGCCGGGCTCCGGGCCGGCCGCCTTCCTGTGCGAGCTGCTCGCGCGCTCCGGCGCCGCTCGGACCGACCGGTTCGTGCGCGAAGCCGAAGCGCTCGGCTTCCGCGTCGAGACGCTGCGCTCGGGCGATCTGCTCGCCACGCGCGGCAACGGGGCCGGCGCCACCTTCGCGGCGCCCGTGCGCAGCCCGCACGGCGATGCGCGGTTCCGCGTGCGTGATGCGTCGATCTGGGGCGCCGGCGCCGCGGACGGCCCCGGGGCGCTGGCCGCGTTTCTCTACGGCGCCCGATCGGGCGGACGGGTCATCGCATTAGCGGGCGCCTCGGCCGAGGCCGCGTTCGAAGCGGCGTTTGTGCACGACGAAGCGCCGGGCCTCGTGGTCGTCGCCCAGCCGGGCGGATGTGAAGTCTTGACCGACGCAGCTCCGGGCCGACTCATCGCCGAGTTGAGCGTGGAACGACCCCACGGCGATCACTCGCCGGAGGACGAGGCCCTCGGCTGGTGGCGGCGCGTCACGGCGCGGGCCGATCGGCTGAACGCCGAACACGCCGCCGAACAGGCCGTGGAAGAAAGTTCGGATCAGGACACCGACCGCCTGCGGGTGCGCGCTGTGGGCATGCGCTCGGCGTGCGACGCCAGGGTGCGCACGGCTCGGCTCACGCTGGAGAGCACGCTGCCCGCGTGGATCACTCCGAGCGAGTGGGCCTCGCAACTCAGCCCGATCGCGCCCGACCGGTCGCTGCTCAGCCGCAGCGGGCACGCCGCGGCGGCCCATACACACGACGACACGCTGGCGCTCGCGCGGCGTGCGTTCGGCGAGACACCTTCGCGACGCTCGGCGCCGCAGGCGGGATTGCTCAACGAAGCCATCGCGGCGTTCGGAGGTCGAGCCGTGGGCTTCGGGCCGGGTGAGCCCTCGGTCGTCGGCGCGCACAACGAACACGTCTCGATCGGCGACCTCGAACGCACGGCTGAACGGGCCGCGCGGCTCGCGGCGGAAGAGAGGGATCGGCGCTAACGACTCAAGGCCTGGCGGACGCCTGGCTGCCGAGGCCGCGGGCGACGATCTCGGGTGTCGCGGCGTGGCAGAGGTCGAGCAACGCGGCCTGCGAGGCCCGGCACCGGGCGATCGTCTCGTCGCTACGGCGGATGATCTCGTCCGTGTCCTCGCGGTCTTCGTCGCTGGTGCGGGCGCCGAGGAACGCCGAGCCCTCCCGGGGCGTGCGGGCCGTGATCTCGGCGATCCACTCCGAGGCAGCCGCGCGGCGGTCGGCGTCTCCGTCGGGCCAGACCCGCTCGAAGAACGCACGCATCGCCTCGGCCGGATCGCGTCGGTGCGCTTCGTACGTCAGCACGACGCCCGGGCGGATCGCCGCGAACCGGCGCATCGATTCGAGGCTGCGGAGCAGGAACTCGGCGACACGCTCTTCGGGCAGGTCGGCGTACCAGCGCGGGTCGCGCCGCTTGTAGCGGATCATGGATCGGACAACCATCTCGGGATCGCGCACGCGGTAGAGCACCTCGACACGCACGCCCTCGCGTTCTTCCAGTCGGTCGCAGCCCTCGGCGAAGATCGACGCGTCGAAGTCGTAGAACTCGGGATGGATCTTCTCGATCGCAACCGGCGCGAGCGCGGCATCGGTCAACGCGTCCGCTTGGTCCGCCGGCGGCGGGAACGCGGGGATCAACTCGCCCACGCCGGGCTGGATCTCGATCGGGCACGCGCCCTCGGTGGTGCGCGCCAGCCCCGCGGGGTACCGGTTCATGGGCTTGAGCCCGAGACCGGAGTAGAACCACGCGGTCGGCCAGAGCGACATCGAAGGGTGCGCACGCAGCGCGTCCATCAGCCACGTGCTCCCGGCTCGCTGCGGGCTGAGCACCACCATCAGCCGGTCGGGGCGGGATTGAGCTTGGGAACTGGCGGCGGCGCGGGCGGCGTCGGCGAGGCGGGCGGCGCGCTCGGAGCGCACACGCCGGGCCGCGACGTCCGCGGTCTGATCGATCTTCGTGGTCAACTCCGCGAGCTTGCGCTCGAGGTCCGCGGCTCGACGTTCCGCGGCCGCGGCGGCCTTGGTCGCGCGGTCCACCTCGCGGCGGGAGCGGTCGGTCACGTCGCGGAGGTGCTCGTCGTGGCGCCGCTCGGCCGCGGCCTGTTGCGTCGCGATCGCCGCGGCGGCGTCACGCAGCTCGCGTCGCAGCGACTCGGCATCGGCCATCTGGCGTTCGAGCCGGGCCGTGGCGAGTTCGGTGGCGCGCTCGGCGTTCGCCCGCGCGTGCTCGGTGGCTTCGCGCTGCTGTTCGAGCGTCTGGGCGGTGGATGAGGTGCGCTCGTCGAGCGTTGCAAGCTCGGCCTTCACCGCGGCTCGGCCCGACTTCTCCTGATCGCGCAGCTTGGCCAGCGCCGACCGCGCGTGTTCGTTCTCGGCCTTATGACGGGCGGTGAGCTCCGTGAATCGGCGGCCGATGCGTTCGTGTTCGCGCGAGACGAGGCCGCCGAACTCGGTGCGTAGCCCGACGAATGCGGGCGCCAGGTCGTCCCGGCGGAGATCGTGCTGCACACGCAGCGTGAGGTAGGGGATGATCCAGGCCGCGATCGCGGCGGCGGCGGCGCCCAGGAGCGCCAGCGGCGCCGCGATCCACCAGGGCGCGCTGCCCCAAATCGCCGCGGCGACGGGCGCGCCCGCGAGCGCGAGCGCGAGCACGCCGGCCCAGAGCAAGATCGCCTTGCCCGAAGCGGTGCGCCACCACGCGGTGATCTGCCGGGTCCACGCCTTGGCGCGCTGCGCGGCGGGCGGACGCGGTTCGTGCGCGGCGAGCGCCGGTTGGGGCACGGGTTCGCCCCGGATGGTCCGCGGCGTTTCGCCGAGCGCCAGACGCTGCTCGCGGTCGAGCGCAAAGCGGTAGAACGCGGCCGTCTGCCGCGCGGTCTCACGCCACGAGAACCGGCGGGCCCGGGCCCGGCCGGCTTCGCGCAAGCGGTCGCGCAGCGTGGTCGCGGTCGCCATCGTGCGGAGCTGGGCCGTCACCGAGCCGACGGCACGCGGGTTGGCGTACAAGCCGGCATCCCCCACCACTTCGGGCAAGGAACTCGTGGCGCTGACGATCACCGGGCAGCCGGCGGCCATGGATTCGAGCGGCGGCAGGCCGAAGCCTTCGTACAAGGGCACGTACACCGAGAACGAGGCGCCCGCGTATAGCCCGGCGACCTCGCGGTCTTCGAGGCCCGCGAGCACGCGGTAGCTCTCGGGCGGGAGGCCGGCGGCTTTGAGTCCGGCGGCGACCGGCGCGGCGTGGCGCGGGCCGCAGACAGCGACGAACGTGAGCCCGTCGAGCGCGCCCTCCGTGCGAGCGCGGGCGATGGCGGCGAAGAGCACGTCGAGGTTCTTGCGCGGGTCGTCTTGGCACAGGCCGACGAAGTAGCGGCCGCACTCGAGACCGTTCGCTTCGCGGACCGCGTCGGCCCAACCCGGCTCGGCGCCGAAGTACAGCTCGTCGGCGGCTTCCATAATGACCGCGACGCGCTCGGGGTCGATCGGTACGAGTTCGAGCAGGTCGCGGCGGGTCGCCTCGGAGACGCAGATGACGTAGTCGGTCGCCGGGTCGATCGCGTCGAGCGTGCGCTGGATCGCGGGCGTCTCGCCCGGCTTGGGGAACAGCTCGGGGAACTTGACGTGCAGGCAGTCGTGCACGGTGGTAATGCGCGCGCATCGGCCGGTGACATGGACGCCGGGCATCGGGCCGAAGGGCGTGTGGAAGACCTGCCACGGGCGCTCGCCGGGCAGGAGGAACTGTTCGAGCTTGCCGCCGAAGCGGGGCGCGGCGCCGACGTCGGCGCGCACGGCGTCGGCGACGATCCGCCGCTCGCCCTCAGCGCGGCCGTTCATGCAGTTGATGGTCGGGACGATCTCAAGATCGCGCTCGCGTGACAGCTCGACGCCGACCTCGCGCGTGTAGCGGGAGATGCCGCTGAACCGCGCGCCCAGATCGGCGAGGCGGTTGACGTCGTACCCGACGCGGATCGCCCCGCGGTCGCGGCCGGACGCGTGGGATTTGGCGGGCGCGGGCTTGGGCTCGGCGCCCGGGTACTCGGCGGTGCGATCGCCCGCGGTGAGCTTGGCGATGAGTTCGAGCGCGGGCGCCGCGTCGCGGGTTGGGTCGACGGGCAGGCGCCGTTCGGCGTCGGCGATGAGGTCGTCGCAGAACTTGGCGGGCCCGCGGTCGTGCCCGTCGTTCGGTCCGGGCTCTTCGCAGCGGTAGAAGAACTCGGTCTCCATCCAGCCGAGGAAGGTCTCGAAGCGGGCCTTGCGGTCTTCAGTCAGGCCGTTTGAGAGCGCGCGGCGGATGGCGGGCTCGACCGCGCCCGCCTCGACCGCGTGCTCGGTCACGCCGGCCGCGGCGACGGGGTTGTGCGCGAGCGTCACGACCGGCTTGCCCGCGGCCAGCGCCGGGAAGGCGACCTTGGTGTTGAAGCAGGCGACGGCGTCGGCGGCCTGGATGAGGGCGCTCAGGTCGCCGTCGGCGTAGACCGCGCCCTCGGGCACGCGGTCGGCGTCGATCGCAAGACACGACGGGTGGTTCTTGACGATCAGCGTGCCGCCCATGGAGCGGACGATGCCCGCGACATCGGCGAGCGCTT
Source organism: Planctomycetota bacterium (assembly GCA_039815345.1). Taxonomy (GTDB): domain Bacteria; phylum Planctomycetota; class Phycisphaerae; order Phycisphaerales; family UBA1924; genus JBCBZM01. The sequence continues at coordinate 25,617 of JBCBZM010000013.1, read as the reverse complement.
CGTCCGGCCCTGGCCAGATAGCGTGGTCGAGCACGCCCTGCGGATGGCCGGCCTGCTCCCAGCCGGTCCAGAGCACGTTGTCCATCGGGCAGAAGACCCAGGGACGGGGCAGGTCGCGCAGCGCGGCGAGCGGGTCCTCGCGGTTGGCCTCCTCTTTGCGGAAGCCGAAGGGATCGGCGGCGAGGCGCTCGGCGTGCGCGCGCCCGATGCGGCGCCACTGGTCGAGCCGTTTCGTCGATGACTCGGCGGCGCGGGGCCAGTCGGTCCAGATGCGGGACTCGCGGAAGATGCCATCGGGTTCGAGCCAGATCGAATCGAGCGGGGAGCGTTCGACGAGGTGGGTGGCGCAGCCGTAGTGGAGGCCGGCGGCCCGTGGCAGGGCCACGCCGTGGTCGATTTTGTTGGTCGTGAGGACGACCGCGGGGCGGAGCGCGCGCACGGCGCTGTCAACATGCCACGCGAGCCGACAGAGCCCGCGGTAGCTGGCCGGGTCGCGGTGGGCGGTGCGCCAGCGGCGGTGCTCCCACTCGTCCATGCGGAGCAGTTCATCGACGCCGACCCAAGGCAAGCCTTCGGAGGTCCCGACCGGCGCGAGGTTTCGCATCTTGGCGGCCATGTCGTGCAGGCGGGCGGGGACGCAGAAGACCTCGCCCGCTTCGGTGCCGGGGATCTTGCGGGCGGCGAGTTCCACGAGGCGCCAGCCGCGCTGCGCGGCCCGTGCGGCGACGCCCTCCCAGAAGGCGTGCTCCTCGGGGGTCGCGTGCGCCGGGTTGGCCGAGACGATGACCGGGGCGTAGCGGTCCCAGCGGGCGGGACTCAGATTCGCGATGGGCTTGGGGGATCCGCCGGTCATGGTCACTCCGGATCGCGGCTTGGAGACTCCGACCAAACGCCCGATTGATGGCGTGCGGCCCGATTCCGCCGGATCGATGGCTTCTCTCGATGCTCGTATCGATCGAACGCGGAGTGTAGGTCGCGGGCCTCGGCGGCACGCATTTTGCCCGGTGTGACCCCGGTCAACTCACCGACGCCGACCGGTCACCAGCAGCACCCCGCCGAGCAGCGCGAGCACGCCCGCGGGGGTGGGAATCATCGCGGCTTCGGCGGCGGCGAGGACCTCGGCGGTGTCGGCCGGGTCGAGGCCGAGGTCGGCGGCGAGATCGGCCAGTTGGATGGGGTTCAAATCGGCCAGGGTGGGGTCGTCGTAGATCGAGCCGTAGAGCGTGAGACCGATGAGCAGGGCGCCCTTGTTGCGGGCGTGCCAGAGGTCGTCGGCGTAGAGCCCCGGGTCGAACCCGGCCTGCTCGAAGGCGGAGCCGACGGGCGCGACCTCGGCCGAGCCGATGGCGCGGAGGTCCGCCGCGGCCTGCGCGTAGCCCGCGCGCAGTTCGGCCTGCATGGCGGCCGGCTCGGGCCAGATGTCGGGGTAGAAGGCGTGCCCCGGGGCGCGGGCCCAGGTTTCGAACAACGTCACGTCGGCCTCGAGGCTGTGGTCGAGCATCGCCTCGAACAAGCCCAGCGCGGACGTGCGGAAGCGGTCCCGGTCGCCCTCCGTGGGGTGGGTGGTCGGGCGGAGGCTGTGGCCTTGCAGGACGAGGTGGTCCCAGGCTTGGCCTTCAGGGATCTGGGAATCGATGATGCTGGTGGCGTTGGAGTAGTGCCAGCGGAGGTCTTTCCCGCCGACGAAGAGGCCGAAGACATAGGGCTCGGCGTGCCCGGCGGCGACGGCGAGGTCTTGGACAAGGTCGTCCACGCCCGGGCCGCTCTGGCTGAAGCTGTTGCCGTAGAAGAGGATGGACCGGGGCTCGGGCTCGAGCTGGGTTGCGAGCGCGGACGTTGCCAGCGCGTTCGAGGCGAGCGCACAGAGAGCGCACGTGGCTGTTGATCTGCAGAAGGGCATAGGCGTGCTCCCGTTGAACTAGACCCTCAAACGCGGGCGTTGCGAGCGGATCGGGAGATTTCTGCGGGCTCTCGGGGGCGGTCGGCTTCCTAGCATGGTGCTGACGAACCCTATTTTTGGAGAGACCGCGATGCCTGCGACCCCGAACACGAACGTCCGCGAGATCCTCGGCTCCGAAGCCGACGGCCTGCTGAACCACGAATCCGCGACGATCAGCCGCAACGCGTTGCACCTGCCCGGGGCCGATTTCATCGACCGGGTGGTCTCTCAGAGCGACCGCACGCCGGCCGTGCTGCGGAACTTCCAGCAGATCCTGAACACGGGCCGTCTCGCGGGCACGGGCTACGTCTCGATCCTGCCGGTGGACCAAGGGATCGAGCACTCCGCCGGCGCGAGCTTCGCGCCCAACCCGGCCTACTTCGACCCGGAGAACATCGTCCAGCTCGCGATCGACGGGGGCTGCAACGCGGTCTGCTCGACCTTCGGCGTGCTGGGCTCGGTGGCGCGGAAGTACGCGCACAAGATTCCGTTCCTGGTCAAGTTCAACCACAACGAGCTGCTGACCTACCCCAACATCCACACGCAGACGGCGTTCGGGAACATCACCCAGGCGTATGAGATGGGCGCGATCGCGGTCGGCGCGACGATCTACTTCGGCAGCGAGGACAGCCGCCGGCAGATCGAGTACGTCAGCGAGATGTTCCACCACGCCCACCAGCTCGGCATGGTCACAGTGCTGTGGTGCTACATCCGCAACGACGCGTTCAAGGTCGACGGCACCGACTACCACAGCTCGGCCGACCTGACGGGTCAGGCCAACCACCTGGGCGCGACGATCGAGGCGGACATCCTCAAGCAGAAGCTTCCGACGAACAACGGCGGGTACTCGGCGCTGAACTCGGGCGGCTCGAGCTACGGCAAGTTCCGCACCGAGGTGTACACGGAGCTGTCGGGCTCGGACGAGAAGGGCCAAGGCGGGCACGGGATCGATCTGTGCCGATACCAGATCGCCAACGGGTACATGGGCCGCATCCCGCTGATCAACTCGGGCGGGGAGAGCAAGGGCGCGGGCGACTTGGCGGCTGCGGTGAAGACCGCGGTGATCAACAAGCGTGCCGGCGGCATGGGCCTGATCTCGGGCCGAAAGGCGTTCCAACGACCGATGGGCGAGGGCGCGTCGCTGCTGCACGCGATCCAAGACGTGTACCTCGACGAGTCGGTCACGATCGCCTGATCAGGCCGCAAATATGCACAGCGTGCGTCCGAGGGCGGCCGAGCGAATGCGCGCTTGACCGCCCTTTCTCATGTCAGGTTGCCGGCCGATGCATGGGCGTGCGGAGGGCGAAAGATCGGTTTTTTGCCTGTGATTGTGCCTTCGATGCGCGACCGCGGGGGCGCAGATTGCCTATTCTTCCAGCGAGGGAGGAGGCTTGGGTTTGTACACCCATGCCCTCGACAACAAGGATGTGTGCGGCGGAGCCGCGTCTCTTGGTCGAGCACGCGGTTTCTTTAGGTGTGCTGCGCGAATCGCTCTAGAGTCAGAATCCGATCCATAGTTGCCGGCGTAGGAATCCCGAATGACAGAACCCGTTCTAGCCCCGACGACCACCAACCTAATCCGCGCAGCCACTGAGAACCGAACCCGAACGATCGCGAGCAACATGACCGAACCCGACATGGTCAACCCGGAGACGATCGGCCTGGCGAACCCGCGGGTGCTGTGGGACGCGATCACGCGCGACACGGCCGGGCGGGTGATGATCCTCGACACCGCCGGCAAGGTGCTGTACGCGAACGACGAAGCCGACCGCAGATACCGCACGCGCGAGCACCACCGCGTCGCGGGGCGGACGCTGACCGAGATGGTGGGCGACCTGGTCGGCGGCGAGTGGATCGCGCTGGTGCACCGCGTCGCCCAGACGCGCCGGCCGTTGGTCGTGGAGACCACCCATAAGGGCGCCCGGCTGCGTGCGGTACTGCGGCCTTTGGTCTATTCCGAGCTGACTTTCGTGCTGGTCGTCTCGCGCGATGTCGCGGACCTGATGCCGCGGGACTGGGGGCTCGATCAGGGCATCGAGGTCGTCGAGCCGGCGAACGCGGACATGGGGCCCTTGAGCGTCATGACACAGCGGGAAAGCGAGATCCTCGGCCTGATCGGGGAGGGGCTCAGCTCGGCCCAGATCGCCGAGGTGCTCGGCCGGAGCGTCAAGACGATCGAGTGGCATCGGCACCAGATCGGCCAGAAGCTGGGCGTGAAGTCTCGGATCGAGTTGGCCAACATCGCGCTGCGTGCGGGTCTGTGCCGATTCGAGCGGTACCCGTCGAACACGCAGGACGTGGCGGATCCCGAGTCAAAGCCCGAAGCAGACACCGACGCGGGCGGAGATCGCCCGGCGTCGGGCTGAGGCCGCCTGTGTCCTGTGCGGTGGGCGCCGTAGCATCCGGCCATGCGCCCCGCAGTATTCGTCGATCGCGATGACACCCTGATCGTCAACGGCGCCCTCGACTGGTCGCTCGTGCCCGAGGGCTCGGCGATCGTCGCGGGGGATCTGTGCAATCCGGATTGGGTCCGCCCGCTCGACGGCGCGGTGGAAGCCTGCCGCGACCTGAAGTCGGCGGGGTACGCGGTCGTCGTGATCACCAACCAAGGCCTGGTCGCGCGGGGCGGCGGCGTGCTGGCGGAGGTGTACGCGACGCACGACCGGATGCGGACGTTCTTTGTCGATACGGACGGCTCGCCACTGCTCGAAGGGGTCTACGCGGCGCCGCACCACCCGCGCGGGCGGGTCGAGCCGTTCAACGTCGAGCATCCCTGGCGCAAGCCGGCGGGGGGGATGCTGCTGGCCGCGGCTGTGGAACTGGGTCTGGATCTGTCGTCGAGTTGGATGATCGGGGACATGGACCGGGACGCCGAGGCGGGCGTGGCGGCGGGGCTGGACCCAGCGCGTTGCCTGCGCATCGGCCCCGACGCCGAGATCCCCGATCTGGTCGCGGCGACCGCCCTCGTGCTACGCGCGCACAAAGAACGTCGGGCCGGCCGAAAGGCGCCGGCGTGACCTTTGAGCCGCCCGAGCGGTTGTTGATCGCGATGCCGACCTGGATCGGTGACGCGGTGATGGCGACGCCCGCGTTGCGGATGCTGCGTGAGGCTTTGCCCGAGACGACGATCGGCGGGTTGTTCAAGCCCGGACCGGAGGCGTTGTTCGACGGGCTGGGCGTGTTTGACCGGGTGCATTTGCGTCGCTCGACGGGTGTGCTCGGGCCGAAGATGACGGGGTTTCGGCTGCGACCCGAGCGGTATGACTCGGCGTTGCTGCTTTCGAACGCGTTCAGCACGGCGTTGATCACGCGCGTCGCGGGGATCGATCGGCGGGTTGGGTACCGACGCGATGCGCGGGGGCCGTTGATCTCGGACGGGATCACGCCGCCGAAGCGGGCGGACGGGTCGTGGGCCCCGGTGCCGGCGGTGGAGTACTACTGGACCCTGGCGAACCACTTTGTGCGTGGCGCCGAGCCGAACCGCCCGGACGACGCGTGGATGACGCTGGCGGTGACCGACCGCGACCGCGAGGAGTGCGCCGCTGCTCTGGGCGCCGAGTGGGCGGCAGAGCCGTACGCGGTGCTTGTGCCGGGGGGGAGCAAGGACGAGAAGCGTTGGCCGGCGGAACGCTTTGGCGCGTTGGCAGCGTGGCTGCATCAAGAGCACGGGCTGCGGGTGTTGGTCTCGGGGGGGCCGAGCGAGCGGGACGTGTGCGACGCGGTGGTCTCGGCGGCGGGGCTGGACGGATCGGCGTGCCGATCGCTCGTCGGGCTGGGACTGACCCTGCGGGGTCTCAAGCCGGTGCTGGGCTCTGCGGCCTTGCTGGTAACCAACGACACGGGCCCGAGGCACGTCGCGGTGGCCCTGGCGACCCCGGTGGTGACGCTCTTTGGCCCGACGGACCACCGCTGGACGACCGTGCCGACCCGGCCCGGGGCGCCCGAGGTGATGGTGCTGGCCGACCCGACCATCGGCGAGAGCGAACTGGCCAACGACGACCCGGATCGGCACCGTATCGACCGGATCGAGGTGGAACGGGTGATCGAGGCGTGCGGGCGGGCCCTGAACGCCCCGCAGCCCCGGGTGAACGACCGGTAAGCGACCCGGGAGTGCCCGATCGACGGCGCAGGGAGGCGAGATTCCGTCCTTGACCGCCGATGGCCCGGCTCTACGATGACCCTCGCCCGGATTCTTCCGATGACAGGTCAGAGTTGGATAAGGGGACGTAGCTCAGTCTGGTAGAGCGCTTCCATGGCATGGAAGAGGTCGTCGGTTCGAGCCCGATCGTCTCCACTCACGCACGCCGCGGGCAGAAGGCCCGCGGCGTGCTGTCGTTTTGGGTCGATGCTCTTTTCTGAATCACGACCCGGGAGGACGCCAAGCCCCGACCCCGCTCGGTTCCGAAGACTGTCCAACGCGATTCAACTTTTTTTTGTTTGGGCTTCGCGGTCCGTTTATTCTGACCACGCCGGGCGTTTGGTCGCTCGGCTCACTGGTTCGCTCGCGGAGATCGAGACCGCGATGCGATCAGCAACTGAGAGATCCGAGAAGGTAGTTTGAGGAGATCGCCCGAGAGATCCAGTACGGAAGAATCGGGCACGGGAAGAAAGGAAACCCGACATGAAGTTTGTAGCGATTGGCGCGGTCGCGGCCGCGGGTGCTGTTGCATTGGCTCAGCCGGCGACGGTGGCGGATCTTGGCACGATCACGAGCGACACCGATGCGATCTTCACGATCGCACCGAACGAAGTCGCTTGAGTCAGCTTCGAGCTGGCACAGGAAATCAATGCGAGCGTTTTCCTCGAGCTGACCACGGTCGACCTTCTTGGCGCCGGCAACCTCGATACGGAAATCGGCCTGTACGACGCAGCGGGTGATCTGATCTCGAGCGACGACGACGGGGCCTTCGCCACCGCGAGCCTGTTGAGCTTCGGCAGCGGGTCGGGCCGGGCCGATCTGGACGAGAACGGCGCGGCCGCAGCGGCCGGTCAGGACGGTCTCTTGGCGCCGGGCTTGTACTTCCTGGCGGTCGGCGAGTTCAACGTGGACTTCAACGCGTCGAGCTTTGATGCCGTGAGCACGGGCGCCGATATCGGCGGTGAGATCGTGCTGAACGTCTTCACGAACATCCCGGCGCCGGCGTCGCTCGCGATGCTGGGCCTCGGCGGGCTGGCGGCGGTCCGGCGTCGTCGCTGATCGGGCCGATCCGACCGCTGAGAACATGCTGAGCATTGGCAGCGGACGTCTCCCTGGAGGCGTCCGCTGCTTTTTGCATGCGGTGTGCCCGCGGATGTAGCGCTGTCTCGGGTTGGGTAGCATCCATGGATGGCAGCACCTACGAGCAGTGCAGCGCAACCCGAGCGGCTGACCGATGCGTTGTCGCTCACCGGTGTCGCGTGGTGGGCGATCGCGGTCGTGGCGCTGCTCGCGGCGTTGCTGGCGCTCAACTGGGTCCTGTTAGTTCGACCCAAGCTGAACCGAGCGCAGATGACGCGGCGCCGGTTTGTCATGCTCGGGCTGACGCTCGCGGCTGTGCTGATCGCGGTGCTGCGGCTGCCGATCGAGATGTCGGCGAGGCTGGGCATCTTGCAGTTGCTCGCGCTCGCGGGCACGGCGTTGATCACGCTCAGTTCGACGACGATCGCGGCGAACTTCATGGCCGGGCTGATGCTCGGGAGGGTGCGTTCCTTTCGCAACGGGGACTTTGTGCGTGTGGGCGAGTCGTTCGGGCGTGTCTCGGAGCGCGGGCTGTTTCATGTCGAGATCCAGACCGAAGACCGCGACCTCGTCACGCTGCCCAACGCGTACATGATCACACAGCCGGTGCGCGTAGTGCGGCAGAGCGGGACGATCGTGTCTTGCGAGTTGAGCCTGGGTTATGACCTGGCGCACGGGGATATGGAGCCGTTGCTCGTGCGGGCGGCTTCGGCTTCGGGGCTTGTTGAGCCGTACGTGCAAGTTCTCGCGCTGGGCGATTTCAGTGTGACGTACCGGGTGTGCGGGTTCCTGGGCGATGTGAAGAAGCTGATCTCGGCGCGGTCGGCGCTGCGGGCCTCGGTGCTCGACACGCTGCACGGCGCCGGGGTGGAGATCGTCAGCCCGTCGTTTATGAATCAACGGCCCACGCCGGACCCGGTCATCCCCACCGGCGGTGGGCGGCGGAAGCGACCGAGCAGCGCCGAGCCGGAGGCGATCGTCTTCGACAAAGCGGACGAAGCCGAGCGGCTGGGCGGGCTGCGGATCGAGGCCGACGCGTTGCGGGCCAAAATCAAGGCGCTGGGTGTGGAGCGTGGCAGCGCCGACGAAACGCGCAAGACCGCGATCGACGACGAGTGCGCCGAACTGGAAGCCAAAGCCCTGGAACTCGAGGCCGAGGCTCGGGAAATGGAATCCACCGCGGCCGAAGAGAAGAAGAGCTAACCGACGGTCTGTGCATCGAGCTGTGCATCGAGTGTCGTGACGAACGCGTGATCCGCCGGCCGATCCCGTGCGAAGGGACCGCTGTGCATCCAAGGCGGAATAGGTTGGCTCGGCCGGAGGATGGATTGCAGGCTGGATGATCCCGGGCGGGTGTCGGCGGGTGGTCGGGCCGCGCGTCTACGGGGTGGCCCGCCAGACCGATTTGGGGAGTCTCAATCATGATGATCAAGGCGATCGCGTTTGTTCTGGCCGCGGGTATCGGGGCGATGACGGCCCGGGCGGTGTTGGCTCCGAAGGCACTCACCGAGGGCGCTCCGCGGGTGGTGTCGGTGGATGCCGACGCGACGAATGCAGGACGGGCGATCTACAGCGACGCGGGGTACAACATCACGCCGTTGCCGCGGGAACAGGTTGCGTTGCTGGCCTCGACGTTGGACGAGGAGATCTACCGGATCACGCAGAAAGCGGGCACGGAGCCGGCGTTCTGCGGCACGCTGCTCGATAACAAGAAGGACGGCTTCTATGCGTGCGTCGTCTGCGGCTTGCCGCTGTTCAGCAGCGAGCACAAGTTCGACTCGGGCACGGGCTGGCCCAGCTTTTTCCAACCGGTGGACGCGGCGCACGTGGGCGAGCGGGCGGACCTGTCGTACGGCATGGTGCGCACGGAGATCACGTGTGTGCGGTGCGATTCGCACCTGGGGCATGTCTTCGATGACGGGCCCAAGCCCTCGGGCGATCGGCACTGCGTGAACTCGGCGTCGCTCGTCTTTATTGAGAAGGGCGAGCCGATCCCCGAGCGCAGCCGACCGGTCGAGACCGAGGTCGCGTTCTTCGCGGGCGGATGCTTCTGGGGCGTGGAGTACCAGTTCGAGCGCGGCGACGGCGTGCTGGATGTCGTGAGCGGGTTCATGCAGGGGACCGATCCGAAGCTGGCGCCCGAAGGCGCGCAGCTCAAGGACCTCGGCCACGCCGAGACGGTGCGCGTGGTGTACGACCCGTCGCGGATCTCGTACCGCCGACTGCTCGAAGCGCACTTTGTGATGCACGACCCGACGCAGCTCAACCGGCAGGGCCCCGACTTCGGGACGGAATACCGATCGGGCGTCTGGTACGTCAATGATGTGCAGAAAGCCGAAGCGGAGGCGTACATGCAAGAGCTGCGTGCGTCGGGCCGATTCAGCAAGCCGATCGTGACGCAGGTCGAGCCGGTCAAGAGCCTGTTCTATCCCGCGGCCGCGTTCCATCAGGACTTTGTCGTGCGGACCGGGCGGGTGTGCCTGCACAAGGATCCCTGGTAGGGCAGTTCGTTGAGAACTCGGCTTACAGCGAGCCCGAGCGTGGTCTGCGGTCGCGGGCGCCGCGGTCGTCCGCTTCGGGCCGGACGAGCACCAGTTCGAGGTTGACGAACTCGAAGTCGTCGTGGTCGGTGTTGGCCTGGCGCACGCTGACGATGCGGAGCGTGTTGCCCCCGGGGCGGAGCTCGTCGACGGGCAGATCGACCGCGAACGGGCCGAAGCTGCCGTCGGGCGGCGCGTCGCTGAGTGTCGCGCGGAGGCGGCGCCCATTGAGCCAGATCTCATTGCGCAGCTGCGCGCCCTTGGCCAGCCCGCGCAGCTCGGCGCGGATCACGGGTCGGCCTTCGGCGTCTTCGCCGAGTGTTTCGGCGGGGACTTCGAACGCAGCGCGGTAGGTCAACCCGGAGCTTTGTTTCTGGAACTGGCTGTTCACGCGGCCGGAGAATCGATCGTCGCCGAGGTGATGAACCTCGGGCTCGTCTTCGAGCGCGATGATGTCGGGGTCCACACGCTCGAGCAGCAGGACGCCCGACGAGCGTGCGCGGAAGGCCTCTTCGGGGACATCGCCCGCGGCCGTGGCGTAGCCGTCGAGCGAGGCGGTGATCGCGGCGTGGTCGGGCACGCTCTCGGGCCGAAGCACGAACGCGCCGGTGGCGTCGGTGATGACCTCGATGGGATCCTCGTCGAGATCGAGCCGGACCACGGCGCCCTGCAACGGCTCGCGCGTTTCGGCGTCGAGGACCAAGCCGCTGAACTCGAACTCGGGCAGCACAGGCGGGCTGAGCGAGGGCGTGGCCAACGCGGAGAGCGCGGGCGCGGCGAGCGAGAGCTCTGGCAAGGCCATCGCGGCGGGCATCGGCGCGGAGGCAGCGCCACCCGCATCGGCGCCGAAGTCGGAACCGAGCTCGTTGACATCGAGTGTACGCTCGGCGGGCGCGGGCTCGGCTTCGGCGATCACGCCGAGCGGGCCGGCGTTGGGCTCCGGCCGGGCAGGGTCGCCCGAGGCGTTGAGATGTGCACCTTCAAACCGGGCGATGGGCGCTTCGGCTTGGCCCTCGGACTGGACTGTCTCATCAGAGCCATCGGTCGCATCGGCGACACCGGGGAGCGCGAGCGCCGTCAGAGCGGTCGCGGCCGCGGGGGCGTTGACCGCGAGGCCGGTTGCGGGCCGGCGTGATGGCGCGCTCGGGGGCGCGGCGCCCAGATCCATTGCGACGCGTGAGGATTGCGAGCCGGTGTCCGCCGACGGATTGGGCGCGAGCGGGACCTCCCGACTTTCGGCCCCGCCGGTTTCGGCCGCCGGGCCGGTCCAGGCAACTTGCGAGAGCGCGAACTCTGCCGACGGGGGGCCGTCGGTCACAGCTTCGGCGAGTTGGGCATCGCCTGTTGCGTCGCCTGCGTTGGGCACGGGTGTGCGCAGGTCGTTGCTCGCGGCGGGCGCGGAAGCGATGCCGTCCGTCGCGGCGGCCACTTCCAACGGCGTGGCGGCAGCGCCCTCACGAGAGGCTTGGGCGACAACGGGTCCATCGAACGCGATCGGTCGCGACACGCCGGCGGCATCCGCGGGCGCGAGCGGCGATGCGGCGGTCTCGCTCGTGGCGCCCGCAGCTTCGGTGAGCGTGGCGGCGGGCGCTCCGGCGGCGCTCGCGACGGGCGCCGAGCGTGGGGCTTCGTCCGATCGGGCGGGCTGGGCCGCGTCGGGCGCACGGACCGAGGCCGCGGCGCGGGTGCTCGACGCCGGCATCTCGACCGCGACGGGCGCCGGCGCGGCGGACTGCATGGGACGGGCGGCGGAGTTCGGCGAAGCCGAGGCGAGTTCCGAAGTGAGCGCGGGCGCCGGCGTCGCGCTGGGTGCGGGCGACACGGGTGATTGCGAGGCTTCGGATGTGCGGGAGAGTTCGGCACGCGCCTGCTCGGCGGCGGCCGCGGCGAGCGAGGCATCGGTGAGCGCGGCGCGGACCTGAGCAGCGACCCCCCCACCGCCGGCGGAACGCGACATGATGACGCGTGTCGGCCCGGCGCCGCGGTCCTGGGCGCCCGTGCTGGCCGTCACCTGAATGACGGCGAAAAGCAGCGCGAGCGCCGCGTGAACCACGACCGAGAGGAGCGCACACCAGGTCATCAGCCCGATCGCGCGTTTGGCGCCGATCCACTGCACCTCTCGCATCAGCCGCGACAGGAACCAGAGCAGGAGCATCGCGATGAGGAGGGTGAGAAGCCAAGGCCACGCGGCGTTCCAGAGCGCCGCCCAATCCATGGCCGCCCGTTCGACGATGAGATCGCGGTAGACCTCACGCGAGACCGCTCGGTACAGATCGGATTGCCCGGAACGATCGGACGAGAAGCGGAGTTCGAAGCCCTCCATGCCGATGGTCGGCCCGCGCTCGGCGCCGAGGGTGTTGACCTCGCCCGTGAGCCGTTCGACGACCTCGGACGGGGCGCCATCGGCTAGGCGGACGCGGTAGAGATCGAGGTCGGTGCGGCTCGGATCGCGGTCGATGTGCGCGCGGTTCGACGCGAAGTAGAGGAAGTCGCCCGCGGGGCTGATCGCGGGATCGGTGTGGTGCGCCTCGGTATCGGTTTCGCTTGCCGACAACGCAACGCGCTCGGCGTTTGCATCTCCTGCGAGCCGGACGCTGAAGAGATTGAACGGCCTGCGGAAACGCTCGGCGCCGACGAGCCCATCGGGCTCGCCTTGAGCGGCGCGGTTGCTGGCGAAATAGATCGTGGCGCCGTCGGGCGTGAGCGCGGGCGCGGTGTCGTGCAGCGGAGAGTTGATATCGGCGCCGAGGGGCTCGGGCGACGACCATCCGTCGCCCGATCGGAGGACCCGGTAGAGGTCGTAACCGCCGAGGCCTCCGGCACGATCGCTGGCGAAGTAGACGGCCGAGCCGTCGGGCGCGATGGCGGGGTCGATCTCGTCGGCGTTAGAGTTGGCGGGCTCGAAGGGCTGGGCGGGCGCCCAGGTTCGGCCCTGTCGGCGTGCGATGTAGAGATCGGCGCCCGAGCCCGGGGCGCCGCGCGAGAAGATCATGAAGTCGGCATCGCTCGCAGCCGGCGATGAGAACGCCGCTGAGGTTTCGGGCGCGGGAGTGTTGATCGATGCGGGCAGGCGGGTCGGATCGTTCCAGAGCACGGAACGCGGCGCGGCGGCTTCGGCGGGCGTGACGAGGGCGCCGCCGTCGGTGAGCACCTCGGAGCCGGAGCCGCGGAGGAACCACGCCGCGGACACGAACGCGCTGATAACCGCGACCGCCGCGACGGCGACGGTGAGCAGTGTTCGTGATTGCTCGCGTGAGACTTGCATGTAGGTGGCGCGCTCAGCCGGCGGGAACGGTATCGAGATAGGGTTCTTGGATGCCCGAGGCCTTGCAGGCGTCGAGCACGCGCACAACGTACTCGTACGCCGCGGAGCGGTCGCCGCGGACGGTTACTTTCTGATCGGGGTTCCGGGCGACGGCATCGGAGACGATCGTGCGCAGGCCCGCGTCGTCGACGTCGCGGCCGTCGACGACGACCGAGCCATCGGACCGCACGTTGATAACGATCTCGCGCAGGGCCAGGCTGATCGGCCCGCCGGTTTGCGCTTCAGGCAGGGCGATCTTGAGCTCGCGCTCCGTGCGGTGGAACGTTGTTGCAACCAGAAAGAAGATGAGCAGCAGGAAAACCACGTCGATGACGGGCGTGAGCTCGATCGTGGGCGGGCCTTCGGATGGGCGGGCGGAGCCGATGATCATCAGGGGCTCCGGTTATGCCATGGCGCCGGCGGACGCGGCGGGCTGGGTCTCGGAATGGGCGTCGGTCTTCGACTCGGCGTGCAGGATCTCGGGCGGCGCTGCGTGGCCGCGCTTCGCGTTGGGCGCGAACGACGCGAGGCGCTCGGCGAGCGGGACACAGACGCGGTCGAGTTCGCGCGTCAGCCGCTCGATCTTGCCGCTCAGCCAGTGGTACGCCATAAGCGCCGGCACGGCGACGAGCAGGCCCGCCGCGGTGGTGATGAGCGCTTCGTAGATGCCTTCGGCGAGGACCTCCGTGCGGCCGAGCGCCTCGCCGGAAGCGGCGACACTGCGGAACGCGCGGATCATGCCGAAGATCGTGCCGATGAGCCCCAGCAGCGGCGCCGCGGAAGCAACGACGGAGAGTGCACGCATGCGTTTGCGCAGGTCGAACAACTCGTGCTCGCCGGCGGCGGTCATGTGGCGTTCGATCTCTTCGAGCGGACGGCCGACGCGCTGGAGGCCGGCGTCGGCGATACGCGACAGTGGGGTGTTGCTGCGCTCGCAGAGGACACGGGCATCGGGCACGCCGTCGGCGCCGCGAGCGAGCAGTGTGTCGAGGTCGGCGGCGAAGGAACGCGGCGCGACGCGCGCCCGGCGGAGCGTGGTCAACCGCTCGGCCGTGACCGCGACGACGACGAACGAGCACACCGCCAGCGGAATCATCATCACGCCGCCCTGGAGCATGAGCGACCAGACCGAGGCGGCGGGCACGTCGCCCGATGCGGCCGCGGGGACAGGCGTGGCGGCGTGCGAGAGCGCGGCGAGTGCGATGGCGATGGCGTCGGTCATGCGGGTCTCTTGATTCGGTGGGCGTGGCGTGAAGGAGTTTGCGTTGATTCGGGCGGTCAGGGGATGACAGTGGTGAGCGCGCCGAGGCGCCCGGCGGCGAGATCGGCCCATTCGGTCTCGCCGAAGCGATCGGCGACGGCTTCGTACTGGGCGCGGGCTTCGCTCGGGCGGCCGGTTTCTTCGAAACAGCGGCCCGCCTCGTAGAGCGCGGCCGCGGCCCACTCGGGGTGCGCGAACAGGATGTCCGTCCGGAGGAACGCGCGGATCGCGTCGTCGTACGCCCCGGCGGCGTAGAGACACTCGCCGATCTGAAACTGCGCCCGCGCCGAGGTCGGGCCGGCGCCCGCGGCGGCGGCGCGCTCGTACGCGGCGATCGCGTTCTCGGTCTCGCCGCGATGCTCGAGCGCCCAGCCCAGACCGAAGTGCGCTTGCACCGCGAGCGGGTGATCGGGGAAACGCTCGATGAACCGGGCGAACGCGCGCTCGCTGTCGCGCCAAGACGAACGCGCGGCGTGCGCATCGCCCAGGCGCAGCAACGATGCGGCGATGGCCTCGTCGTCGGTCGCGGTGTCGGCGGCGTACCCGAATCGCTCCGACGCCTCGCCGTGTTGGCCCATCTGTGAGAGCACGTCACCGTGCTGCCACGCGGCGGAGGCGAGCAGGGCGGCGTCGTTGGTCGTGGTCTCGCGGGCGAACACCTCGAACGCCTCGGCGGCGCGGGCGTGCTCACCCAGCGTGCGCGCCGAGACACCCGCGCGGTACGCGGCGCGCTCCAGCAATGCAGCGGGCGTTTGCGTGTCGGTCATCACTCGGTCGAGCGCGCGCAGGGCGCCCTCGTGGTCGCCGTCGGCGACGCGCAGGTCCGCCAGTTCGAGCGCCGCGTGCGCGCCGGTCGCGCCCGACGCTCGGTCGGCGGCGAGATCGGCGTATGCGCGTTGGGCTTCATCGGCGCGGCCGACCGCGGCGAGGGCCCGCGCACGCTCGTACGCCAGCGCGTGGGCCGTGGCGGTCGGCAGGCTCTCCCCATGCGCCTCATCGAGTTCGTCTATCGCGAGCAGGGCATCGTTGGCGCGGCCGGCGCGGCCGAGAGCGATCGCGCGCCAGGCGCGGGCCGCGGTGCGGTCCTCGGCCGACTCGGACGCGAGCGCCGCCGAAGCAAAGGCGCCGGCCGCGGCTTCCGGATCACCTGAGCGCAGCAGCGCGTGGCCGCGTTCGCGCTCGGTGGTCGCGAGCATCGCGGGCGAGGCGGCATCAGAGGCGCGGGCGAGGCGTTCGGACGCGAGCGTGTCGTCCCCTCGACGCTCGGCCAACTCGGCGAGCAGACGCCACGCGTGCGCGGCGTATCGGTCATCGGTCGTCACCCGTTCGAGCGAGGCTTCGGCTTCGTCGAGGTTGTCCAGCCGAAGCAGGCTGCGTCCGAGTTCGAGACGGGCGTGGGCCGCGTGGGGTCCCTCGGGTTCAAGATCGATAGACGCGCGGTATCGCTCGGCGGCTTCGTCGTGATCGCCGGCGCGGGCGAGCGCGACACCCGAACGCAGCAACGCACCCGCGGGGTCGGCCGAGTTCGCCGATGCGGCGGCGCGGTCGTACCACGAGGCCGCGGCGGACCAGTCTTCCCGCGACCAGGCGATCTCGGCGAGCGCGGTGAAGGCGGGCGTCATAGCTGCGGCGGCGTCCGGGTCCTCATCTGCAAGCGCGGCGGCGGACAGCAGCAGCGGCTGCGCCTCGTCCGAGTTGCCCGAGCGGTGCAGCGCGATCCCGAGCCGAAACGACGCGACGGGCACGCGTGGGTCGTCGCCGTGCGATTCCATGAAGTCGCGCAGTCGGACTTGTGCAGTGGCGAGGTCGTTGAGCAGGAAGGCGTTTTCTGCGGCCAGGAATCGGATGTCGGCCGGCGCGGGTGTGGCGGCATCGGCGCCCGTTTCTTCGACGGGCAAAAGGCGCTCGATCGCGCTTTCGGCTTCGTCGTACGCGCCCGCGGCGTGATGCACGAGCGCGAGGGCGTATTGCGCGTCACGCATTAGGGCGTGATCGGGGAAGCGGCGCGGGAAGCGCTCGAAGACGCGGACGGCTTCTTCGGTCTCGCCCGCTCGGGAGAGCGCGACGCCGAGGTCGTAGGTCATCTCCGGGCGGTGCACGCCGTTCTGCGACGGGTCTCGCCGGAGCCCGAGTCGGAGCGTCTGCGCCGCCGAGTCCGCGTCGCCGCCGGCGAGGAGCGCCTTGGCACGCCACAGACAGGCTTCGTCGGCGAAGGGCTCGGCGCGTTGGGCGCGCTCGAAGTCTTCAGCCGCGGCGGCGGGATCACCCGCGCGGAGCGCGAGGCGCCCGAGCGCCAGTGAGGCCCGCGGGCCGAGGTCGCCTTCGGCGGTGCGCACCGGCCCGAGGGCTTCGACGGCGCCCGCGGCATCGCCGATGCGTTCGAGCAGTTCCCCGAGGCCGACGCGGGCGGGCGCGGTGAAGGCGCCCTCACGCGCGATGGACGCGCGGTAGGCGTCCGCGGCTGCTTGAGTCTTGCCGGCGCGATCGAGGCTTTGGGCCCGCAAGAGGGCGGCCCGATCCGCGAGGTCGGCCGAGGCATCGGAGGTGAGCACTTGGGCGAAGCGCTCGGCGGCGGGCTCGAACCGTTCGAGCGCGAGGTCGGCCATGGCGGCAAAGAAAACAGCGCGCGGCGTGGTCGCTTGCTCGGGCAGCGATGCCGATGCGGCGGCCATGCTGCCCGCGCGGAAGAGCGCCTCGACGCGGAGCGCGCGGGCCTCGGGCGCCGTGGGGTGATCGGGATATTGCTCGATCAGTTCGCCAAAGCGTGCCGCGGCCTCGGCGTGGCGACCGCCCCGGACGTGCGCGTGGCCTTGGAGGTACGCGACCTCGGCGGCGAACTCGAAGTCGTCGCGCTCGGCCAGGCGATCGAGGTCGCCCAGCGCCTCGTCGTGCCGATTCAAGCGGACGAGGCACACCGCACGGCCGTAGCGAGCGGCAGGGGCCAGCTCGTGTTCCGGCTGCGCTTCGAGGAACGCGTCGTACTCGGACAAGGCGAGGTCATAGAGGCCGCGTTGCAAAAGGCCACTGGCGGCGTCGTAGGTGCGGTTGGCGGGATCGGCCTGCTGCGATGCAAGGGATATGTTGGGGCAGCATGTGAACAGCGCGAGTGCCGCGAACACGGGAGCAAGCGAGAGGACACATCGTCCACGGGTCAAACCGACCTCCGTGTCTCCCCCGCCCGTTTTACCCCACCGGTTCCCGGCTCATCCCCCACCGCTTCCGCGGAGCCGGCCCACGCCCGAAAGGATGCGGTGTGGAGAGCCGCCCGTCGCGGATTGTTGGGCTTCGGAAGAGAATCTTGCACACGCACGGTCTCGAGCTGGTGACGCCGCGCAGTGTGCAAGTTCGTTCCCGGCGGGGCAAAGAAAGATTCAACAGGTTTGTTTTTTGATAGGGCAGCCGCACGTAGAACGGGCTCGCCTCAACGCTAGGCTTCTGCTCATTGAGGTCTGTGATGGGTCGCTGTTCGGGCGGCCTTGGTCCTCTGGAGAATCACCGATGGCCGACACCCGCGCTCGCCGTGCTTCATGTGCATCGGCGTTCACCCTGATCGAACTGCTGGTGGTCATCAGCATCATCTCGTTGCTCGTCGGGATCCTGCTGCCGGCGTTGGCGGGGGCCCGGCAGGCGGCGCAGACGGTGGTGTGCATGTCACGGATGAAGCAACTCGGCGACATGCAAGCGGCTTACACACTGAGCAACGATGAATGGATGCCCGGCGCCGTGAATACCAGCGGGTGGCAGGCGGTGGGCGCGGCGTACGCCACATCGATCAATCGCACCGGCCAGATGACGGGTGCGCGGCCGACGTTCAACGGCATCGCGGTGCAGTCGTGGGACTGGTACGGCCCGCTGCTCAAGCAGGCTGGCTATCAGCTCCCGGGCCAAGCGCACGAGGTGCGTGTTGGCGACACGGGCGAAGAGACCCGGGCCGAGCAGTTTCGGTTCTACCAGGACCAAGAGGTCTTGGCGTGCCCGTCGAACAAGGCGACCGCGCAGCCGTTCGACGGCACCGTGAGCGACACCATCGGACCGTTTACAACAGGGCGGATGCTCGGCTACGCGATGTCGACGCAGTTCATCAGTTCGACGCAGCGCCCCCCGATCGGCACGAGCCCGCGCCGCAACGACCGCGGCTCCTACCGGCCGCGGCTCAGCCTTGTCGGTACGGAGCACATGAAGGCGATGATCTTCGAGTCGCACCGCTACGCCGACTACACGACCGAGCCCGACTACGCGGTCAGCATCGACTCCTCGTTCGGCGGCGCTTTCGCGGGTGTGGGCCCGTGGTTCAACCAGAGCAAGGAGTACGACCGCAGCCTGGCGCCGGGTGAGAGCTGGCGGAGCATCGTTGAGAGCGCGCCGACGCTCGGCGCGCAATGGACGGATAAGCGGGCCATCGCGTTCCGCCACGGCGGCGGCCTGCGCGATAGCCGTTTCGCCGACAACGCCAAGGGGCACATCACGTTCTTCGATGGGCACGTCAAGCTGATGGACGACCTGGAAGCGACGAACCCCGACCACTGGTTCCCGCGCGGCTCGCGCCTCGAGGGCGTGAGCAGGTTCTGGCGCTCGACGCGCGAACGCTTCCCCGACAAACTCGACGGCGACTACGTCGTCCCGTAACGCGCCCGATCTACAGCCGTCAGCACGCACTACCGAAGGATGACCATGAAAGCGAAGCAGGCGGGCCAATGGGGCATCATCGGGCTCGGGCTGTTGGCCGTGGTGTTCGCCATCTGGCGGCTCGTGGGCATGGGCAACTCGGCGATGGCGGGCACGGCGGAGCGCGACCTGATCGATGCGGTCACGCTCGAGACGTTGGAGAGTTTCCGCATCCCGGAGGGCGAAGGCCACCCGTACGAGCACCCGCGTACGGGCGAGCGGACGCTCTACCCAGCCGAGAAGTGCTTCTGGACCGCGGACGGCAAGGGCAAGCTGGAACCGACGCTGGTGCTGCTGAACGGGTACGCCGGCAAGGACGGCCCGACCCTGTGCCCGGATTGCGGCCGACAGGTCACGCTGCACAACCCGACACCGCCGGCCGACATCATGGCCGAGGCCGCGGGCGTGACGCTCGACTGAGCGACGGGTCATCCGTGTCGCGCGCGACGCGTTCGGCAAGCTAATGCGACGAGCACGGCGTGAGCGCCACGACGTTCGCGCCCGCGTTGGCGAGCAGGTCGAGCGCGTTCATCAGCATCGCGACGTTCATCCCTGCGACACCGACGGGCTTGGCGCTGGCGGAGAGCGAGCCGAGCGCGTTCGCTTTGGCCGCGAGTGTGGCTTTGGCGGTGGGCGAAGCGGCGAGGCTCATCTTGGCGGCGGGCGCGGCGGAGAGCTTGGCCGAGGGCGCCATCGATACGGAAGCCTTGGGCGCGACGGATACCTTCGGCGCGGCGGAGAGCGTGGAGCTGACATTGCCAAGGGCCGAGGAGAGCGCTGAACCGGAACCCGGGCTGAGCGGGCTGACGCCGAGCGTGTTCTCGATCGCCTGCATCGCGGCGAGCGCGCCCATGGCCGGCCCGAGCGCGGCGAGCGAGGCGAGTGCCGCGAGTGCGTCAAGCGCGCTCATGTTGGCCGAGACGGAGCTCAGCCCCGAGGCGGCGGCTTTGAGGCCCATGTCGCTGGAGAGGTTCGCGCCAAAGGCGTTGGCGAGCGCGGCCTCGGCGTCTGCGATGGCGGCGAGTTTGGCGTCCACCGTGGCTTTCTCGCTGATTGTCGGCGCGATGTTGGCGGTCGGGCTCAGCGTCGCGGTGATCGGGGCGCTCAGCGTGGCGGCGATCTGCTCGTTCGCGTTGGGCGAGAGCATGTCGATACCGAGATTGTCCTTCAGGCTGTTGAGCGTGTCGGCGAGGGCGCCGAGCGGCGCGAGCGCGGCGGCCGCGGCGAGGTTGGCCATCGCGTCGAGCAAGCCGCTTGCGTTGAGCGAGTTCGCGAGCCCGTTCGCCATGCAATAGCACGACGGGCTCGAGAGGTTCATCCCGAGCTTGGCGTCCATATTGGCCTTGAGATTGGCCGCGGCTTTGATGTCGCTGGCCAGTTTGCCCTCGGGGCTGGCGGCGGCGGCGAGTTGGGCGGCCATGTCGGCAGTGACTTTGGGTTTGGCGGCGAGGTCGGCGCCGGGCGCGGCGGCGAGGCCCATGTCGATCGCGGCCTTCGCCTTGGCTTGCTGCGCGAGCTTGTCGAGCAGCGGGGGCATGGCGACGGACTTGGGCAGGCCCGCGTTCATCGCGTTGACCTGGCTGTTGAAGGCGGAGACTTTCTGAGCGCAGATGCAGATCATGCGCCGGCTCCGGGAGCATCGAAGGCCATCAGAAGAACCCCCCGAGCAAGCCACCCTTCTTCGCCGCACCGGCCGCGCCGGACTTGGCCGCGGCACTAGCGGTGAGTTCGACCTTGGGCAGCGCGATCTGGGGCATGGCGGCTTCGAGCGAGGCGGCGGCCACGGTCGGGCACATGCAGAACGGGGGCATCAGCATCGCGAGCATGCAGTTCGAGCAGGGGGACCGCTGCACGAGCCGCTCTCCGGTCGTGCCCATGACGTTGGAGAGCAGACTCATCAGCAGGCCCGCGACGGACGGAATGCCGGGCGCGCCGCGGGCGGCGTTGCCGAACTCAGCAGACTCGAAGGCGGCGGCTTGGGCCGAGGCGCTGGCCGCGCCGGCGCCGCTGAGACTCGCGGACTCGCTGGCCGAGGCGGAGGCCGAACCAAGCGCCGAGAGCGCGGCGCTGGCGTTCACGCCGGGCACGGTGAGGTTGGCGCTGAGCGCGCCGTTGGCACTGGCGAGAGCGCCGAACAGCGCATCGGCCTTGGCCAACAGCTTCGCGTCGAGCGGGGCCAGGGCCTTGGCAAGGGCGGCCAGGTTCTCGGCGATCACGGCCATAGCCGAGTTGAGCGCGCTCATGGCGCTCGGGCCGCCCGGTCCGGGGTTCACGCCGAGGCCCAGTTTCATGTTGGCGCCGAGCCCGCCGGCGAGCGCGGCCTTGGCGGCCAGCGCGGCGGTGGCTTTGGCGTCCATCTTGGCCGCGGCCTTGGCGGCGGCGCTGACGTCGGCGGACCCGGCGGCGTTCATCGCGGCCTTGGCCGCGGCGTCCATCGCGGTCTTCATGTCAGCCTTGGCCATGGCGTTGAGCTTGGCGGCGGCGCCCGCGGACATCGGGTCGACGCCGAGCCGGGCAGCGCCGCCCATCGAGGCGAGCGCGCCGAGGCCGTCGGTCGCGCCGAGCGGGAGGTCTTTGAGCAACGCGTTCAGCGCGCCGCCAGCGATCGAATCCACGAGTTGGCTGAACGAAGGGCTGGAGGCCATGCCGGGTGTCGTGAGGTCGAGGCCGAGCATGGCTTTGCAGTCGGCGCAGAAGCTGGCGAGCGCGTCCATCTTGGCCATGGCCTTTGCGTCGGCTTTGAGCCCGAGCGCAGCGGCCATGTTGGCGCTCATGCCCATCGCACCCTTGGCGTCCATCGCGGCCTTGAGCGCTGAGTTCATGGAGGCGTTCGCCTTGGCGCCGGCGGCGACGCTGGGCAGGCCGCCGACCTTGGCTTTGAGGCTGGCCATCGAGTTGAGGCAAGTGCAGGCCACGCGGTTTAGCCCCCGACCAGGACGGTGAACTCGCCCTTGACGATCGCGCCGCCGTGGCCGGCGCTGTCGCCCATGCGCGACGCGGGCATGGAGCCGATCATGACGGTGCCCGAGCCCTTGGCGACCGGGTCGGGCGGGCCGACGCAGGTGCACTGGTCGGTCGCGCGAGCCGCGGGCATGTTGGCGATCAGGACCGTGAACTCGCCCTTGATCACCGGGCCGCCGACGTGCGGCTTGGGCCCATCGAACATCGGGCAGACGTGCGTGTCGGTGATGCGTGCCGCCGGCTGACCCACGGTCGGGCTCCTGTTCTTCCGCCTCGACTGTGTCGGCGGATACTCCAACTACACGCGGCAATCGGCCGCGCAACCCATCAACATGCAAACAGCGCTTACAGCGCTTCGGGCGCCCAGCCCGCGTCGCCCTGGCTCGGCTTGGGCCTCGGGATCTCGGGCCGTTGCGGCCGTTCGACGGGCTGAGGCGCCGTGCTCGGTCGCACGACCGCCTCACCTACGGGTGTCGCGAGTGTGTCCAGGGGCGTCAACGCTTCTTCTTCCTCGGGCGCGTCTTCGTCGATCGGCGGCCAGGGGTCGGGTGATTCCATCTGCGCGTACTCGAGCCCGCGCTCGAGCAAACGCAGCGCCGCGGGGTCGGCCGTCTTGGCTTTGCGCTCAGCCGCGTCCTGCTGGGCGGCGAGGATCAACGCCGTAGCCGCGGCCTTGCCGGCGAGCCCGTCGGGCGGCGGCACCGCGACGCCGATGTGCTCGGGCGCGATGCTGCCGTAGGTCCAGCCCGCCGACGCCATCACCCAGCACGCCGGGCTCTCGAACTCCTCTTCCCGCGCACGGTCCATCAGCTTGCGGCGTTCGGCTTCGCTGGGCTTCTCGATCCAGGTGTCGATCGCAGCAAAGCGTTCTTCGTCGGGTGAGCCTTCTTCGGGCGGGAGCAGCTCGGCGACGCCTTCGCGGGCCCATTCGAGCGCGCGCCACGGGTGCATGCAGCGGGCGGCCAGCCGGATCGCGTCAAAGTAGTGTCCGCGATCGAGCAGCGTGTCGAACAGCGATTCCACCTGAGGCTCGATCTTGATCAGGGGCTTGGCGGCCGAGGAGAACGCGCACACGCCGCAGTACGACTTCACGGCCGCGGTCTCCGCAGGACCGATGAACCGCGGGCGTTCGGCGTCGGGCTTGGCGCGCAGCGCAGACGCGGGGTCGGGCCCTTCGGCGTGTGCTTGATTGTGATGCGCGGCTGCGCTCATAGACCCTCTCTGTCCGTGGTCGGCAACCGAGCCGATTGCCCCCGACAGTCTAGTGAAATCCGCTAGTTGATCATGGTCATCCCGCCGTCGATGGTCACCATGCCGTCGCCCTTGACGTCGGTCATCGAGCCGGAAAACTCGGATGAGCCGCTGGACGTGCACGTGAGCTGCCCGGTCGCTTCGACGTTGACCGTTGGGCTCGAGATGGTGATCTCGCTGGGGGTCATGGTGATTTCTGAGCCGCCGCAGATGAGTTTTAACTCGCTGCCCGCGGTGATGCTGATGCTGCCGGTCACGTCGATCGTCTGATCGGATCCGATGGTGACTTCCTGGCTGCCCGACGAAATTTCCTTGGTCTCATCGCCCGAGCTCACGGTCACGGTCCGGTTGCCGGTCTCGACGGTCAGCGTGTCGTCGGCGTCGTTGATCGTGACGGTGCGGCTGTTCTTGATCGTGATGGTCTGATCGCCCGGGTCGTTCTTCTCGACGCCGACCGTGAGCGTGTCGTTGTTCTTGACGATCGTCTCGCGGTCCTTCTCGGCCTGGATGAACAGCAGCTCTTCGTCTTTGGTGTCGACGAACGAGATCTCATGGAAGTTATCGTCGCCGCCCTGCTTGGTGCTCTTGGACTTCCAGCCCGACTTGTTCTTCTCGCTGGAGGGATCGAACGGGTAGCCGTTGTCCTGGTGGTAGACGCAGCCGGTGACGAGCGGGCGGTCGAGATCGCCGTCGATGTACTCGACGACGACTTCCTGTCCGTGACGGGGGATGAACTGCGAGCCGAAACCCTTGTCGGCCCACTGCTGCTTCACGCGGATCCAGCAGGAGTCGTCCTTCTTGTCCTTGGCCTTGCGGTCCCAGGGGAAGCAGACCTGGATCTGCCCGAGTTCGTTGGTCGTGATCTCTTCGCCGTCCTCACCGACGACCTTGGCCAGGTGCGGGCCTTGGGCCCGAGGGACCGGCGTGTTGCGGGCCGGGCGGAAGACCTCGGAAGCCAGGATCGCGTGGAAGCGCACGTGGTAGCGATCGAGCACCACCTCTTCGCCCGTGCGTCGGCCTTCTTCGGCCCGGTCCAGGTTGAACTCGGCCCGCGTCACGACCCACTCATCGGTGCCGGCCGATTCGGGCGCGTTGCCCAGCTTGAAGCGGTAGCCGGGCACGACGCCCATGGCCGTGGAATCGGCGGTGGCTTCTTTGCACAGCAGCCGCTCGGCCTCCATGCGGGCCTTGGTGTAGTGCTCGGCGTCGCCGGCCTTGTTGTACTTGCCCGGGTACTCGAACATCTCGCGCTTCGCGACCGGGTCGGAGATCGTGTCGCCCGAGGGCGTCGCGTCCTTTTCCAGCTTGTCGGTCGGCGTCTTGTACCAGTGGTCGCGGTGGCTGAACTTGGTGATCCCGATCTCTTCCATCGTGGACCAGTCACGGATGTGTTCCACGGCCGAGCCCTCGCCGGGGGGCATGTACAGGATCTCGGAGTAGCCGTCGAACGCCTCGTACGCCGAGGTCGAATCGCCGACGATCATCTTGTGTGAGCCGTCCTCGTGCTCGAAGAAGTAGAACATGCCTTCCCGCTCGAACAGCCGGCACATGAAGTCGAGGTCGGTCTCGTTGTACTGCACGCAGTAGACGAGGTTTGGGTACGTCGCCGTCGCGGGCGCCAGGTCGGCCGACGAGGTCATGCCCGCGTCGCCGATGACTTTCTTCACGATGTCGGGGACCTTGTTCTCGGTGTTGGCGCCGTCCTTGTCGTGGAAGATGCGGCAGTCGGAGCGCTTGCTCAAGAACCACGTCCAGGGCGACAGGGTCAGGTGATACCACGCCAGCTCGCGGCCTTCGTCGCTCTTGATCTCGAGCTCGCGCCGAAAGCCCGTGATGTACCCGCTAAAGTGCCGCTTCTTGCCGTCCGAGTTGGTCACTGTCACGGTCAGATGCTTGCCGGCCAGGTCCTTGAACTTCAGGTCGAGCGTGGCCGAGGAGACGACCAGTTCGTACTTGAACTGGACGCTGATGCCTTCGACGCCGGACATGGCTTCGAGCCGGAACGTGCCGGCGTCTTGCCCGCCGCCGGTGACCTTGGCGAGTCGTTCTTCGCTGTTGTACCTCGGCGTCGCCATCGATTCCCCTCTGGACGCCCCGGGCGGGCTGATCCCGAACCGGCTGCGAAACTCATCGTGCCCCGATCAGACCCCGCCGCGGGACACCCACAACTGTAACCGCCCGCGGCCTCGCCTCACAAGACGCGAGCGCCGATGACAGAACACGCCGACAGAACGACCACTTTCGTGTCGCCCGTCACCCGTTGCCCGTCCCGGTGGCCCTGATGGGGTTCGGAACGCCGAGCCGCGTGTTCTCGGGCCCAACTCGGTCATAGACCCGCAGGGCCCGCCCCGGTAGGCTGCAAGGACCCGGAGGAAACGCGTAAAGCCATGATCAATCCCCTCCTCGACATGCTCGAATCTGTCGCGATGATCCCCGGCTTTAGCTGGGTCTACAAGTACGCGGCCAAGCTGCGGGGCG
>JBCBZM010000048.1:0-20342 GCA_039815345.1 Planctomycetota bacterium | reverse complement strand
GGACCATCACGCTGACCGAGGGGGAGCTTCGCATCCTCGAGTCACTTGAGATCGTCGGTCTCGGCGCCGATCAACTCACGATCAGCGCTGGCGGCGCCTCGCGGCTTTTCCAGATCGGCGGCCCGGGCGTACAAGAGTACGTGTTTATGGGCCTGACCCTCGCCGACGGTGATACCGCCAACGGCACGGACGACCGTCATGGTGGCGCAATCCGTCTCGGTGCAGGCGACACAGCCCACATTATGGAATGCGTTCTTCGTGACAACCGGACACCGAACCGACTCGGAGGCGCCATTTACGCTTCAGGCAACCTGAAGATGGATCGCTCGGCTGTGATCAACAGCGGGAGCGGCCAGGGCACCGTCTACATCCAGAACACGACAGCTGACTTCTCGAACAGCACATTCAGCGGTAACGATGGTCTGTTCGGCACGATCTGGGCCCGAGGGTCGAGCATCGACGTCGCCCACTGCTCGTTCATCGACAATACAAACCTTGGCAACGGGTCGGTCGGATCTGCTGTCTTCTACTCGGCGGAGGGCGTGAACGCGGTTGCGAGCGTGACTTACGAGCACACCCTCTTCGCCCGCAATGCCCGCTCCAACTTCGGCGTCGGCGGCACGGCCGGCACGATCACCGTCGACTCCCTCGGCTACAACATCCTCGACGATGACTCCGGCGACGACACGCCCGACCCGACTGACCTGCTCAACACCGACCCGCAGGTCGGCCCGCTGGAAGCCCGCGACGGCACGTTCGCGCACTTCCCGCTCTTCGGCAGCCCGGCGCTGAACGCCGGCGACCCCGCGGCCGTCGCCGGGCAGAGCGGCGTGCCCGAGTTCGATCAGCGCGGCGTCGGCTTCGACCGCGTCCTCGAAGGCCGCATCGACATCGGCGCCATCGAGTCGACGCCCGAGCCCGTGGCCTGTTCGCCGGCCGATGTGACGACGGACGCGACCGCAAACGGCGTCCCCGATGGTGTGGTCACGCTCAGCGACTTCAGCTTCTACCTGAGTCTCTGGTCGCAGAACGACGCGGCGGCCGACATCACCGCCGACGGCGTGTGCGACCTCGGCACGGCCGGCGACGGCGTGACGCTCAGCGATTTCTCCTGCTACCTGAGCCTCTGGTCGCAGGGCTGCCCCTGATACTGAACCCAGCATCTGGGATTCCTGTGGGCCGGGTTCGCGCTTGAGGCGGGCCCGGCTTTCTTCTGCGCTGCATGAAAAGTATCGCTTGCCGATGTCTCACGCCCGCCCGCGTTCCTGTGTTCGGGGTAGCCAGAGAACCCCACACACAGGAGTTGAACCCATGGATACCCGCACTGCTTGGATTGCTCGGCACACCACCTCGGCCGCTGCGTTGCTCGTTTCGGCCGCCGCCGCGTTCGGGCATGTCGCGCCCGACACGTTCTGGGCGATGGACGCCCGGACCGGCGCCCTGTACGAGGTCGATCTCAATACACAGAGTCTGACGATGCTCGACGGGCTTGTGTCGGGCGTGGCCCCCTTGCCCGCGCCGGGCGGAGGCGCCGCCTTCAACAACTCGCTGTACATCACGAATCCACAGGTCGGCGACGGTGCGTTCGCGTTCCATCGCGTCGACATCGAGCGGGGCGATCTCGATGTGGTGGCGCCGCTGCCCGTTGGCGGCGACGCGCCGCGTGCCCTGACGGCCGACACCGAGGCGGGCGCGCTCTTCTCCGTCGGGCGATCGTTCGACACGCTGTACGTCACGCGGGTCCTGGAGGGCGATTCGACCACGCAGTCGCTGGGCGTCGTGACGCCGGAGAGCGGGGCCCCGTTTGAGTTTGGTCGTGCCGTCGGCGCCGCGTTCGATGTGCAGGGCGCGGCGATGTACGTCATCACGGACAACCTGCCGACCGAGACGCTCCACCTCTGGCGACTCGACGTCGCCGCGGACGGTGATCCGAGCACAACAGCCATCTACATCGGCGACACCGGCATCGACTCCGAAGAAGACATCCTTCCGAGCGACGGCGTGATCAACGGCGGGCAGGACGCGCAGACGGGTCTCGCGTTCAACGACGCCTCGGGCGATCTGGTTCTGTCTTCGGCCCATGACCTGACGGTCGAGTTCTACACGATCGATCCCGCTACGGCTCAGCCGACGCTGGAGTTCATCTTCCCCGAACGCTTGGCGCTCGACAGCCTGGCGCCGGCACACGTGGGCTACACGGTGCTCGCGACCTCGGACGATATCCCCGTCGCGATCAGCGCCGATCAGGACACGGGCGAAGTGTTCGTCGTCACAGATGGCAACGCGGTGACCACGCCGATTGACGACGAACTGCAGCCGGTCAGCCCGTTCGCGTTCTTCTTCGCCGGTCTTGAGCCCGGCACGGATATCGAGTTCGGCTCGAGCCAGGACACGGGCAACCCCGACGCGGTGTACGCGGTGAACAACGACGGCGAGCTCGTGATCGTGCCGTTCGGCGCCTCGCCGTTCTCGATCGATCTCGCGGGGCTGGGCATCACCACCGGAGAAGCCGTGGGCACGGCGCGACGCGGCCAGGACATCTACTTCACCGCGGGCGGCCCGGGCCCGGTCGGGCCGGGTGAGCCAGTCACGCACGTGCCCGGCGCCCTGTACAAGCTCAACTCAGACGGGACCGGCATCTCCCTCGTGTCGACGAATCTTGAAGACAGCGCGACCGCGCTCGAGTATGTCGAGGCGACCGACACGTTCTATTACACCACGCTTACGACGCTCGAGATTTACGCCTATGACCCCGCGTCGGACCAGTCGACGCTTGTCGGCAGGCCGCCCATCGGGAGCCTGACCCCCAACTTCGCGATCGATCCGCAGGGACGCTTCGCCTATATCGCCGAGGACGACCGGATCAGCGCGATTCCGATCGACCCCGGAGCGGCGCCGTCGACCTTCGTGTTCGCCGACAACCTGCCCATGAACCGGAGCGGCCACCACGACCTCGTCTTCGCGCCGTCGTCCGACGGATCGGGCGGCGTTTCGCTCTATGTCGCGGTGAACGGCCGGCAGCATCCCGCTCCGCCACAGGTCCTTGAGTTTGCGGGCTTCAATGTGCCGACCGCGGAGGCTTGCGGCCCGGCGGACCTGACGACCGACGGCTCGAGCAGCGGCGTGCCCGATGGTGTGGTCACGCTCAGCGACTTCAGCTTCTACCTGAGCCTCTGGTCGGCGAGCGATCCGGAGGCGGACGTGACGACCGATGGCTTGCCTAACGGCGAGCCCGATGGCGAGGTCACCTTGAGTGACTTCAGCTACTACCTCAGCTTGTGGTCGGAGGGGTGCCCCTAAGCCCGCAACCGCGCAATGGTGTGACCCCATAGCCGGGTCGGCGCGTGCCGGCCCGGCTTTGTGCGCGCGGGTGCGGAAGCGCCGTGAGCTGCAACGAAGCGTTCGACTGAGCGGAGCAGCCGAGAGACGGGTTCAAAAAGACACGAAGGCGCCGGTTGGGCGCCTTCGTGCTGACTGTCAGATGCAACACCGGACCAATACTGCCAGATCCGGGTGATGCGATGTGAGAAGTCTCACGGCGGAGACCTGTTCACAGCCGCATCGTCATCATCAGGGGCAGCCCGCCGACCACTCGCTGAGGTAGCAGGAGAAGTCGGAGAGGTTGACGATCGAGTCGCCCGCTCCGAAGTTGCACACGCCCGTCGCGGTCACGTCCGCGGCCGGGTCCGACTGCGACCAGAGGCTCAGGTAGAAGCTGAAGTCGCTCAGGTCGAGGATGCCATCGGGGATACCGCTGGAGTTGCCAGTCGTGGTGATATCCGCCGGGCTGCAGGCCTCGGTGACCGGGTCCACACAGGTGCGATCGGTGATGACGATGGCGTCGATGCCGGCCTCGATTACGTTCTGCGCGCCGATGTCGCTGGCGATGAAGCGCAGTCGACCCTGACCGGCGGCCGAGCCGGTGTAGTCCACGCCTTCGACGAGGGTGTCGGTGCGCCACGAGCCGGAGGCGGAGGTGTAGGTCCGCACCGTCTGGTAGGTGGCGCCGCCGTTGGTGGAGACCTGCACGGTCAGGGCGTCGCCGCCCTGCACCGGGCCGCCGGGGATGTCGTTGAACCAGTAGGCGTATTCAACGATGGTGTCGGGAAGCAGATCGACCGCGGGTCCGGTGAGGATCGTCTCGCCGTCATCGACGTCCGAGTTCGAGTCCGCCGGGTTGTTGTCGGTCAGCCACGCCGAGCCGGAGCCATCGAAGTCGGCCGGCGGGTCGCCGCGGTCGTTGTTCTGCGGCACGCCGCGGTCCCACTGGCCGTCGCCGGCGTCGCCGGTGACGGTGTAGCCGAGGTCGGACTGGGCGTCATCGTCGAAGACGACCACATCGGCGCCGTCGACGACGTTGGAGTCGACCGAGCCGCCCGAGGGGAACGTTGTTGCACCGCTGGAGCTGCCGACCGCTGTCAGGAAGTACTCTGGGTCTTCGTCGCAGAAGAAGGCCGGCAGGTTGGCTTCCCAGTTGTCACCGCCCACGTTGACGAGGTCGATGTCGGTGAAGCTGACCTCGCCGCTGCGGCGGAAGGACACAATCGGCGTGCCGACGAGTGATTCCGAACCCGGGGCGATCCCGATCTGGAAGGACTCAGCGACGCCGGCCGTGAACTCGGTCGGCAGCGCGCCGGTGACGACGAACGCGAGGCCGGCGACCTCGGCATCGATGTCGAGTTCGTACGCGATGATCTGGTCACCCGAGGGCGACGAGCCGGTGGCGCGGATGAAGTAATCGCCAGCGGCCAGAACCACGTTGAGCGTTTCATTGCCGCCGGCGCCGTTGGCGTCGGCCGACGCGACCACGGTCGAGCCGTCCGCGGCGACGATCGCCACGGCCGGATCCAGGAAGAGCAGCGGGTTGTAGGGCTGGTTCTCGTTGCAGGCGCCCGTCTGCGGGCCGGCCTGGTACAGGAAGCCCTGCGGGCGGAGCGTGACGGTGATTTCGGAGTTTGACGCGACGGAGAAGCCGTAGAAGTCGGCGTCGTTGTCATCGTCGAGGGAGACCGTGTCGATGGTGGTGGAGAATCCGTCGGCGAGCGCGCCGAGCGGGGTGGCGTTGGCGCCGTTGTCGTTCGGCTCGAGCGGGTCGCCGTAGTGACGCTGGGCGTTGAGAATGTCGTCGAACTGCGGGCCGTCGAACGCGAGGCTGATGAAGGGTTCCATGAGCTTGGACTGCGTGATGGGGCAGGTGTGAAGCTGACCCATGCCGTGGCCGTGCTCGTGGGCCAGGATGTTGCGGAGGCGCAGCGAGTTGCCGGCGAGGTTGAAGTAGAAGTTGTCACCGGTGTCGATGACCATGTCGCCGTTCTGGGGGAAGAAGTTGTAGGCGAGCGTGCCGCTGTTCCCGTCGATGAACTTGCCGCCCATGCGGAGGTCGCCGCGGACGCCGTCGACGCCGGGCGAGTTGAACAGGTCGACGTTGTCGTCGTTGGGCTCGAGGATGTAGACGTTGCCGCTGAGGTCGGCCCAGCGCTGGAAGATCTCGTCGTAGAACGCGCGCCAGGTCGCGCGGTCGCCGTAGATGCCGTCCATGAAGGCGTTGAGGTCGTTGTTGCCCGCGGGCTCGCCCACGCCGGAGGCGATGAACGTGCCGTCAGCCGGGAATGAGTAGGTCAGGACGGTGGGGTTGCCCTGCCCGCCGCCGCTCGGATCGAGCGCCGTGCCGTTCCATCGGCCCGTCTGCTCGAAGCGCAGCGGGTTGGTGGTTTGGAGATTGCTCATGCCGAAGGAGATGACTTCTTCGAACGCCATGATGAGGTCGAGGTCGGAATCGGGCGAGAAGCAGGGCGCGACCGGGACCCAGTCGTCCGCGCTCGCCTGCATGGCGAAGTCACGCAGCATGCGCTGGTGCAGCGGGCTGAACCGCTCGAACGCTTCGCGCTCGACGAATCGGCCGACGACCTTCCAGGCCTCGTCCATTTCTTCGGCGGTCAACGGCTCGGCGCGCTCGCGGGCGTGCTCGGGCAGGTCGCCCTGCGCCGTGAGCGTGGGGACGCGCTCGCCACGCTTGACCAGCTCGGCGGCGATGACCGCACGCTGGTCTTCGGGCAGCGCGAAGAACGTTTGTGTTTCGATCAGCCGGTACGCCGCGGCCTTGGCCGCCGCGTCAGCGCTGGCGTGCGATTCGGCGTCGCACGTCACGCAGTCGGCGGACGTGCACACGGGGCCCATTGGGATCCTCGGCATGGCCGACGAGAATCCGGCCCGCGGTCCGAAAGCCTCACCCGTCGGCGCCTCTGAGGACACCGCCATCACTGCGGCTCCATGAGACGCCGCCATCTCCGCCGACTGAGCCCACACACCCGTGGTCAGTCCGCATACACCCAATACACACACAACCCTGCGAATTCGCATCTTCACTTCCTCCGATAGCTTGCTACGGGGACAAAGAGAAACCCATCCAGACACGCGACGGAGCAGAACGCCCGTCGCGTGCTCAATGCCCGAACCATCACATGGACATCCGGGGTGGCGTTCACCGACCGGCCGAAAAGAGACCGGTCGCGCCCAAAGACCCGCACCGATACGGGCCGGCCTCCGCGGCTGTTTTGTCCGTTCCATGGACGAACAAGAAAAACAAGCGTGTAGTTGGTATCTACCCGGTGTGGCGGCGCATTTTGAGGGTGTGTGCGTGGGAGTGCAATCAGGGACCGACAGGGGTGTGAGGACGCGCTGTGACCCGGGCTGACTGGGCAAACTGGGCGGTCAGGCCTGCTTGGCCCGCATGCGTTCCGGCGAGGGCGAGCGCACGTCCCAAGCGAGTCCGACCTTGGACATCCCCAGGATCACGAGGTAGCTCACATCGATCTGCCACCACTTCAAGCCGTGGCGAGCCGAGGTCGGAAAGGCGTGGTGGTTGTTGTGCCAGCCCTCGCCGAAGGCCAGCACGCCGAAGATGGCATTGTTTCGGCTCTCGTCGTGGCTCTTGTAGGGCTTGGTGCCCCAGAGGTGGCAGATCGAGTTCACGCTCCACGTGACGTGGTGCACAAAGAAGACCCGCACGAGCCCTCCCCAGATAAAGCCGAGCAGCACGCCCATCCAACTCATGGTGAACAGCCCGCCCAGTGCGGCGGGAATGAACAGGCCCATGAGCACCCAGACCGGGAAGAGCCGGTGCATCCACGCGATCAGGCGATCGTTCTTGAAATCGCCGACGTACTTCGCACGTCCGTCGAACGGCTTGCCAAAGAACCACCCGAGATGCGCATGCACAAACCCGCGGAGCGTGCCCCACAGGCCCGAGCCGTGCATGTGCGGGGAGTGGGGGTCCTCGTGCCCGTCGCTGTGCTGGTGGTGTCGGCGGTGGTCGGCGACCCAATCAAGGACCGGCCCCTGAATCGCCATGGACCCGCAGACCGCGAGCAAAGCCTCGACAAACCGCGGTGTTTTGAAGCTGTGATGCGTGAAGAGGCGGTGGTACCCCACCGTCACGCCAAGGACCGTGACCACGTACATGAGTGCGAATACGGCCAGATACGACCAGTTGAGCGCCACCCCCCACAGCAAAACCATCGCCGCGATCAGGCCGACGAACGGGACAATCACGAGCGCCAAGTTGATGAGCCTCGTCATCAATATCGGCTGGTCGTGCCCGTGCAGCCTTGCGTGCTCGTTGTGGGCCGAAGTCGGTGGTTCGGCTGCGGTGTCCAGCGGCGCCTGCCGGCCCGCGTCATCGCCCGCGTGATTGCCGAGGTATCTGCCCATCGGTGGAGTCCATTCCCGCGCCGCTGCCGGATTGCCGGCGGGTGTGTTGGCGCTCGAACTGTTGGCCTGCACTTTGAACCAAGTGCGGCCAGGAAATGCCGCCAATCGTGCAGCATGTGAGGGACGCAGTCGGGCCGTACCCGCATCAGAATCAGAAAGCGACGTTGATCGGCTTCCCCGCGACAGCGACTCTCAGGAGTGCCTGCCGGGTTGGATGATACGGAACCGGGGCGCCCGCGGTGGGTTCAGGGCGCTGTCTCCGTGTGATGTTCTCGTTTCACGGGCAAGTATTTCTGCACTCGTTCCGCGTCGTTCGCGCAATCTGCGCGAATAGCCGAGAGACACGGGCCGGCGGGGTCTTTCACCGGGCGTTGCAACCCAGAGCCGTGCCCCGCGGCTGGGACGCGCGGCTGGGACCCGAGTGATTCGGTTTCCGACGCTCCGCGTTGCGGCCCGATTAGCGTGCGAGTCGCTGTCGGGCACGGCGGGACCCGCGGTGTGATCGGGAGCTCGATGAGAGCCCTTCGACTCGCGATGCCGCCGCCGCGTGCAGCAGGTCTGGTTGGAATCGCATCAGGCGATTGACCAGTATCGCGGCCGTCGGGTGAGCCTCGCGCATCACATCGTGCACGATGGCGTGCCGATTCGTGATCTCCGGGAACACCCGATCGACGTAGTCCGACGCGGCCTCGCGTGTCAGGGGCGGGACCTCCAGCCTCACATCGACCCGCCCCGGGCGAATCAACGCCGGATCGAGACGCTCGGGGTGGTTGGTCGACATGACCAGCACGCGGCCGTTCTGCGGCGCCAGCACGCCGTCGATACAGTTGAGCAATGAAGAGAAAGTGATGCCACCGGCCTCGTTGCTCTGGCGCGCAGCAAACGCGCAGTCCACATCTTCGAGCAACGTGATCGCTCCCTCGCCGATCGCAGAAAACGCATCGAACAGCTCTTCGTCGGCCTGTAGATCGGCCAGCGGCACCACCGCGAGCCGGAGACCGAACTGTGATGCCAGCGTGTGCGCAATAGATGTCTTGCCCGTGCCGGGCGAGCCGTGCAGCAAGACACCGAAGCGCCACGGCGCCCCGATCCGCTCGTACCATTCGCGGCTCTTGAGGAACTGGCCGACCCGAGCTTCCAGCCCCTCGAACGTCCCATGCGGGAGGCACAGCGTGTCCGGTGATCGCTTGGGGAGCGATATCGTGGTTTTGCCGCCATGCTTCGAGCAGAGGTCGACCAGTTGGCGCGGTTTGGCGATGCTGGTTCGCGCTTTCGCGGCCGAGAGCATGCGCGATAGGTCAGATCGCGTTGCGAACAGCACTTCGACATTGATGATGAATCGTGCGACAAGGTCGCGCCCGCCCGACGAATCTTCGCGCTGCACGCTCACTCGGCACCACTTTTTATAGACGCGGGCATAGAAGACCGAGGAACCGGCCGCGAATGCCGAGGAAGCGCCGTCGACTTCGCCCTCTTCGAAGTCGTTGCGGACGCCCTGCACTTCGAGCGTTCTCGGCCCGCCCGGGCGGAGTGCGCCGTCGGTCAGCAGCCCGAGCCACTCGGCGTAGAGCGGGTGACGTTCGCGGATTTCGATCTCGCGCGTCACCATGCCGAGCACGATCCGCCACACGCGCCGGGGCAGCGCCCGCGCTTGGTATCCAAGCCATCCTGCTACGACGAGCGTCAGCCCGCCTTGCACGACCGGAGAGTTGCGCAATATGTCTTTCAGAAACTCGATCATAATGAATAAAGAACAATCAACGTGCACCGACCGCGCTGGGCGGCCGCGGCGCCAAGGCATGGAGCGCCACGCAGCGGCACTGCCTTGGGCGCACCCATTGCAGGAACGCCGGCGTGCGGGCGCCGTGGACTGATGGATGGCTCACGCGTCCGAAGCCCGCCGCGAGGCGTGGGCGCACAGAGACATCGTCTCAAGTGCGAGCCGAGCGGATAAACCGATTCAGGGTGACACAACCCGAGCCGACAGAGCGTGGGTTATGAGATTGAGGGGGACCCGCCGATGCCGCCGGAACAGCGGCGGCAGATCAGAGGGAGGGCGTCGTTCGTTTGATGCGAGCGTGGGGTCGCATGGGTTGGCCTCCTATCGAGAGGGGGGATTATGACCGGCGTTTTTGCTGTGTCAATATCTTTTCTGTAAGACTGGTATTGCGGGCGCGAAATGCTTAGTGCCATGCAACGGCGACGGGCGGCGCAACGCGGGCCTTCGCGAGATCTGCCCGTGCGAGATGCGGTGGGGCGTCGTCCGGCTACTCTGTCGTTCGAGGTAAGAGGGAGTGACACCCATGCGCAGGCGAGTCTTTATGCAACGAACCATCGGCGGCGCTGTCTCCGGATCAATCTCCGGATCGATCGCCGGTTCAGCGTTGGCCGCGCTCGCTGCCACCGCAAACGCGGCCGAGCCGACCGATCCGGGTGACCCATTGTTCAGGATTTCTTTGGCGCAGTGGTCGCTGCACAAGGCGCTGTACGCGGGCGAGTTCACGCATCTCGAGTTCATCACACGCACGCGCGATGCGTTCGGCATCGACGCCGTGGAGTACGTCAATCAGTTCTTCAAGGACCGCGCCGAAGATCGCGGCTACCTGCGCGAGATGAACCGCCGGGCGAGCGATGCGGGCGTGCGCCAGTTGCTCATCATGGTCGACGGAGAGGGCGACTTGGGCGATCCGGATGACGGCGCCCGGGCCGCGGCCGTCACCAACCACATCAAATGGCTCGACGCCGCGCGCGAGCTCGGCTGCCACGCCATCCGCGTGAACGCCGCCAGCAAGGGTGAACGCGAAGAGCAAGCCAAGCTCGCCGCCGACGGGCTGCGCCGGCTCGCCGAACTCGGCGCCGAGCGAGAACTGGACGTCATCGTCGAGAACCACGGCGGCTACAGCTCCGACGGCGCCTGGCTCGCCGATGTGATGCGGCGGGTTGACCATCCGCGCCTCGGCACACTCCCGGACTTCGGCAACTTCTGCCTCGATTGGTCACGCAGCGACGACCCCGACGCGTGGTACGACCGCTACCTCGGCGTGCGGGAGTTAATGCCGTTCGCGCGGGCGGTCAGCGCGAAGAGCTACGACTTCGACGAACAGGGCGCCGAGACGACCATCGACTTCACGCGCATGATGCGCATCGTGCTAAACGCCGGCTACCGCGGCTACGTCGGTATCGAGTACGAGGGCTCCCGGTTGTCTGAGCGTGAGGGTGTCTTGGCGACCAAACGCTTGCTCGAACGCGTCCGTGCACAGCTCGCGCCCGAGTTTGGCTCAGCCGACTGACTTGTTCGAGCCTTTCGGCCGAATGAGTTCGCCGAGGACCATCAGCCCGAGCACCAGGACGGTGAGGTTGTAGATGAACCCGCCGCCGACGATGGCCCAAGCGAACGAGTCGTCCCAGCGGGTCAGCCACCACGAAGAGATATCGATCAGCAGGCCGAGGCCGGAGAGCGCGGTCACGCCGCCGACCAGCCATCGCGGCCACGCGGTCAGGGCGCACAGCAACGCGAGCACGAGCGTGAGCGTCGCCAGGCTCAGCGCGTGCGTGTGCGTGCTGGCGGCGAGGATCTCGGTGCTCACGGGCTTGATGTCACGGCTCTGCGCCAGCGCGTACACGTCGTCCCACAGCTCGAGCGACATCTCGGGCATCGCCTCGGGGCCCGTCGCCGATCGAGCATGGCAATCGAGGCACGACACGGCCATGATCTCTGCCGGTGCCGCGTCGCCGAGGTCGAGGTTGTCGAAGTCCAGACTGAGCCGATCGCCGGCGAGCCAGGTGAGCAGCGCCTCACGATCGGCCTCGGGCAGGTCCTCGGGGTGCCCCGACTCGAGCGCCACCGTCAGCGGCGCCCGGGTCACGAGCCCGTGATAGTGCCCCTTCACGTCGTCGATCGACCAGCCGGCGCGCTCGTCGCGCTCCTCTTGATGCATGTACAGGTATGCGCCCGAAGCGCCCAGCCCGCCCAGCAAAACCAGCACGGCGCACGCCACACCGAACCGACCGAGCAGCGGCAGATCACGCAATCGGAGCGACAGGATCGCACTCATACCTTCAGCATCTCCGGCGTGATGTCGATGGTCTCACCCGTGCGCACCGCGTCGGCCGCGGCGATCGCGACCGAGGTGGCGCGGAAGCCTTCGTCCGGCGTACAGGAAGGCGTGGAGCCTTCCAGGATCGCGCGCAGGAACGATTCGATCCCGTACCACAGTGAATCGTGCGGCAAGCCGACGCCGTCTTGCAGTTTGCCCTGGCTGGCGAGCTGCGTGGCGTCGGCGATCAGCGTGATGCCCTCATCGCGGTGGAACTGCTGCCGGTTCGCGTAGACCTCCCAGCCCTGCGTCGGCGCGTCGGCTTCCTTGAACATCCACCCGTGCGACCAGCCCAGCTTGATCGCCGCGTTGGTGCCGTGCAGCACCTCGTAGCGCTGGCCGTAGCTGTTGGCGAGCGTGCCGTCCCACAGCATCGGCACGCCGCCCGGGAAGTCCATCTGGCACCAGACGGTGTCGGGCGTAGTGCGTCCGTCCTCGTGCAAGCGCACCGCGCCGCCTCCGCGCACGCGTTCGGGGTACTGACCCAGGTACCAATGAAACACATCGAACTGATGCCCGCCCCATTCGCCGGCCAGCCCGAGGGACACCTCGGGGTCGAGGCGCCAGTTGAGCGCTTTGTCGCGTGCCGGGTCGCGCGCAGGCGTCCGCCAGCTCGTCTTGGCGTGGTGCTGCGCCCGCAGCGTCGCCGGGTCGCGCACCGCGTCTGACCGGTAGAACGTCCGCGCCAGCTCGTACACAGGGTTCGAGCGGGCGAGAAACCCGGCTTGCACGACCTTGTCGCTCGCCCGCGCCGCGCGAGCGATGGCACGTGCATCCTCGCGGGTGTGCGCGATCGGGGCTTCGCAATACACGTGCAGCGCGGCGCTCAGCGCTCGCTCCACCGGCGCCCGGTGCAGGTGCGTCGGCGTTGCGACAAAGACCGCGTCCAATCCGCCCGAATCGATCATGGCTTCGGCGCTCTCAAACGCCTGCGCATCCGGCGCCCGCCGCTTGGCGGAGGTCAGCCGTCGCGCGTCGCTGTCGGCGATCGCGACCAGTGTCACCTCGTCAAAGGTCTGCAACTCGGCGATCAACGCACGCCCGCGGCGGCCCACGCCCGCGATACCCACGCGCAGCGGCTCTGCCGAGGTGAGCCCCGCGCGCACGAGCGTCGGCGCGATCGCGACCGCCGTCAGCGCGCCCGCAGACTGCGCGATAAATCCGCGCCGACTCATCGCCGATTCGCTGCCATCCTGGTCCGTCATCGTGCCGTCTCCCTTGCCGGCTCTGCCGAGCCGGGCGCTGCGTCGCTTGTGACTCCGACTGTCCACGTTGTCCAAGCGATCTCGTGATCTTCTTCCGTGTCTTTCCACCCGGCGCCGATCGCGAGCGCCGTGGCCCGCGCATCGGCCAGACCCGCGCCGCCCAGGCGCCCGACGCACGCCGCGGCGCCGTCGACTCGACCAATCAGGCCCGTGCGCCGATCGATCACGTGCGCGGCGCCACGCTCGGCCGGGTGCACCATCGAGACCGACAGGCAGGCGTCTTTGAGCTCGACATCCGGCTCCGGCGCACCATCAACGCCGAAGCCGGCGAGCCGCACGCGCCACGGCGCGTCGCCCGGCCCAAGACCAATCGCCGCGGCCGAGCTGGCGCCGCCGTGCAAAAACGCCCGCTCGACGCCTTCGTCTTGCAATCGTTCGGCCGCCAGATCGAGCGCGACGCCCTTGGCGATCCCGCCGACGTCAAGGCTCGCGCTTTGGGGCAGGCGCACCGCGCCCGGCGTGAGTTCCATCGCGACGCCGCGGCCGTCTTCGCCGTACGCCGCGGCGAACGCGCCGCCCGATCGCTCGCGGGCTGTCTCCGCCAGCGTCAGCAGGCGGTAGGTCTCGGAGTCCACGCGGACCCGTTGCCCCGCGTCGCGCACGATCGCGGAGACAAGGCTCGCCCGATCGAACCGGCTCCAACGGCGGTGCAGGCCTTCGATCAGCGCGACCGCGTCTTCGCCGACCGCGCGCAGGTCCTCTGGGCGCCATCCGGTGAGCGGCAGCACCATCTCGAACCGTGCGCCCATGGCCGCCGTCGCGAGGCGGATGGAGTCCGTTCGGTCGCCGGGCCCGTCAGACGGCCGTGGCACGCATGGTCTCCGGGTCGAAGTCGTACGTCTTCCCGTCCCACATGGAGCGTGTCGCCAAGTCGACGATGACCATGACCTTGGTCCCGAGTTCCACGCCGCTCTCGGGCGCGCGTCGCGAACGCATGCAGTCGAACCAGTCCAGCCGCAGCGCATCCTGGTCGTTGCCGATGTCGGGGCATTCGATGGTCCCGCCGTCGATGTCGTCGACGAACGCCCGTTCGGGGCGGATCACGCAGTGCCGACCGCCGAGGTAGATGTTGCCCATGTGCCCGCGGATCAGCGTTTCCAGGCCCACTTCGTTGCTCGTCGAGCCGGCGACGATCATCGTGTGCCCGTTCTGGAACTGCACGTTGATGTTCACCTGGTCGTGGTTCTCCATGGCCTTGTCGATGTAGTGCCCGCCGATCGCGTTGATGCGCGTCGGCCAGCCCGCCGATTCCACGGCCATGATCAAGGGCGTCAACTCGTGTACCAGCAGGTCGCCGACGATGCCGGTCGAGAACTCGCGGTATCGGCGCCAGCGGATGTACATCTTCGGGTCCCACGCCCGCGGGCCGAGCGAGCCCAGCCACCGGTCCCAGTCCAGGTTCACGCCCGGCTTCCACTCGGGGTCGATCTCGTAGTAGTTCCATTCCCCGTCGGGCGCGTTGCGGCAGTAGCTGGTCTGGCTGAACAAGGGCTTGCCGATGCGGCCCGCCTCGATGGCTTTCTTCGCCTCGCGGAACTTCTCGAGCATGATCTTCTGCGTGCCCACCTGGAAGATCTTGTCCGGGTTGGCCTTCACCGCCTCGCGCAGCTCGAGCGCCTCGCCCAGGCGGAGCGTCATGGGCTTCTCGAGGTAGACGTCTTTGCCCGCTCGGAGCGCATCGATCGCAATGGACGCGTGCTGGTGCTCGGTCGTCGCGATGAGCACGCCGTGGATGTCGTCTCGTTCGAGGAGCTTGCGGTGATCGCGGTAGGTGTCGCAGGCGAAGGACTGCTGCGCGTCGCAGGTTTCCTTGGCCGCGCCCGCGTGCAGATCGTTGACGTCGCAGAGCGCCCGGAACTCGACGTTCTCGGCCCGGCCGCCCTCAAGCAGGCCGAAGATGGACCGGATGTGGGCGTGCCCCATGCCGCCCGTGCCGATGACGCCGATGCCGAGCGTCTCGCCCTCGCGCGCCACCTTCGCGGCTTTGCCCGCGACGCCGGCGCGAGCACGGAAGTCGATCACCCGTCCGCCGGATGATGTCGCCGCCAGCCCTGCCACGCCGCCGGCCGCCAGCGCCGCCCGCCGCAAGAACCCGCGGCGTGAGTCGCCCGTGTGCTGTCCATGGTCGTGGTGCGTCATCCGTCAATCCTCCCGGCGGTGGTTCCGCCGATACTTGCCGCTGAATACCGCAGCCTCGCCCGAAATCGTGTTCGATGCAAGCCCTTACACACCGAAGGGGCGTGTTGCGACGTGAAGTGGGAGCGCTCGATCAATTTGACGCCGCATCGGGATCCAGATCCCGTCGGCCTTCGCGGAACGCCAACACAAGGAGCACTGCGCTGATCAAGCCCATGCCCGACTGCACCGACCAGATTCGGGGCCACGCCAACCCGCCCTCGGCGGCGGTCAGCGTGTCCAGGAACTGGTTGTAGAACCCGGCCAGGATCGGCCCGAGGCCCAGAATGACGATCGCAAAGACCGTTTGGGCCGAGTGCCGGATGTCCTTCGGCGCCACCTTCTCGACGTACAGGAATGCGCCAGCGAAGAAGAACCCGTAACAGAGCCCGTGCATGGTGTTGGCCGCCGGCACGAGCCAGTTCGCCTCTGGCCCGGCGATCGCGAAGATGCCGAACCGAACGAAGTACGCCATCGCGCCCAGCGTCAGAATCCACTTGTATCCGAGCCGTTTGAGGAACAAGCCGAGCAGCGCTAAGAAAAAGATCTCGCTGACCTGCCCGATCGACATGATCGGCCCGGCGTACTTCGTCTGGAACCCGATGGCCTCGAGGAACGGGCTGGTGCGGATGAAGTACACCTGATGGATCATGGAGATGGGCAGCGCCGCCAGCGTCACCACCAGAAACCCGCGGTCTTTGAGCAGCTTGAATGCCCGCATGAACGCGAGCGGATGCTCGACGGTCTTCGTCGGGGGCGTCTTCGGAAGACACGCGATCGCCCACAGCCCGTACAGCACCGCCACGCTGCCCGAGACGCGCATCGCGTC
Organism: Planctomycetota bacterium; assembly: GCA_039815345.1. GTDB lineage: Bacteria > Planctomycetota > Phycisphaerae > Phycisphaerales > UBA1924 > JBCBZM01. The sequence continues at coordinate 4,266 of JBCBZM010000048.1, read as the reverse complement.
GGCGATCAGGCCCGCCTGATCCGGCTTGTTGGTTCCTTCGAGGAACGGCGGCAACGCGGTAAAGCTGAGGTTGCTCTGCAGCCAGATCAACGGGAAGGCGTTGGATGCCAGAATCCAGCCGATGGTGCCCCACGTGCGCACGACGGGGAACTGCTTCTCGCTGTTGGGCAGGTGCGCGAACGCGATCGAGTTGGTGAGCGCGAGCGTCGGCATGTACAGCACGCTGTACAGAATCGACAGCGACATGAACCCCGCGAAGCTCTCCATGTAGAACGTGATGAACTGCACGATCCCGCCGAGGATCAGCAGGATGCCCAGCGCCCGCTCGGCGTTCAGGAACCGGTCGGCGAGCTGCCCGGCGATGAAGGGCGCCGACATGGCGCCGAGCGACGCCGCGATCCCGAGGATCCACCCTGTCTGTGCGCCCGTGAAGCCCAGCCCGCCGCCGATGCGTTCGCCGGCTTCGCTTAAAACTGGATCGGCGCCGAGATAGCTGGCCAGGTACGGCAGCCACACGCCCCACACGGCGTACTGGAGCAGCATCATCCCCGAGAGGGATATAAACGGCGGGCGTTTGGCAACGTCGTCGGCCATCGTTCATCCTTCTTATCCGCCCCAACCGCCGGCGACGCGCCGGTTCGACAGACTAACGACCCGACCCGAAGCCCGCCGCGCGAGCCTGATAGCCTGTCTTGGCAGGCGACGACGCTTGCCGTAAGGAGCACCGATGGCGCGACCCGTCACTATTTTCACGGGCCAATGGGCCGACATCCCGCTCGCCGAACTCGCGCCCCGGATGGCCGAGCTCGGCTACGACGGGCTCGAACTCGCCTGCTGGGGTGATCATTTCGATGTCCACGCCGCGGTGGAGAGCGACGCCTATTGCCGCGAAAAGCGCGACCTGCTCGAACGCCACGGCCTGCGTTGCTGGGCGATCAGCAACCACCTCGTCGGCCAGTGCGTCGCCGACCCGATCGACGAACGCCACCGCTCCATCCTGCCCGAACGGCTCTGGGGCGACGGCAGTGAAGCGGGCGTGCGCCAGCGAGCGGCCGAGGAGATGCGCGTCACCGCCCACGCCGCGCGCGCGATGGGCGTGGATGTGGTCAACGGCTTCACGGGCTCGCCGATCTGGCACAAGCTCTATTTCTTCCCGCCGACGCCCGACGCCGACATCGACGCGGGCTACCGCCTCTTCGCCGACCTTTGGAACCCGATCCTCGATGCGTTCGACGAAGCCGGGGTGCGCTTCGCGCTGGAAGTCCACCCGACGGAGATCGCGTACGACACGCCCACGGCCGAGCGCACGCTTGAGGCGCTGGAACACCGGGCCGCCTTTGGTTTCAACTTCGATCCGTCTCACTTTGTCTGGCAGGAGCTCGACCCGGCGCGCTTTGTGGACCGGTTCGCCGACCGCATCTATCACGTGCACGTCAAGGACGCCGCGGTCCGTCTCGAGGGTGAGGCGTCTATCCTCGGCAGCCACCTTGCTTTCGGCGATCCGAGGCGGGCGTGGGACTTCCGGTCTCCGGGGCGGGGCGACGTTGATTTCGACGCGATAATCCGTGCGCTCAACCGCGCGCAGTACGCCGGCCCGCTGAGCGTGGAGTGGGAAGACAGCGGCATGGACCGCTGGCACGGCGCCGAGGAATCGGTCGGTTTCGTGCAGTCGATCGACTTCAACCCGCCCGACCGTGCTTTTGACAGCGCGTTCGACCGAGACGAGCAGCCGAAGGGCGACACACCATGACCGCGCGGCTGGGTGATCAACACGACACGCCGGCCGTGAAGCCGGCACGCGATCGGCCGCTGCGGTTCGGCATGGTCGGCGGCGGGCGCGATGCGTTCTTCGGCGCTGTGCATCGGCAAGCCGCCGGGCTTGACGGGGATACACAGTTCGTGGCGGGCGCTCTGAGTTCCACGCCCGAGAAGGCCGTGGCCTCGGCGATCGATCTGGGCATCGATCCCGCACGCGCGTACCCGTCATGGCAGGCGATGCTCGAAGGCGAATCCGCGTTGCCGCCGGCGCAGCGCATCAACTTTGTCTCGATCGTGACGCCCAACCACACGCACGCAGAGATCGCGGGCGCCTTCGCCGAGGCCCGCTTCCACGTGGTGCTCGACAAGCCGATGACGCTCACGACCGCCGAGGCCGATGCGCTCGTGCGCACGATCGAGGACGCCGGCGTCGTGTGCTGCGTGACGTACACGTTCTTGGGTTACCCGATGATCCGCGAGGCTCGCCACTTGGTGCGCTCCGGCGCGCTCGGCGCGATCCGCAAGGTGTACGTCGACTTCCGCCAGGGCTGGTTGGGCACACTGCTCGAAGCGGGCGGCCACAAGCAGGCGTCGTGGCGCACGGATCCCTCGCTGGCGGGCGCCGGCGCGCTCGGGGATATCGGCGTGCACGCCGAGGCGCTGGCTCGCTGGGTCACCGGCGCCCGGATCCGGTCGCTGTGCGCCGAAGTCTCGACCATGGTCGAAGGCCGACGTGTCGATGATGACGCGTCTGTTTTGCTTCGCCTCTCGAACAGCGCCCGCGGCGTGCTGAATGCCTCGCAGGTCTGCACCGGTGAGGAATGCGCGCTCACGCTGCGTGTCTTCGGCGACTGCGGCGGCCTGTTCTGGTCGCACGAGCAGCCCGAGCGGCTGGAGGTCTCCTACGGCGATCGCGCGACGGAGATCATCACGCGGGCGGGTGTGGGCGCGAGCCCGAGTTCGAACCTCGCAACGCGGCTGCCGCAGGGGCATCCGGAGGGCTTTATCGAAGCGCTGGCCGGTGTCTACCGGGGCGCGATCGCCGCGATCCGTGCGCGGCAAACCGGCCAAACACCCGAAGGACTTGCCGCGGATTACCCGAGCCACCTCGACGGGGCCGAGGGTGTGCGGTTTGTCGAGGCCGCGCTCGCCAGCGCGCGAGCGGGCGGTGTCTGGACGGATATCGAACGCGGCTGAGCGGTCAGGTCTCTCGCTAGGGCTTCCGCACGCGGATGTCGCGGATCTCGATCCGGTTGCCGGTGTGGTGCGTCTGGATCGCGAGGTGGCCTTCGCTGAACTGGTCGAGTTGGGCATCGACCATGGGCACGGCGTCGATCCACGTCCGCACTCGGTCGCCCTCGACGACCACGCGGTAATCGAACCAGGCGTCGTCGCGCGAGACGGAGCCTTCGGCGCCCTTGCTCCCTGCCTCGGGCCATGCGGCGTCGTAGATGCAGCCGGTGTAGTTCTTGGGATCGTGGTGATCGATCTGAGCTTCGTAGCCGAGCGGCCAGGTGTCGGGGTTCTCGGGTCTCGGGACCGTTCGGAAGTAGAGCCCGCCGTTGCCGCGGGTGTTGACGCGCACGAGCGCACGGAACTCGATGTCGGTGTGAGTCGGGTTGTGGAAGAGGTGGCCGGGCCCGTTGGCGGCGATGAGCGTTCCGTCTTCGATGGTGAAGGAGCCGGCGCCGCGGTGGGTCCAGTCGTTGGTTGTGCCGTCGGCGAACAGGGTGAGGAAGTCGCCGGGGTCGGGATCGGGCGAGAGGTCCCGGATGCGCAGGTTGCGGAGGCGCAGGCCGCCCTCGCCGTGGTCCTGGAACGAGATGTAGCCGGTGGTCAGCCGGTCCTTGAGCGGCAGCGGCTGGTCATCGTTGCGAAAGATGCCGCGATCATCGAGTTGCTGGGCTTGTTGTACGTGCACGCCGTTGAGCCAGACGTCGAGGGTGTCGCCGACGAGCTTGATTCGGTAGGTGTTCCATTCGCCGGGCGCGCGCACGGCTTGTGCTTTCGGCGGGATGGCGTTGTAGACCGCGCCGCAGGACTCGCGGGAGACCGAGCCTTCATGCGAATCATGAATCTGCACCTCGAACCCAGTGAAGGCGGGGTCGCCGGATGAGGAGCCGCGGAGCCCGACGCCGCTGTTGCCACCCTCGGGGATGATGAAGTCGAACTCGAGCTCGAAATCGCGGTACATGCGTTCGGTGCGGAGCCACCAGCCGTGGCCGGGTCGCACGACTCGGATCTCGCCGTCGGCGACACCCCACGCGTCGATGTCGCCCGAGGTGGTGAAGCCGGAGAGGTCGCGGCCGTTGAAGAGGTCTTGCCAATCGGCATCGAAGGAGGCTGTGGCGGCACTTGAACACGGCGCGTGTAGGCACGCCAGTACGATGCCGGCCGTCACGAATCGAATCAACTCAGCCATGTCACCTCTCCGTTGGCTTGCGTGCATCATCGGGCTAAGAGTACCAAGCGCTTGCCTGGTCAGGCTGTGCGTTAGTCGGGAAGCCG
>JBCBZM010000037.1:0-22321 GCA_039815345.1 Planctomycetota bacterium | reverse complement strand
CGTTTGCGGCGCGACCTGGACTGGGTTGTGATGAAGTGCCTGGAGAAGAACCGCGAACGGCGGTACACGACGGCGATGGAGCTGGCGGCGGAAGTCGATCGGTACCTGAAGTTTGAGCCGGTGCAGGCGGGCCCGCCGAGCGTGGGGTACAAGCTGGCGAAGTTCGTGCGTCGTCGCCGGGCGTTTGTGGTTTCGGCGGCGTTGGTGGCGCTTGCGATCGCGGTCGGCGTGGCGGGTTTGGCGGTTGGATTGACGCGAGAGGCGGCGGCGCGGGAGCGCGCCGAGATCGCGGCTGCGGAGGCGCGGCAGCTAGCGGGCTTCACGACGGGCATTCTGACCGGGCTGGACCCGGAGGTGGCGCAGGGGTTCGACACGCGGCTGCTTCGGCGGATCTTTGACGACGCCGAGGCGCGGGTGGAAGACGAAGTCGGCGGCTCGGCGGAGGTCGAAGCGACGATCCGCGCGGCGCTGGGCGTGGCTTACAACGCGATCGCGGCGCCGTCGGCGGCGGAGCGGCAGCTGCGCGAAGCCGTGACGCTGCGCGAGGCGGAGCTGGGCCCGGACGCAGAGGCAACACTGCAAGCGAAGACGGCGCTGGCCGAGGCGTTGTGGGATTCGGGACAGTTCGCCGAAGCCGAGACGTTGTACAAGGAGTTGATCGAGCGGCGTACGGCCGAGTTCGGCGCCGACGCGCGCCCGACGCTGGCGCTGCGGCAGCGGCTGTGGAGCGTGGCTGCCGACGATGGGCGGTTGGTCGAGGCGGACGCGGGGCTCGGTCCCGTGCTCGCGGCGCAGGAGTCGGAACTGGGCGGCGACGACCCGGACACGCTGCGGACGGTGTTGTTCGTGTCGAAGCTGCGCGGGGCGCAAGGGCGATCGGACGAGGCCGAGGCGCTGGCGCGACGCGGGCTCAAGGGCCGACGCAAGTCCTTGGGTGATGATGATCCGATGACGCTGATCGCCGAGCAGCAGCTTGCGGTGCAGCTCTACGGCAGCGGCAAGTTTGATGAAGCGGTCGAGCTCTTGACGGGCAGCCTCGAACGGCAACGCCGCGTGCTGGGCGAAGAGCACACCACGACTTTGGCGACGATGCAGACGCTGGGCGCCTCGCTGCGGCGGTCGGGCGATGTGCAGGCGGCGCTCGATGTGCTCGGCCCGGCGGTCGCGGCGCATCGCAAGAAGTACGGGCTCGGGCACATCGAGACGTACAAGGTGCTCATCGCGGCGGGTAACGCGGCGGGGGCCTCGGGCGAGTGGGAGCGGGCGCTGGCGTTGCACACGGACGCCGTGGCTTCGGCGCAGCAGGCGGAGGGCGGGCCGGCGTTTTATGAGCCGTACGCGGTGAGCCTGCGCGGGACGGCGCTGCTGCGGCTGGAGCGATTGGAAGAGGCCGAGGCGGCGCTGCTAGAGGCGCACGCCGGCTTGGTGGAAACGGCGGGCGCCGAGTCGGCGGTGACGCGCGGGGCGGCGTCGTCGCTGGTGGAGGTGTACGAAGCGACCGGGCGTGATGATGAAGCGCAGCGGTGGCGCGAGGCGGCCGAAGGTTCGTAAGTCGCGGCTCGCTTTACAGGCTGGTCGCGGTGTCGGTGATGTTCTCGCTGAGCCAGGCGCCGCCGAAGGTGGGCTCCCAGTAGTAGCGATTGAAGTCGCCGGTGGCGTCGAGGCCGAAGACGCTGAGCGAGCCGTCGGTTCCGGCCAGGCCGGTGAGGTCGTCGACGAGCGGGGGCGAGTTCTCGGGGACGATGTCGGAAAGGGAGGCGATGGCCCAGCCGGTCTCGGCGAGCGCGGGCGCCCACCAGTAGGTGACGACCTCGCCCGTGACGGCGTCCACGCCGGCGACGTTGAGCGCGTCCCACGTGGTGACGAAGGAACTGACGGTTTCGGGCAGCAGCGTCGGGCCGTTGGCATCGGTGGTGAGGTTGGACTGTCGCCACTCGCCGCCGAACTGCGGGACCCACCACGTGACGCGGAGTTCGCCCGAGTCGTCGAGGCCGGCGATGTTGATGCCGTTCCACGACGTGAGGAAGACGGTCAGTCCGCCGTCGAGCGGGTCGGCGCCGTAGGCGGTGGTGAGGTCGCTGGCGCGCCAGTCGAGCAGTCCGGGCGCCCACCAGGTGCTCCAGATCGTGCCCTCGTCATCGAGGCCGACGATGTTGAGCCCGCCCCATGACGTTGCGAACGCGACGAGGTCTTGGTCGTAGTCGGGGCTGGTGATGTTGTTGGGCGCGAGGTCTTCGTCGGAGATGTTCTGGAAGTTCCAGTTCCAGTTGCCGGGGTTGCCGGCGCCGGTCTGGTAGTAGCGGAGCACGGCGCCGTCGTCGGCCAGGCCGACGAGGTGCGTGTTGTCGTTGGGGTCAACCATGAGCGCGAGCGAATCGGCGACGGCTTCGCCCGAGAGTTCGGTCGTCAGATTGCGGAACGCCCAGACGCCGGAGACGGTCTGGGTGTAGAGCACCAGACCTTGGTTGGTTTCCGCGGCGGCGTAGACGAGGTTGTCCTTGGCGTCAACCCAGGTGACGACTTTGCCGGTGATCTCGGGCCCGCCGGCGATGCGGACGAGGTCGCTCTCGTACCACATGTCATCGACGCGTCGTTCGTAGACGGCTTCTCGGCCGAAGCCGTTGCGAGCGCCGATGGTGATGACGGTTTGGGAGTCGGTCCCGCCGCCGCCGTTGTCGCCCTCGGGCGTGCCGCGGGTTGCGAGGCCCAGGACGGCGGAGATGGTCGCCTCGCCGATGACATCGACGCTGACAAGCGTGTTGGCGTTGGAGCCGACGTAGAGCGTGCGGACGGCTTCGGAGTCGGAGATATCGAGCCGGAGTCGGTCGTTGGAGATCGACCAGAAGCCCTCTTCGATCGGTTCGTCGCGGATGCCCGAGTCCCAGTCGTCGAGGTCGAAGAGCTTGTAGTCGCCGTCCTCTTCAATCTGGAGGTAGTTCTGCTCGAAGACGGCGTCGTTGGGCGCACCGCGGCCTTCGGCGTCGGGGCCCGCGTAGCCGAACGCGGTGATGTACCCGCCCACAAGCTCGGCCGCGGTGATGGTGTTATCGGTGCGGATGGCGACGCCGAAGAAGATGACGTCGTCCTCGGAGTCCATGTCGGCGAAGACGAGGACTTCGCCGTCGCGGCTTCGGTAGAAGAACTCACCCTCGTCGGTCCGCGCGATGCCGAGATCGGAGACGCTGCGGATCTCGGAGCGCACGGGCGCGGCGCCGGCGAAGACGTCCCAGTCGATCTCGTCGCCCGAGATCGACATGCGGCCCGAGCCGGTGAAGTACGCGTCGGCGTTGAAGTCGACGCCGAGCAGGCTGTAGCGGTACGTGCCGCCGAAGTCGTCCTCGCTGACGCCGGTGCCGAGTTCGACGAGGAACTCGAGTTCCTGCGCCTGCTCGTTGAGATCGCCGAGCCACCACCCGCCGCTGAAGCCGCCGGCGCTGAGGAACTGGGCGCCGTTCACTTCGCCGTCGTCGCCGGCGTAGAAGTTGTTGAATCCTTCGGCGTCGTCGCGTTCTTGCCGGCCGTCGTTGAGGAAGAAGACGCGTTCGTAGGGGATGGAGCCGTCGTTGTCGCGTCCGCCGTTATCGGCGACGAAGTAGTCGCCCGTGACGGAGCCGGTCTCGTCATCGATGGAGCCTTCGCTGGTGAAGACATCGACGCCGAAGCCGCCGAACTCGGAGGGGTTGAACGCGAGCCCGGCGCCGCCGAAGAACGTGGCGGCGAGCAGCTTGCGTGGCTCGAGCGTTTCGACGAGCTCGCCCGCGGCGTGCTGAAGCTTGGTGGCTCGGGAACGGCGGATGGTGTGGGCGCGCATGATCTCTCCGTGACCGGGCCCTACTGCGCGGTGGCGCAGCGTGCCCGCGTGCGTCTCTTCATGGATACGCCCGCGGGCCGGGATCGGATGCCGAACCGGTCTCGCGGAGGTATCAGGCGTGCGGCTCGGTCATCGAGCGCGGGTCCAGTAACTCGGAGAGACGATCGGCGGGAAGCAGGCCCTTCTTGAGGGCGAGTTCGCGGATGGTCATGCCCGTCTCGTACGCCTCGTAGGCGAGCTTGGCCGAGGCGTCGTAGCCGATCTCTGGGACCAAGCTCGTGCACATCGCCAGCGAGCCTTCGACCAAGGCCGCGCAGCGTTCGCGGTCGGGCTCGAGCCCGCTGAGCAGGTTGTTGACGAGGACGTTGGACGCGCCGGTGAGCAGATCGATCGAATCGAGCAGGTTGGCGGCCATGACGGGCATCGCGACGTTGAGGTCGAGCAGGGAGCCCACGCCGCCAAGCCCGCCGGTGGTGACGGCCGCGTCGTTGCCGATGACCTGGCAGGCGACCATGACGATCGCCTCGCAGATGACCGGGTTGACCTTGCCGGGCATGATCGAGGAGCCCGGCTGGATGGCCGGGAGTTTGAGCTCGCCCAGCCCGCAGCGCGGGCCGCAGCCGAGCAGGCGGATGTCATTGGCAATCTTGGAGAAGCTGACGGCGATGGTTTTCAGGTCGCCCGAGACCTCAACGAAGCCGTCCTTGGCGTGCTGGGCCTCGAAGTGGTTGGCGGCTTCGCGGAAGTGGATGCCGGTCTGGTTGGTCAGGTCCGCGGCGACACGTGCGGCGAACTCGGGGTGCGTGTTGATGCCGGTGCCGACGGCCGTGCCGCCGATGGCCAGCTCGCCGAGCACGTGCAGGGAGCGGTGGAGGCGTTCTTCGGCGTGGCGGAGCTGCGCGGCGAAGCCGCCGAACTCTTGGCCCAGCCGGATGGGCGTGGCGTCCTGGAGGTGGGTTCGGCCGATCTTGATGATGTCGTCCCACGCGCGGGCTTTGTCTTCGAGGGCTCGGGCGGCGCGGTCGAGCGCGGGGAGGAGCTGGTTCTTGATCGCGACGGCCGCGGCGACGTGCATCGCGGTGGGGAAGGTGTCGTTGGAGGACTGGCCCATGTTGACGTGGTCGTTGGGGTGGACGCCGCCGGCTTCGAGGTAGTCGGCGTTCTTGGCCGAGCCGATGGGGGCGCCGCGCGAGACGCAGATGAGATTGGAGACGACCTCGTTGACGTTCATGTTGGTGCTGGTGCCCGAACCGGTCTGGAAGGTGTCGACCGGGAAGTGGGGCGCAAGGCCGCCTTCGTCGGGCAGCGTGTCAAGGATCGCGTCGCAGGCCTTGGCGATGGCGGCGGCGCGTTCTTCGTCGAGCTTCCCGAGCGCCTGGTTGGTGCGCGCGGCGGCGGCCTTGAGCCTTGCGAACGCGGTGATGATGCCATCGGGCACGCGCCTGCCCGAGATGGGGAAGTTGAGCACGGCCCGCTGGGTCGAGGCGCCGTAGAGCGCGTTCGCTGGGACCTCCATCGCGCCCATGGAGTCCTTCTCGGTGCGGGTGGTGTTGGACGTGATTTGGGCCACGGGAAGTCTCCATTCGATCCGGATGGGCGTGTTTCGGTCTCGCTTGGGCAACTCTAGGAACCGAAGCGCGCGATCCGCGGGAATCCGGGGTCGTATCGGTGTGTTCGAGGCGGTAGGCTGGCGACAGAGCATTCGGCGATGGGGCTCGATGGGACAGCGGGAGGCAGCGATGACTTCAATCGGACGACGGGACGCGTTGCGTGCGGGCGCCGGGCTGGCGGCGATGGCCGTGACCCCGGGGTTGGGCGGTCTGGGCGCGGCGTTGGCTTCCGGCTTGCAGCCGGGCGGGCCGCTGACGACCGAGGGCTCCAAGGATTGGGTCCTTTCGAACATGGTCAACATCCGCAGCTACCAGCCGCGGTCGAACAGACAGATGCCCCGGACCGAGGGCTTCGGGTTCAAATCCGCGGCCGTGGTGTACCCGCTTGTTGAACGATCGGCGGCGAGCCTGCTCGACCTGCGCGGCGTCAAGGGTCGGGTCGAGCTCAACGACAAGGAAGTCACGAACACCTACACGGTGCTCGACGGGTACCACTCGGGCGTGAAGCTGGCCCGGTTCGATCTGACCGACCTCTCGGCGAACGAGATGGAGATGCACATCGAACTGCCCACGCGGTGCTTCCGCACGCGGTTCGACGAGGACGCCGCGGGCGCCATCGGGTGGGCCAAGCGGTGGCCGGAAGTGGCCGAATCTACTTTCGCGCCGCAGATGTTCATCAACTACGACCAGCGCGGCGAGTACGACATGAAGTTCGTGCAGCGCATGGTCAAGGAATGGACGGGCGGCAACCCGAAGCAGCAGCCGCCATACATCTTGGTGAAGTGGCTGACGGGCAAGGTCATCAACCTGTTCCAGGTTTCGGGTGAGGGGCTGAACTTCGACCGCTCGGGGATGATCGAGGGGATGGACATCGAGGGCGCCGCGGTTGCGGCCCAGCGTCGACGCGGCTCGCCGTTCGATATGGCGGCGCTGTACGTCGCGGTCCTGCGCGAGGCGGGCGTGCCCGCGCGGCTGGTCGTGGGATACGACAAGGGCAGCGATCAGGACGCCGAGCGATTCCTGCGGCGCAACGAGCGCGAGCCCGCGCTGCACGCCTGGGCCGAGTGGTACCTGCGCGACGATGCGTCGAACCGGGGCTGGTGGATCCCGGCCGACCCGGTTCGGGCGCGGCGGAAGTCCTCGCGGCTGCCGAACAACTTCATGGACCGCCCATTGCCCTACCTGGGCGCGCACGACGAGCTGGACGGCCTGATCCCGATGGCGTTCCACTACCACCCGCCGACGACGGTGCGGGCGTACAACTCGCCGGGGCTCTGGGGCTGGTTCAGCCTCGACAATCCGCCGGATTGGGCGTACCAAGGGCTGACGTTCAACGCGACGACGCGCGCGTCGCGCGCGGGTGAGCAACCGTTCCAACAAGATGATCGACGCGCACCCGCTCGGCGCGGCCGAAACTAGTCGGTTTCCCGTCCCGGGACGGGCAGGAACGTGTAGTCGTCCGTCGTCGCGGTGGTTCCCTCGGCGACCGAGACTCGGCGTTTGACGTGGCTGTCGAGGAAGAGCAGGTTGGCGCGAGGTCGGGGTTCCGATTCGGAGTCGTACCAGCGCATGCGCCGGTCGGCCCCGTCGTCGTCGTTGTAGATCGGGTGCGAGCCGAGGACCCAGGTGCGGGATTCGTTGGCGACATAGGGCATGCGTCCGCCGCCGGAGGGGACGAGCGTTGGGAAGTCATCGCCGAAGGGGTTGGTGTCGGGCGCGTGGTCGTTGAGCGTGTAGGACGCGCCGACGAGGTCGTACATGGACTCGACCGATTCGAAACCGGGGATGCCGGTGGCGCCCGCGCCGCGGTCGGCGGGTGAACGGAAGGCCTCGACTTCGAAAACGCCGGGTTCGTCGTCCCGCGGCGGGTCTTCGCCCGAGGAGAGATACCCGTTGAGCGGGCGTCGCTCGGCGCCGAACTCATCGATGCCGAGGAACGGGAGTTGGCCTTTTTTGCCGCCGAAGAGCGAGCCGACGACGGTGAACTGCCCCGGGCCGACGGGCACGAGGACCTGCGGCAAGGTGCGATCGTGATCACCCAGATAGAGCGTAACGGCGATGCCGAGTTGGCTGAGCCGCGAAGCGCACACAGTGGTTTGGGCCGCGGAGCGGGCCGAGGCCAGCGACGGCAGCAGGATGCCGATCAAGAGCGCGATGATCGCGATGACGACAAGCAACTCGATGAGCGTGAACGCGCGGCGTGCCATGGCCGGAGGGTACGCCGCATAGCGGCCGAGTACGTCGGGCGTGACAGACGCGATGCGGTCCGGGGCTCTGGCGGTTAGCTGTCGGCGAGGACGTTGGTGAAGTGGGCTTCCTGGATGGGCACCACGACCTCGAGCACGTGCTGGAGGACCGAGCCGGGGGAGCCCATCGCGTCGACACGGTGGATGATGCTGTCGTCGTAGTAGTCCAGCACCGGCGCGGTCTCGCGCTCGTAGACCTCCCACCGGCGGCGGATGACCTCTTCCTTGGCGTCGTCGGCCCGGTTTTCCTTGATCGCGCGGCGCTGGAGGCGCTCGACCATCTTCTCCTGGTCTTCGCACACAAGGTAGATCACGCCGAGCACCCGGATGTGTTCGGACATCAGCTCGGCCTGGTGCCGATTCCGCGGGATGCCGTCGAGCACGAGCAGATCGTCGTGCGACTTGTAGATGCTCAGCACGGTCTGGGCGTGGATGTTCTCGCTCCACATCTTGACCGTGATCTCGTCGGGGACGAGCTCGCCGCGGCTGGAGTACTCGCGGAACGTGCGGCCGAGGTCGGAGTGGATGTCGATGTTGCGGAAAATGTCGCCGCAGGAGAGGTGGTAGAAGCCCGGGACCTGGCCGAGGATTTTGCCCTGCGTGCCCTTGCCGGCGCACGGTGCGCCGAAGAGCAGAACGGTCTGGAAACGGTGCGGCATAGCGCTCTCCATCGCGATCCGTCACGCGACATCGCGTGGGCGGCATCGACTCACAAGCCTCAGTCGGCACGGTATCCGAGCGATTTGCGTGGGACAAGACGGGGCGCGGCGGGTGGGGCCGGAGCGAGGTCGGAGTGGGGGGACGCGCGGCGGGCCCGGGCCCGATATCCGATCGGTGGTGATCGGTTTGGTAGGGCTTGGTCGGGGCCGCTCCAAAAACAACGCCGCCCCGGCGTGGTGACCGGGGCGGCGGATGGATGCAGGACGTTTCTCGGCGGCTTCGATCAGCCGGCGGCTTCGGCGAGCACTTCCTTCTGGAGCGTCGCGGGCATCGGGCGGTACTCGAGGAACTCCATCGAGTTCGACGCGCGGCCCTGAGAGATGCCACGCAGCGTGGTCGTGTAGCCGAACATCTCGGAGAGGGGCACCTCGCAGGTGATCTCCTTGGTGTTCCCGCGGTCCTCGGTGTTCGAGATCATGCCGCGGCGGGAGGAGATGTCGCCGGTCACGTTGCCGAGGTAGTCCTCGGGCGTGGTGATGACGACCTTCATGATCGGCTCGAGCAGGACCGAGCCGGCCTTGTGCACCGCTTCACGCAGGGCGAGGCGGGCGGCCTGCTCGAAGGCGACCTGCGACGAGTCCACGTCGTGGTACGAGCCATCCACGAGATCGATGCGGACGTTGATCAGCGGGAAGCCCGCGGAGATGCCGCCCACCGCGGTGGTGCGGATGCCCGCTTCGACGGAGGGGATGAACTCCTTGGGGATCGAGCCGCCCACGACCTCGGACTTGAACGCGACGTTCTCGACGAACTTGATGCCGTCAGCCTCGGCCTCGTCCGCGGTGTAGGGGCGGATGTTGATGGTGACATCGCCGAACTGACCGCGACCGCCGGACTGCTTCTTGAACAGGCCGCGGATGTTCTCGGCCGGGCCCTGGATCGCCTCGCGGTAGGACACGCGCGGGCGGCCGACGTCGACGCCGATCTTCATGTCGCGGACGAGCTTGTTCTTGATGATCTCGAGGTGGAGCTCACCCATGCCCGCGATGATCGTCTGCCCGGTCTCGTCGTCGTAGTGCGAGCGGAAGGACGGGTCCTCGCGGCGGATGGTGACGAGCGCCTCGGAGAGCTTGCGCTTGTCGTCGGCCGTCTTGGGCTCGATCGACATCGAGATGACGGGCTCGGGGAAGTCCATCCGCTCGAGCACGATCGGGTCGTCGGCGTCGCAGAGCGTGTCGCCCGTGATCGAGTCCTTGATGCCCACCACGGCGACGATGTTGCCCGCGCCCACGACGTCGAGGGCCTCGCGGTCCTTGGCGTGCATCTCGAAGATGCGGCTGATGATTTCCTTCTTGCCGTTGCCCGGGTTGAGCACGCGGGAGCCCTTCTTGAGCTGGCCCGAGTAGACGCGGACGTAGGTCAGGTCGCCGTGCGTGTCGCTGACGACCTTGAACACGAGGGCGCTGAACGCGTCGTCGTCGGAGCTCTTGCGGGTGAGGGCCTTGTCGGCGTCCTTGGGGTCGGTGCCGCGCATCGGCGGGACCTCGGTCGGGTTGGGCAGGTAGTCGATGACGCCGTCGAGCAGGCGCTGGACGCCGATGTTCTTGAGCGCCGAGCCGCAGAAGACCGGGTTGCACTCGCGGGCGATGGTGCCCTTGCGGATGGCGGCCTTGATCTGGTCGGTCGTGATCGAGCCTTCGTCCTCGAGGTATTGCTCCATGAGGTCATCATCGAGCGCGGCGGCGTTCTCGATCATGTCGTGGCGCCACTTCTGGGCCCGCTCCAAGAGTTCCTCGGGGATGTCCTTCTCGGTGACGGTCGCGCCCTGGCTGTCGGGGTCGAAGAAGTAGGCCTTCATCCCGAGCAGGTCGATGATGCCCTGCAGCTCGTTGCCGTGGCCGATGGGGATCTGGACGGCGATCGGGTTGGCGCCGAGGCGCTTCTTGATGGAGTCGAAGCTGAAGTCGAAGTCGGCGCCGAGCTTGTCCATCTTGTTGATGAAGCACATGCGCGGGACTTCGTACCGGTCGGCCTGGCGCCAGACGGTCTCGGACTGGGCTTCGACGCCCTCTTTGCCGTCGAACACGGCGACCGCGCCGTCGAGCACGCGGAGGGAACGCTCGACTTCGATGGTGAAGTCGACGTGGCCCGGGGTGTCGATCAGGTTGATCTTGTACTCCTGGCCGTTGCGTTCCCACGGGCAGGTGGTCGCGGCGGACTGGATGGTGATGCCGCGCTCTTGTTCTTCTTCGAGGAAGTCCATCGTGGCGGTGCCCTCGTGGACCTCGCCCAGCTTGTAGTTCTTGCCCGTGTAGAACAGGACGCGTTCGGTCACGGTCGTCTTGCCCGCATCGATGTGGGCACAGATGCCGATGTTGCGGATGAAGTTCATATCGGTGGCCATGACGTACGTCCTCTTCTGCCGGGGTCTTTGCCCGGGCGGGTGCGGTGTGTCGGGCTCCACCGGTGCGGTGCGCACGGGCGTGGCCTTGGGAACGGTGACTGTTCGTTCGGACTCAACCGGGCCCACGGGGACACTCGGTCGGTTCCGCCTGTCGATGTGCTGCTCGCGGCGAGGGCCGCGGGAAATCACGGATCGGGATTCGGGGAGATCGGATCTTGAAGATCAGGTCTTGGCGATCAACAAAGCATGCTGATTGAAGACGGGATCGTCGGGCGTCTCAGCGAGCGTCCGAGGGGGGCGCCGTGAGGGACGGGGGTTACGGCCGAGCCGCGCCTTCTTCGTCGTTGTCCTGGCCCATCGTGACGATCTCCGAGGCTCTGGATCGATGCCGCTCTGGTCGGCCTCAAAGCCGACCGGGCGGAACCTCCAAGCACCAAGGATCTTTGTGCCCCCGGAGCGTGGGATCAAGCGCCGACGCAAATGGGAACTCAAGGTGATTCGGCGATCGCTTCTAGTTCGGCGCGGACGTTCGCCGAAGGCGCCTGGAGCGGGTCAAGACGGGCAAACTCGGCCCGGTCCAGTGCTTCTCGGGCCCAGCGCCTCGCTTGCTCGGATCGGCCGGCTTCCAAGTAGGCCCGGGCGAGGCGGTCGGCGTGCGGCCAGCTGTACGGCGCGGCCGCGGCGGCCCGTTCGAGCGCTGCGAGCCGCTCGTCCAGCCGCTGGTCCGAGGCGCTCCGCAGACGGTCCTCGACCTCGTACGCCCGGGCCAGCCACGCCCAGGCCGAGGCCGAAACTGAACCCATATCGGGCTCCCGATCGACCACGGCCCGCGCAGCCGCCACGGGTGTCAGCGCGTCGCCATCGCCGTCCTCGGGCGGCCAGACCTGCCAGACCCGACCGAACGCCCGGGCGGTTGGCAGATGCCCGGGTTGCCGCGACGCCGCTTCAGCCAGCAACGCCCGGGCCCTCGGACCAGCGAGCGCGGCGACCTCGGCAGAGGCGCGGGCGATCGAGTCCACGTGCGCGGGCACGGGCCGACCCAGCCAGCCGCGGAGCCCGTTCGCGGCCGAGGACCGCAGGACGGCGGTTGGCGGCGGGCCGTCGGCGAGCGATGCGTTGACGACTTCCTGGCCGAGCGCGACCGCTGCGAACGGCGCCGCGGCGTCGCGCAGCCGGGATTCCCAGGGCCCGATGCGCGTGATCGCGACCAAGACCAGCCCCGCCGCGAACACCGCCCAAGCCGCGCCGCCGGCGATCGAAGCCGGGCGCGATACTGGCTTGGCCGCGGTGTTTCCTTCCGGGCGCGCGATGGCGAGGCCGACGACCACGCCCAGCCAGGGAGCGGCGTTCGGCCAGACGAACGCCACATCGAGCAACCCGTGCAGCACGACCACGAACGCCGCGACGGCGAGCACGCGCCGCGTATGGAGTTGGGATCGTCCTTCGCCCAGCGCCAGGACTATCCATGCGACCCCGCCCGCCGCGACGCCGGCGCAGATGCGGACAAGCACGCCGACGGGGGTCAGAGCGTCCGTTTCGGTGTACGCGGTCACGATCGGAAGCACGCCCGCGATGAGCACAATCCACCGTTGGGCGCGACCGGGCATCGCGGGCCCGGACGGCGCCGGCTCGGCTTCCGATTCGGCGCGTTGCTGCAGCCCGGCCATGGCGAGCAGCACGCATGCGGCGACCAGGAGCGCGACCCAGGCCCAGCCGCCGAGGCCGAGCGTGGCGATGAAATCGAGCGGCGTGCTGTGCGGGCTGGCGACATCTTCGGGGCTGAACGGAATCTTCACGCGTTGGTAGGCCGATTGGAAGCCGTCCGGCCCGACGCCGAGGAGCGGATGGTCAACCGAGACTCTGGCGGCGCCCACGGCGTACTGCGAGCGGAACAGGATCGAGAGATCGCCGAGCCGTTCGCCCAGCAGGCCCCGCAGCATCAGGCCGATCGCGACGCAAGCGGGCCCGCCGAGGCCGACTATCCAGACGATCAACGGTCGCCGGGCCCAGGCGTGCGCACGCCGGAAGCGATCGACAACACCGAGCAAGAGGACTGCAACGACTCCGGTGAGCGCGAGGGCCATGGCGGCCCGCGCGCCGGTGGTCCAGAGCATGGCAGCGCTGGCGCCGGCCAGAGCGAGCGCGGCAGCGCGCGGCGCCTTGCGGCCCGGCCCGAGCGCGAGGCCGGCGCCGACGATTACACCCAAGGCCGCGGCGGCGGCGGCGACGTTGGGCATCGCGAACCAGGCGGTGGCGTTGGGCTGGAGCAGCCGGCGTTCGAACGCGCGGGCCTGCGGGCCGTCGGCCTCCCAGCCGCGGGACTGCAGGAAGGCGTCCTGCTGACGCTCGAATGTCTCGATGGTCTGCGGCAGTTCGTGGAACACCTGACCGACCGATTTGACGACGACGGCGCCGAGCAAGCTGAGTGTGACCGCGACGCAGGCGGTGTGCAGCCACGCCGGCCTCGGCAGGCGCGAGAGCGCCACGGCCGCCAGCACGCCTGCGGTCCACGCGGCGCCGAGGCGCAGGTCGTCATACGACAGCCCCGCACGCACGAACCCGTGGTACGCGACCGGCGCGAGGCCGAGCGTCGCCGCGATGACGGCCCAGGCGCGGATCGGCTGGCGTTCGTGGATGCACGCGAAAAGGCAGCACGCGGCGCCCAGAATCCCCGCGGCGTTCAGCAGCAAAACCGCGGTCGGGCCGAAACCGGTTGCGGGCGTGAAGGCGATCCACGGGTCGGTTGCCCAGTGCGGGAAGGGATCGAACACGGCCTGCGCCTGCGCGAGTGCGGCGAGCACGATGAGTGCGAGGCCGAGCACGCGGAGCGCGCCGGGCTTGGTGTTCAGCTCGGCGTTCATGGCTCACGCCCCGGCAGCGGGCCCGCGCGCGATGACGTGCCGACTTCGAGCAGGATCACCGTCAGCAACACGCACACGACGATGCACCCAAGCAGCACGGCCTGCCACCACGCGATGGGCGTTGCGAGCAGAACGCCGCAAAGCCCGGTGACGGCGGTGAGCGCGACTGTGACGCCGAGGGTCTGCCGAACACTGAGCCCGCGCTTGAGCAGCCGGTGGGAGAAGTGCTGCGTGTCGCCTAGGAAGGGTGATCGGCCCTGTTTGATTCGAATGGCGCTGACCGCGACGAGGTCATAGAGCGGAATGGCCAGCACGGCGAAGGGCATGAGGACGCCGTACCAGCCGCCGCCGATCGGGTGTGCGGCGGTCAGCGCGCCCGCGGGGGCTTCGGGGTCGATGTAGTAGGTCGTGCGCACGGTGAGGAAGGCGAGCGTGAAGCCGAGCACGAGCGAGCCGCCATCGCCCATGTAGAGCTTGGCGGGCGGCTTGTTGAAGACCACAAACCCGAGGCAGGCGCCGACGACGAGCGCGAGCGCGCCCGCGACGAACCACTGCCCGTTGAGCAGCGTGGCGGCGAGAAAGCCGGCGGCGGCGGTCGCGGCGGTGGACGCGGCCAGCCCGTCCATGTTGTCCATGAAGTTGAACGCGTTGGTGATCGTCGCGATCCAGAGCGTGGTGAGCAGGATCGAGAGCCACGGCCCGCCGGCGTGCCCGTCTGCGAGGCTGAGCAGCCGCGTGTCGGTCAGCAGCGGCACGGCCGCGGCGGCGGCGAGCATCAACGCCAGCTTGGGCATCGCGGGCAGCGGCTTGCGGTCATCGACCAGCCCGAGCGCATGCAGCGCGATCAAGCAGACGAGCAGCGTGAGCGCGGTGGGGGTTTCGTTGCGGATGCCCGGGAGGGCGCCACGGAGCAGATCGGGCAGAGATTCGGTGAGCGACCCGGGCAGGTGCGCGAGGATCAGCGCCCCGGCGATGGGCGCGGCGAGCGTGAGGAAGATCGCCACGCCGCCGGTGTTGGGAACGCGCTTGGTCGAGAGTTTGACCTGTCCCTCGATCGGCGCCGAGTCGAGCGCCCCGACGCGGTGGCTGAGGCGCAGCAGCAGGGCGCACAGCAGAGCCGAGCACAGAGCGGCGATCGGGATGAGCGCGAGGCACGCTTGGAGCATGAAGGAGCGAGTCTACGCGGCGTCGGCTTTCGAGCCTTGCAACGCCGAGAGCAGACGCCGACCGATCGGCCAGACCGCCCAGATCGCGTGGAACCCCACGACGACGATGAGTGAGAGCCAGACCACACGCAGCGGCCACGTGCCGAGGCGGTCGATCAGTGTGGGGTTGGTGGGCGCCAGATTGGCGACGAAGCCGTAGTTGGCGAAGTGATCACGCAGGAAGTGGTTGGCGAGCATCGCTGAGGCCAGATAGCCGACGGAAACGGCGCAGGCGACCAGGGCGTCGGTCCATCGCGGCCGATACCGCAGGACGGCGAGGTCGTACACGGCCGCGCCGACGATGTGCAGGTGTCCGAGCCAGAAGAACCAGAAGTGCGGCTCGGCCGGTCCGACGCGGAGGATGGGCGTGAAGAACGCCTGCGTCGACAGGCCGATGCCCCAGAAGTAGAGCATCGTGCGCAGCACACGCCATTGCGTGAGCAGCGCGATCGGGGCGGTCCACGCGATCAGGTCGCACACGTGCAGCGGCAGACTCACGGCCCAGTCGAAGTGTCGGGGCATGAGCAAGTACGTCTGCTGCCCCGCTTGGAACGCGAGCATCCAGGCGGCGATCCAGAGGCGCATCAGCTTCTCGCGGCGCTCGCCCGTCCCGGTCGTGCGCAGGCGCCGCCCGATGACGACGGCCGTGATCATCAGTCCGGCGCACACGGCAACGACCAACGCGTGCATGGCGCCAAAAGGGCGGAAGGTGGTGAGCCAGTCGTCCGGCATGGGCGTTTGGACTAGGCGTTGGCGGCTTCGTGGCGGAGTTGGCCGCAGGCGGCGGCGATGTCACGTCCGCGGCTGGCGCGGATGTGCACGTTGACGTTCTTGGTCCTCAGGATGTGCTGGAACCGGCGGACGTCGTCGTCGAGCGGTCGGCCGAACGGCGTGCCGTCGACCTCGTTGTAGCGGATGAGGTTGACGTTGGCCCGGATGCGTTTGGCGATGGCGGCCAGGTCGGTCGCGTCCTGCGGGCGGTCGTTGACGCCTCGGAGCAGGATGTACTCAAGCGTGATTTCGCGGCCGGTCTTCTGGAACCACTTGTCGCAGGCGCCGAGCAGATCGTCGATCGAGGTGTACTCGGCCCACGGGATCAAGTCGCGGCGGATGGTGTCGTTGGGCGCGTGCAGCGAGAGTGCGAGCGTGACGGGCAGTTCGAGTCGGTCGGCCAGACGTTCGATGGCTTTCGGCAGGCCGACGGTGGAGACCGTGATCCGCCGGGCGCTGATGCCCATGCCCCAGGGGGCGGCCAGCGTGCGGATGGCGTGCTCGACGGCCGCGAAGTTGGCCAGCGGCTCGCCCATACCCATAAACACGACGTGGCTGATGCGTTCGACCTCGGGCAGCCTTCCAAGGCGCCAGACCTGCTCGATGATGCGGCCAACGCTCAGGTTGCCGTCGAGCCCG
Organism: Planctomycetota bacterium; assembly: GCA_039815345.1. Lineage (GTDB taxonomy): Bacteria > Planctomycetota > Phycisphaerae > Phycisphaerales > UBA1924 > JBCBZM01. The sequence goes on along the minus strand of JBCBZM010000037.1, from coordinate 6,114 downwards.
CCGAGTCCCGAAGCGCAGAACCGGCAGCCGACGGGGCAGCCGACTTGGCTCGAGATGCACGCGGTCTTGCGGGATTCGGTGGGAATCATCACGCACTCGGTCTGCCGCGTGGGGTCGGGCTCGCCGAGCATGGGCAGTGAGACCAGGCCCTCGGCGGTCGGCGCGGTCGCGGCTTGGTTGGCTTGGTCGGCGGCCGGGCGTTCAGAGTCGCCGTCGTGCCATTGGACGAGGAGTTTCTGGGTGCCGTCGGTCGCGAGTTGGTGATGCAGCGTGTCGCCGGTGAGGAAGGTCATGTCCTCGGCCAGCATGGCGCGGTCGTTGGCGGAGAGGTTGGTCATCTGCGCCGGGTCGGCGACGCCTTTTTCGTAGACCCATTGCAGGATCTGCTTGGCCCGGAAGGCGGGCATAGCGCGATCGGCGCACCAGTCTTTGAGGGTGTCGGGTGTGAAGGCGAAGAAGTGGGATGCGGGGACGTTCACTCGGCGGGCCGATCGGGCTTGGACGCCGACACGGTCAGCGCCACGGCGCCGTAGGCCTCGGGCGTGACCTCGGACGCGGAGACGCGGACGCGGTCGTCGGCGCCCGGGACGCCGCGGCGTTTCATTTCTTTGCGGAGCGCGCCGGGCAACGCGAACTCGACGTCTTCGTCGAAGACGTCCCACTGTTCGAGCGTGGCGCCGAAGCGGTCGACCAGCGCCCGGCAGATCGCGGCGACGAGGTCCTCGGGCGCCGAGGCGCCGGCGGTGAGCATGACGCGGTCGTTGGGCTTGAACCAGGCCGCGTCGATCTCGCTGACATCGTCGACCAGCCTTGCGTCGGTGCCGACGTTCTTCGAGATCTCGGTCAGCCGGACCGAGTTCGAGCTATTCCGGCTGCCGACGACGATGGTGAGGTCGCAGGAGGGCGCGATCGCTCGCACGGCCTGCTGGCGGTTGGTCGTCGCGTAGCAGATGTCTTCCGAAGGCGGGGCCTTGAGCAGCGGAAACGCCTTCTTGAGCGCATCGATGATGACCCCGGCGTCGTCGGTCGAGAGCGTGGTCTGTGTGAGATAGACGAGCCGGGCGGGGTCGTCGATTTTGAGGTTCGGGATGTCCTCGGGCGATTCGACGACCTGGATCGCGTCGGGCGCTTCGCCGCGCGTGCCGATGACTTCCTGATGGTCGGCGTGCCCGACGAGCAGGATCTGGTACCCCTGCCTCGCGTAGCGCACGGCCTCGGAGTGGACCTTGGTGACCAGCGGGCAGGTGGCGTCGATGGATCGGAGGCCTCGCTCGTCGGCGGCTTGACGGACGGCCGGCGAGATGCCGTGAGCGCTGAAGACGACGATCGCGCCTTTGGGGACCTCGTCGATCGACTCGACGAAGGTGACGCCTCGATCGCGGAAACGCCCGACGACGTGCTTGTTATGGACGATCTCGTGGTAGACGTAGATCGGCTCGCCCTCGAACAGGTCGAGCACCTGATCGACGACGTCGATCGCCATGCGCACGCCGGCGCAGAAGCCTCTCGGATTGGCCAGCACGATCTTCACGTCGTCGTTCTCAGTCCAGACATCCCCGCAAACCGGTCCCCGTATGCTTGCCGGATGGTACGGCCGGCAGTGGCAAGGCGTTCGGGCGAAGCTGGTGTGGCGCCGAATCCGCCTCAACCCGGTTCGCACGCCGCCACGCTCGGGCTCCAACTGGCGGCTTCGGGCTCGGGTCAGGACGGACGAGCGGTTTCACTCGACGATGCCCGCCGAGCCGTGCGAAAGCTGACCCGTCGGCATCCGGAGAACTTTCTGGTGCTTTCGTGCCTCGTGCCGCGAGTGCTGCGGGACGACTTTGCGGCGGTCTATGCCTTCTGCCGGGTGGCGGACGACGTGGCCGACGAGCAGGGCGTGGGTGTGGAGGCCCGAGCGCGGGCGCTGGCGGGGCTGGCCGACTGGCGGGGGCAGTTGGACGCGTGCTTCCGCGGCGAGGCGGCGAAACAGGTCCAGACGAACCCGGTCTTCGTCGCGCTGCGGGCAACGGCCGGACGGCGTGGGCTGGATCCGGCGCCATTCCACCGTCTGATCGACGCGTTCGAGCAGGACCAGCGGGTATCCCGCTACGGCACGTGGGACGAACTGATCGGGTACTGCCGAGGCAGCGCCGACCCGGTCGGGCGGATCGTGCTCAAGCTGTTCGGCGCCGACTTCGGTGTCGAGCCGACGGACGATGATCTGCGTCGGAGCGACGCGATCTGCACGGCGTTGCAACTCACGAACTTCTGGCAGGACGTCCGGCGCGACTTGTTCGAGCGCGATCGGGTCTATCTGCCCGCCGACGCGCTCGCCGCGGTGGGGTTGGATGACTCGCTGCTGCGGGCGTGGGCCGAAGATTCCGAGACAGCCGAGCGGCGGGAGGCGTTCGCGGCGGCGTTGTCCCCGTTGCTTGAGCGGACGCGCGAACTGTTTGATGAAGGACAAGGCTTGCTCGATCGGTTGCCGTCGGCGCCGCGGCGGGTCATCGGGCTGTTCCGGGCGGGCGGGCTGCGTGTGCTGGCTCGGGTCGAAGCCTCGGACGGCGGGACGCTGTGGCGTCGGCCGCGCCTGACGCGCGGGGATCGGGCGGCGTTGCTTGCACGGGCGGTGCTCAGAATCGGAGCGTCTCGGCATGGCTGAGCCGCGGTGGACGGATGAGCCGACTGTCGCGATGAGCGTGCGCGCGTGCCGGTCGATCACGCTGAGCCGGGCGGCAAACTTCGCGTACGGGCTGCGCTTGTCGCCCGAGCCGAAGCGTTCGGCGTTGTACGCGCTGTATGCCTGGACGCGGCGCGCCGATGACATCGCGGACTCGGACGACCCGATGCACGATCGTGCGCGGGCGTTGGCCGAGTACCGCGCGCGCACGGAGCGGGTGCTCGGCGGGGCTGAGTCGCCGAGCGATCATGCTGACGGCGGCATCTGGCCGGCGGTTGCGGGCGCCGTGCGCGCGCACCGGTTGGAGCCGGGGCTGTTCGGTGAGTTGCTCGACGGGATGGAGCAGGATCTTGGGGCGGTGGCGATCGCGGACGAGGACGCGTTCGACGGGTATTGCTATCGCGTGGCGTCCACGGTCGGGCTCTTGTGCGTAGGCATCTGGGGGTTGAAGCCCGGTGCCGACCCGTCGGAGGCCCGGCGGCTGGCGTCGATGCGCGGGCGGGCGTTCCAGAGGACGAACGTGCTGCGCGACTTCGCCGAGGACTACGACAGCGAGCCGCGGCGGGTGTATGTGCCGGCATCGGCGTTCGAGGCGGCGGGGCTGACGACGGAAGCGTTGCGGACGTGGGCCGAGCCTGAACGATGCGAAGCGTTTGTGACCCAGCGCATCGACCTGGCTCGTGCGGCGTTCCGGGAGAGCGCGTCGCTGGACGGGATGGTCTCGGCCGACGGGCGGGCGGTGCTGCGTGCGATGACGGGGATCTACGCGGCCTTGCTGGAGCGGCTGGCGCGTCGGCCGGCATGCGTGGGGCTCGGGCCGCGGGTGCGCGTGCCGAAGCGGACAAAGGTGTGGATCGCGGCGCGGGCGTTGGTCTCGCGTCGGCCGGCGAGCGCGGCGCGGTGAGCGCGCGCACGGATATGGTCGTCGTCGGCGGCGGGGTCGCGGGTCTGGCGGCGGCGGTGCGCCTTGCTGAGCGCGGCGTGCGGGTCACGCTGGTGGAGTCGCGCCGGCGGCTCGGTGGACGGGCCGCGTCGTTCCACGATCCGGCGACGGGCGAGCAGTTAGACAACTGCCAGCACGTGGCGCTCGGGTGCTGCACGGCGTATCTGGATCTGTGCGCACGGCTTGGCTCGGCGGAGCAACTGGTCTGGACGACCAAGCAGACGTGGATCGAACGCGGCGGACGCGCGCACACGCTGGCGCCCGATCCGCTGCCGGCGCCGGGGCATATGGCGCGGGGGTTGCTGTTGGCGCCGTTCTTGAGTGTTGCGGGCCGAGCCGCGGTGGCGCGGGCGGTGATGGAGGCGGCTTCGCTGGGCCCGGGCTCGGTCGGCGGCACGTTCGCCGATTGGCTCCGCAGCGTCGGGCAGCCTTGGGACGCGGTGCGGCGGTTCTGGCAGCCGCTGATCGTGAGCGCGTGCAACCTGCCGCCGGCGCGGGTGGCGGCGGGGCCTGCGTTGCAGGTGGTGCGGGAGGGGTTGCTCCTGAGTCGGCGTTCGTCGGCGATTGCGCTGGCGGGCGGGACGCTGGATGACCTGTATGCCGGGGCGCCTGCGATCATCGAGCGCGCGGGCGGGCGTGTGCTGGAGGGCGCGCGGGCGGCGCGCGTGCGCGCACGGGAGGTCGAACTGTCTTCGGGCGAGGTCCTCCGTGGCGAGCGGGTGGTGCTGGCGACACCGTTCGAGTCGGCCGTGTCGCTGATGGATCCGGCGGACCCGCGCGTGGCGGGGATGCGTCGGTTGACGCACAGCCCGATCATCGGGGTGCACCTGGGGTATGCGCGATCGGTGATGGCTGAGCCGCACGCGGTGCTGGTGGATTGCCCGACACATTGGGTCTTTCGCAAAGATGACGAGGGCCGGCGTGTGCACGCGGTCATCAGCGCGGCGCGGGGGCGCGTCGGGCTCCCGCCGGACGAGGTGGCCCGGCGCGTGGCGCGGGATCTGTCGGCGTGGTTGCCGGGGGCGCGGGGGCAGCGGCCGACGTGGTTCCGGGTGGTGAAAGAACGGCGGGCGACGTTCGCGGCGACGCCCGAGGCCGAGCGTGTTCGGCCGACGGTGGTCGGGCCGGGCGGGCCGGGCGCGTCGGTCTTGTTGGCGGGCGACTACGTGCGGACCGGCTGGCCGGCGACGATGGAGGGCGCGGCCCGTGCGGGCTACGCGGCGGCGGCGGCGGCGCTGGGGCTCGAGGCCGGGGCGCTGGTGACCGAGCCCATGGCGCCGGCGGCGCTGAGCGCGATGATGGGTGTGCGGGCGGTGGGGGCGGAGGTCTTCGCGGCCTCGGGGGGCTGAACCGGACCGCGCGTGATCGCCGGGGTAGGCTTGGTGCGATCCGTGGTGGTGAGGGCGTGGTGGCTCGGAACGGGAGATCTGCTGTGGCTCGAGGAAAGAAACGCGTCGCGGGCGCTTGGACGGGGGCGGTGGGGGCGCTGGTGCTCGTGGTGGCGGGCGCCTATTTGGGCCCGGATTTCCTGTCGTCGCTGGGTGACGACGCGCGGGACGGTTCCGCCGGCGGCTCGACCGCGGCCTCGACGGGTACGGCGACGCCTCCCGGGAGCGGCTCTGAGCCGAGAGACTCGGGCGGGATCTTCGCCGACCTGGACGCGGAGCCGGACGGCGGCCCGACGTTCGGTCTGCACCGCTTCGGACTGGAGGAGCCCTTGCCCAAGCCGACCAACGCGATTCGCTTGACGACCTACAACGTGGAGAACTTCTTCGACGGCGTCGATGACCCGGTCAGTCCGCGGCATGACGTGGAATGGGAGAAGGATTCGGCGCACGTCGAGGCGGTGGCGAAAGCAATCCGCAAGGTGGACGCCGATGTGCTGTGCTTGCAAGAGATGGAATCGGAGGACGTGCTGCGTGCGTTCCGCGATGCGTACCTCTCGGACATGGGGTACGACCACCTGGTCTCGATCGACGCGGGCGATCAGCGCGGGATCGAGCAGTCGGTGCTGAGCCGATTCCCGATCGTGAAGACGGACCTCTTCGAGAACTACGACACGGGCGCGGTGCACCCGGAGTTGTGGAACGGGCGGCCGAACCGGTACGCGGGGGAGCCGATTCTGCTTCGGAGGTCGCCGTTGTTCGCGACGATCGCGGTGCCGGCGGGCTTCGGTCGGCCGGAGCCGTATGAGCTGACGGTGATCGTGGTGCACCACAAGTCGGGCCGCGGGAACGACTACTGGCGTGAGGCGGAGTCGAAGGGCCTGATGGAGTTGATCGAGAAGCACTACTCGGGCCGGGACAAGAACATCGCGATCCTCGGAGATTTCAACGCGCGCCCGGACGACACGTCGGTGACGATGTACGGCGGGGCCGGTTTCCGGGACGTCTGGACCGATCGGCCCCGTGGAGATTGGGGTAAGACGCACGAGAGTGGGCGTGCGATCGACCTGATTTTGGTTAACGAAGCGCTAAGAGCGGAAGTGATTCCGGGCTCGGAGTTTGTG
>JBCBZM010000020.1:0-31948 GCA_039815345.1 Planctomycetota bacterium | reverse complement strand
TCGCGATGGTACTTAGAACGGCAAGGGCTTTCATGACGGCTCACTCCGAGGCTGGGATCAGTCGCCAAGCAGCGGCACACAGACCCAAAAGCCAAATCACTTTGACGTGTGACAACCCGCTCAGGCTACCCGCTGCGGGTCGAGGTCGTGGTGACGTATCAGGGCACCTGGGCCGTCTCCGGCCCAGAAGAGATCACACGCGTCGCGTGGATCGTGCCGTAGCAAGGGCGTGAAGCGGATCCGAGGCGGGGACGAGCGAGGACGGGTGAGCGAGTGATGATCGAACGGGGCGATGGGAGGACCGGCATGCGACGGACCAACGGACAACGACGCGCTGCACGCACGCGCCAGGGCGGACGCCGACGCGGGGTCGTGTCGGTGCTGGCAATGATGCTGCTGATCCTGTTCGCCTCGCTGACGACAGCGATGGCGATCACGAGCAAGGGCAACATCCGCACGGCCTCGACGCACCTGCACGTGATGCGCGCGCACGGCGCCGCGGAAACGGGACTGACCCTCGCCGAACGCCGGCTGCGCGAGGCCGCCTCCCGGTTCGTGGTCGGCCAGGGCACGATCGACGAAGCGCTGGCCGGCGCGCTCTGGTCGGGCGAGCTGTCGGGCTACACCGATATCAATGTCCTAGATCCGGGCCCGGGCGTGACAGACGTCTCCGGCGGTGGCAGCTTCGGCATCGTGCACGCGATGCAGTCGATCCACGCCGCGGACGTGAACACCGTGGTCGTGGACGGCATCACAGCTGCGACCATCGGCAACCCGGATGAAGACGTGTCGGATGTGTTCGCCGAGTCGTCCTGGCTCTACACGCCGGCCGTGCGCATGTGGGCGGACGAAGAAGGCGAAGCGCCCCCGCCCGCGTACCAGATCACGTACGCCCCGATGGCCAACGGGACCGAGGTCCGCGTCATCGCGACCGGGTACGACTTCACCTACACCCCCGGCGGCGTGCCGATCACCCGCACGCTCCAGAAGAACTTCCGTATCACCAAGCGCGTGGACCAGGCGATCAACAGCCCGACCCGCGTGATGATCGGCAAAAACGTCGAGGTCGTCGGCGATCTCGGCGCCCGGTACACGGACGTCAACTTCGAGCACGGGCACCCGATCTCGCTCAAGAGCGACTTCGACGACATCGACAGCACGCTCGACGCCCGCCTGCTCGCACTGCGCGACGGCATCCTCGAACACGACGTGGACGGCGACAACCGCCTCCGTCCGTCGCATCCCGAGGAAGAAGGCGGCGTGCCCGAGTGGGGCGGCGAGCCCGAGGACAACCCATGGCAGGATGTCACCGGCGATGGGTTCATCGACGAGTTCGACATCTTTATCAACCGGTTCGATACCGACGATCCGCGCGATGGCCGTGTTGAAATCGCGCGCGAGTTCGTCGATGGTTCGGGCAACATCATCGATCCTGATCTGGCCGCGCTGATCGACGGCTCCACGCCCGATCGCAACCGCAACGGCGTGGGCGGCTTCGTAGATCTCGACGCCGACGGCAAGTGGGACTCAGATGTCGAGCCCCTCCGAGACTACGACGGCGCCACGGGCGTCTACCCGGACCAGCAGCTGGGCTACCTCGACGGGTACATCGACGCGCTGGATCGGTACACAAAGGTGAACGGCAAGCTCGTTTTCACCGTGGATTCCGGCGATTGGCAGTCGGCGCACGCGGACGCGTTCGCGCAGCTCGAGGGCGCCATCCGGCCGAACTACGGCGAGGCGCCGCAGACCTTCCGCGCTGACGCGACCGAACTGCCCGCCTTCGATCAGACCAGCTTCAGCGGCGATCAGACCGCGCTCCAGGCGGCCGCCGACGGCGGTTCGTTCGCCGAGCAGGTCGCCGAGAACCTCGGCATCAGCGTCGGGCAGCTCGCGACGTACATCGAGACCAAGTCGCCCGGCTCGGCCGACGGTGAGGGTGTGCTGTCGCCTCGGTTCCTGAGGCTCGATCCGGACCTCGATCTCGACGGCCGGCCCGACAACTGGTCGGAGGCGTACTTCGAGAAGATGCCCTTCAACAGCCCCAACTTTGTCGACTGGTACTACCGCCCGGTCTTCGAGAACATGGTCTTCCGCGATGTGCAGATCCCGACGGGCACGAACGCGCTGTTTCGCAACTGCACCTTCGTCGGCGTCACGTGGGTGCGCACGCACCTCGACAACACCCACCCGCACTGGACGATCTACGGCCGGATGACCCTCGATCCCGCGACCGGACGGCCTCGCGCGGACGTGTCGCGCTCGGTGTGGGGCGACGCCGCGGGCGAAGATCTGGAAGACCTGTACGAAACGCTCGCCGACGGGCTCGATCCGTTGATTCCGGTCGCGATCGCCAACGATCAGGCGCTAGACAAAGGCGATATTCGCGAGTCGCAGATCGGAGCGTACGACCCCGCTCAGTACGACCGTCTGCCCGAGCCCTTGCTCATCGACGGCGCGCACGTGACGGACACGCGGCTCTACTCCAACAACATCCGCTTCCACGACTGCCTCGTCGTCGGTTCGCTGGTGAGTGATCCGCCCGCGGTGTTCACCAATGTGCGCAACAAGTTGCAGTTCACCGGGCGCACCCGCTTCGCGCAGGAGCACCCCGACGAGCCCGACGACACGTTCTTGAACCCCGAGGAAGATGATAAGGACGAGATCGCCAAGAGCTCGCTCATGGTCCCCAACTACTCGGTGGACGTCGGCACGTTCAACAGCCCCGACGAGCAGCAGGTCGACCTGCAGGGCGCGGTCATCGCGGGCGTGCTCGACATGCGCGGCAACGCGACCATCGACGGCGCCTTGCTTTTGACCTACGCACCGAAACGCGGCGAGGGCGCGCTGGCCGACTTCGAGGGCAACCCGGTCGGCAACCCGGCCTGGTTCAACACCACGATCGGTTACTTCGGCCCTGAGGATGGCGACGCCGAGGCGCTCGACCCGCTCTCGCTTCCGGAGGTCGGTGGCCAGCGCATTGTGGGCTACGACACCAGCACGCCGCCGGACGGCATCGCCGACGTGCCGTTCGACGAGAGCCCGCCCGCCGGCGCGATCCCCGTGCCGTTCAACGGGTACGGGCTGATCCGTCTGCGGTTTGACCCGAACATGACTCTGCCCGACGGCATCATGCTCCCGCTCACGATTGACCCGCTGGTGACGACCTATCAGGAGAACAAGCTTTGAATCGCGACCCACGCATCGGAGTCCGGGCGTCGCGGCCGAGCCGCCGCGGGTTGAGCATGATCGAACTGCTGGTGGCGCTCGTGATCTCGGGCACGCTGCTCGCGGCGTCGGTGCAGGCGCTCAACGCGACGTTCCGCAGCTATCAGGTCACAACCGAGCAGGCGAGCCAGCACATGGTTTCGCGGCTGGTGATGAGCCGACTCGCGGGCGTGATCCGCACCGGCGCCGAGTTCGGTCCCTACCCGGTCAACCCGGTGATCCAGCCGGTCATCGAGACCGATCGGTTGGAGTTCGTCGCCCAACTCGACCCCGATACCCAGCGCCGCCAGATCTGGCGGATTCAGCGCGAGGCGGTGGTGGACGACCGCGGGCCGTACATCCTGACGGCCAACGTCGATACGTTCGAGGGCGCCACGCTTGTCAACAGCACCTCGCGGCCGCTGCTCTGGAACGTGCGTGATCTCAAGTTCACGCTTGAGTACGAGCCGGGTCGGCGTCTGCGCCGGGCGACGATCGATCTGACGGTTGCGAAGGATGAACAGCAGAAGGGCGACTCGCTCGGAGCGTTGATTGACATCCCGATCACGCGGTTCGTGACCTCAGTCAGTCCGCGTCGCATCGACTGAGCCGGATCGGCTGAGCCAGATCGGCGCAGCAACCGATCGACCAGGTGGTGGGCTACCGCAGCGACCGCAGCGCGCGCGGCAGGCGGTCGCAGAGTTCGGTCGCCAACAGCCCGGCGTCGGCGCCGACGGTCTTGCGCCAGATCGCCGCAGCGCGGGCGTGCGCTTCGACTCCAAGCCGAGCGGCGTTGTACGCGGTGATCGAGTCGGGCGTAGAGGCCCAGAGGCCCGCGATCGTGCCGGCCAAGACATCACCCGTGCCGCCGGTGGCGAGCGCGGCGTCGGCGTGCCCGCAGGTCCACGTCTCTACGCCATCCGATACCACTGTTTGCGGACCCTTCAGTACCACAACAGCGAGCATCCGCTCGGCGAGCAAGCGGGCCGCTTCGGGGCGTTCGGCCGGCTCGATCGGCGATGCTGCGATGTCGAACTTCGCGGCCAACCGTTGAAACTCGCCCGGGTGAGGCGTCAGGATGCTCCTCGGCCCGACACGCGGCTCCGCTGAGCCGGACGCGATCGCGTTCAACGCGTCGGCGTCGACCACGCAGGCTGTGCCCGGCATGTCTTGCAGGCGACGAACCACGGCCGACGGCCCGGAACCGATGCCAAGTCCGGGCCCGAGGACCACCACATCCGCGCTCGAAGCTGCCCGCTCGAACACATCCGCGGCCTTGGGTGCCAGTGCGTCGTCGTCCCCGGTCGGCATCGCCACGCCCGTCGCCCACGGCGCCATCGTGAGCGCGTGCGGCAGCAGCGGATCGGGCATCGCCACACGCACAAGCCCACCGCCGGCACGCACGGCGGCGCGAGCGGCGAGCACGGGCGCGCCGAGCATCATTGTGGAAGGCTCCGCGCAACCGCCCGCAACTAACACCGTGCCAAACGTGCCCTTGTGCCCGTCGGCCGGCCTGGGCGGCAGTGCTGGGAGACCCGGATCGGCAAAGCCCGTCAGCATGGCCGGCTTACGGTTCGACTTCGACGACTTCGATGGACAAAGCGCCGAGCAGCGTGGCGATGGAGGAGAGCGAAGACTGTTCCTCGCCCGTTTCGAGGGCCGAGGTCGCCAGCGCGATGTGGGTCGCGTCGAAGGGCGTCCGCTCCGGCAGCGTGGGATCGAGATCGATCCAGACCATCTGGTCATCCGCTCCGGGCAGCAAGGCTTGGGTCCACATATGGAAACCGAAGATGCGCTGCGCGCCCGCGAACTGGTCGGCGTAGATCAGGCCCGTGACCACGCGGGCGGGGATGCCGTCGGCCCGCAGCATGGCGGCGAGCAGGGCGGCGTGCTCGGTGCAGTCGCCCTCGCGCGACCGGGCGACCTCGCCGGCGGTCGCGAAGCCGACACCGAGGTGCTTTGACGCGACGTGCCCGTACACGAACCGCCGCATCGCTTCGGCCCGCTCGGCCGGCTCGCGGCCGGTCTTCTGGGTTGCGGCTCGAGCCAAGCCGCGGATGACCTCGTCCTTCGCATCTAGAAACGGTGTCGCCGCCAGATACCGCTCATCCGTCGCGTCGGCCGCCGGGGCCGGCGCGTTGAGATCGGCGTCGATGGTGATCTCCGTCGCACCGGGCGCCAGGATGCGGACTTTCTGGGCGCCCGTGTCGGGCAAGCCGCTCAGGGCGTCTCCCGGGCCGCGCAGGATGTACGTCGCCCGCCGGGTCTTGCGCGCGTTGTCGATCACGCGGCTGGGGCGCACAAACGTGCTCACCATGAGTTCGGGCGCCTTGATGTCTAAGTCCGCGACGGACGCATCGGCCAGTGTCATCTCGATCGGCAAGCCGCCCATGACGACGGAGGTCTTGATGATCGACCCTTCCCGGTCGAGGTACTCGGTTGTCGTCAGGCCGGGCGTCGAGCTGCTGGTCACGTCGCAGCGGATGGCCTCGAAGACCTCGCCCTTGATCGTCACGCGCTCGGGTGTGAAGTTCGACCGCGTGATCGTGATCGGTGACGGCCCCGACAAAGGCTCGAGCGTGCGCACGGAAATAGACTCGGCGCCGGCCTTGAGGCGTTGTCCGACGTACGCCTCCGCCTGCGCGGGGGTGAGCCAGGCGCCCTCGGGCAGCGGCAGGTCGATCTGCCCGGTCCGGCCGGCTTGGTCGGTACGCGCGGTGATGGACTCCTCGCCAAAGATAAAGACGGTTTCCGTCGGGGCAGCGCCGAGCTGCTGGCGGGCGCGCATAGAAACCGGTTTGCCGTCCTTGGTCTCGGTGAACGAACTGGTCATCTGGATATCGACCTGAAGGGCCCCGCGGGAGAGGCTGAGATTGAGGTCGGTCGTCGACGTCAGCCGTTGCTCCTCGTCGATCTCTTGCAGCGTGCGCATCCAGCCGGCGGGCTCGCCCCGGATCGAGATCGCGTACCAGCGGTCGTAGCCGTCGCTCCCGGCGACAACAGCGGTCGCTGTGAGCAGCAGGGCGAACAGAGCCGCGAGCGGAGCGCACGCGGGCGTACAACGGAGCCATCGGTTCATGCTCGGAGTGTATGAACCGAACGAGCGGGCGTTGCGGCGGATGCCGAACCCGCGGCCGGCTTATGCTCTTCCCGTGATCGACACGCACTGTCATCTGACGTTCCACGACTTTGAAGGGCGCCTCGATGCCGAGATGGCCCAGGCCGCCGAGGCGGGCGTGACCGGGGCGATCACGATCTCGACGACGACGACCGACTGCCTCGACGCGCTGGCCGCGGCCCGTGCGCACAAGCGCGTCTGGTGCTCGGCGGGGGTGCACCCGCTGCACGCCGACGCGGTCGAGGCGCCCGACGACCCGGCGTCGTGGGCCAACATTCGGCTGGTGGGCCAAGACCCCAAGTGCGTCGCGTGGGGCGAGCTCGGTCTCGACAACCACTACGACCACCCGCCGACCGAGGTGCAGCGCCGCGTGCTGGAGCACCAGCTCGAAAGACTCGAAGCCTGGACAGCCGAGGGGCTCGCCAAGCCGATCGTCGTGCACTGCCGAAAGGCGTTCGACGATCTGATCCCGGTGCTGCGTGCGAGCACGCTGCCGAACGACCGGTTCGTGTTCCACTGCTTCACGGGCGGGCCGGACGATGTGCGCCAATGCCTCGACCTCGGCGCCATGGTGAGCTTCACGGGCGTGGTGACGTATCGAAACGCCAAGGAAGTGCAGGAAGCCGCGGCGATCGTGCCCGACGACCGCATTATGGTCGAGACCGATGCGCCGTTCTTGAGCCCGGAACCGATGCGCGGCAAGCGACCGTGCCGACCGGCGTACGTGGCTCACACTGCCCGGCGGCTGGCGGAACTTCGCGAAACGCCGTTCGAGACCTTTCACGAAGTGATTAACGAGAACACGGCCCGGTTTTTCGGTGTGCGATGACATGAACAAGCCGCGACGGAGCACATCGTGACGTTTGCCGGCCTGCCTCTCGCGTGGCTGCATGACCTGAGCCCCTGGGTGTTCCGTATGCCCGGGTCGTCGTTCGGCGTGCGCTGGTACGGGCTGTCGTATGTGCTCGGGTTTCTGGCTGCGTGGTGGCTCGTGCGTTGGGCGGCGGCGCGCGGGTGGACGCCGATCCCCAAGTGGGCTGCGATCGATGTGATCCTGTGGGCCGCGGGCGGGGCGATCGTGGGCGGTCGGCTGTTCTACTGCGTGCTCTACCAGCCGTTGTTGCTCTGGACGTTCGAGCCGAGCTTCCCGTTCTGGGGCGGGCTGATGATCAATCGCGGGGGCATGGCGAGCCACGGCGGTATGGTCGGCGTGTGCGTCGCGGCATGGCGCATCTCCCGCGGCTTTCGAACAGCCGACGGGGAACTACAAGGCCGATGCCCGCCGATGCACGTCATGGAGCTGTTCGCGCTCGTCGCGGGTCCCGGCCTGCTGTTCGGTCGGCTCGCCAACTTCATCAACGGCGAGTTGTTGGGCCGGGTCGTCGCGGGTCCCGGCGAATCGGCGCCGGCGTGGGCCGTGCGGTTCCCCCAAGAGCATCTGACGAACCACGCGGCGGAACTGAACGTCGCGCAGTCGGCGCAGCTTGTTGATCTCGTGCGGATCTATGCGCCAAACGCCGAACGCTTTGGCGAAGGCTACGCGCGCGTTGTGGAGTTGCTGCAAGCGGGCGGCGTGGATGCGCCGCAGATCGAGCGGGCGTTGACGCCCTTGGTCTCCGCTCGGCACCCGAGCCAGCTCTATCAGGCTCTGGCCGAGGGTGTCGTCACGACGCTGGTGGTCTGGTGGTTGTGGCGCAAGCCGCGGAGGCTGGGCGTGGTGGGGGGCGCCTGGCTGGTGACCTACGGCGTGCTGCGCATCGCGACCGAGTTCGCGCGCCTACCCGACGATCACCTGGCTGTGGCGCGATTCGCGGGTTTCAGCCGGGGACAGTGGCTGAGCGGGATGATGATCGCGGTCGGCGTCGCGGTGTTCGTCATCGGACCGAAGCTGTCGCGGGAGCGGTTCGGCGGCTGGGGGCGGGCCGGGGTTCAATCACCCGCGGCTTGACTCGCATTACTTGGAACTTTGATTCGGAACCAGATGCGATAGATGCAGCCCGCCGTGGCTGCAGTGGAAGCGGTTGTACTGCTCGACCGTCATGGGCCCGATCAGCGGGCTCGGGTGGCGGGTGTCGGTGCTCCGGAGGCGTGCGACTGCCTTGTGCAGCAACGCGACGCCCTCTTCGTCCGGCACCTCGGGCGGCATGAAGGTGGGGCGGAAGCCTTTCGGAATCTTGATGCCGGCGGGCCAGGGCTTGGTGAGGAATCGCCTTCGCATGAACGTGGTGGCCGCGAACCGCATGATGCCCGGGACTTTGACCGTCCAGCCGTCGATGGACTGGTCGATTGGGCCGGCGAGGTGCCAGCAGATCTGGCCGAGCGACCAGTTCCCGGCCCGCTGATAGCCGCCCGCGAGCAGATTGTCCGCGTCGGCGAGCATGTCGTCGAGTGTTTCGAACCAGAGGTCTTCTCGGCGATGCGGTTCGGTCATGTCGGTCTCCTCGTGGCCGGCTTCTTCGCGGCGCCGCCCGGCGCCGACGCGCGCGATGAGCAAGGTCGTTGCGAAACCTATTCCCACAATTGCAACAGATGCCGCGATTTGACCGGTCGTTGGGGTGAAGAGTTCGAGCGGGTAGTCCTCCGGTTCGATCTCCTCGAGCGACGCCGCGGTGACGGTCTGGCCCTTGAAAGTGCTGCCGATCTCCGGCGGCACGCCTTGCTGAAAGGGATACAGCCCGACCACGGCGCCGATGAGCAGGCCCAAAAGCACGCCGAGTGTCGCGCGTTCTGCCTTGGCGAGCAGTGCCTTGAGTAGGTTTGAGACCGCGACGATGCCTACGACGACGCCGATACCAAACGGGAGGACAACTCGAAGTCCAGGCTCCATTAAGGCGCCAATATCGAACGCCAATGCGGCATCTTTGCACGCTGAGATGCTCGCAAGAATGACGACATACTGACCGAGCACAAGCAGCAAGTAGCCGCCGGAGATCCCGGGCAGGATCATCGCCGATGCAGCGGCGATTCCGGCTATGACAAGCATCGCAAACGACGCGTCGGCGCCGCCGCCGCTCGCACCGGCGCGCTGGGCGAACGCGAGGGCGACCATGCCGGCGAAACCGGCGAGGGCGCCGAGCCAGAACGGAACCCCTTTCCGCGTCGCCATCGCCGCGACGACCGGGGCGCCGCCAAGGGTCAGCCCGATGAACATCGCGTACATGATCCAGCGATGATCGACGACGAGGTCCTTGACCGGGCCGGCGAGTAGCACAAACGCCGCGGCCGCCGCGAATGCGACGCAGAAGAGTGTGAGCACCGGCCGGAATCGGAACCGCAGCCGAGAGACATCCGAAATCGCGCCGATGAACGCCGGGTACACGCCCGCGGCGACCAGCATCGTCCCGCCTGAGATCCCCGGCACGAGGTTGGCAAGGCCCATGAGTACGCCGCCGAAGGCCGACCGGGCGGCGAGGACGGGTGTGCTGGATGATTCGGAAGGGTCGTGCACGCGTGTTCTCCGCTGTCGCGGCGGCTCCCCGGCCGCGGACCCGTATCATTGCCACCCGTGGGCCCCGAAGGGCGCGCGGGATCGACAGGATGCGGGCAAGGAGGCGTGAACGGGCATGGCGAACAGCGTGATGGTGACAGGCGGCGCGGGGTACATCGGCTCTCACGCCGTGCAACGGCTTCTGCGGGACGGCATGCACGTTGTCTGCGTGGACAACCTCTCCCGCGGCCGCAGCGGCGCGGTCGAACGCCTGGCCGAGATGGGCGGCGACCGGTTCCATTTTGCCAAGGCCGACATCGGTGATCGGGCGACGATCGCCAAACTCCTCAAGGACCACGGCGTTGAGTGCGTGATGCACTTCGCCGCCCTCGCCATGGTCGGCGAGTCGGTCGACGAGCCGCTCCTGTACTACCGCAACAACACCGCGAGCGTGGTCGAGTTGCTCTCGGCGGTGGACGACGCGAAGGTGAGCAAGTTCGTGTTTAGTTCTACCTGCGCGACCTACGGCGAGCCGGGCGAGGAGTTCGTCCCGATCCCCGAGCACTGCCCGCAGAAGCCGATCAACCCCTACGGCGCCAGCAAGCTGCACGTGGAGCGGATGCTGGAGGACTACGCCGCGGCGAAGAAACTGCGCGGCGAAGATTTCTCGTTCGCGGCGCTTCGGTACTTCAACGTCGCCGGCGCCGACCGAACGGGCGTGCTGGGCGAGGACCACGACCCCGAGACGCACCTGATCCCGGTTGTGATCCAGGCCGCCCTAGGCAAACGCGACGGTGTGAAGATCTTCGGAACCGACTATCCGACGCCCGACGGCACGTGTATCCGCGATTACGTCCATGTTGAGGATCTGATCGATGCGCACGTCACCGTCATGCGGGCGCTCAAGGGCCACGATCAGCGGCGGTACAACCTGGGCATCGGCAACGGCTACTCGGTGCGCGAGATCATCGACGCGACCAAGCGCGTCACCGACGCCGAGTTCCCCGTGGGTGAAGGCCCGCGGCGAGCCGGTGACCCGCCGCAGCTGTACGCGCAGCCGCGGGCGATCCGCGAGGAACTCAACTGGACCGCGCAGATCACGGACCTCGATGAGATCATCCGATCGGCGTGGAACTGGTATCAGAAGCACCCCAACGGGTACGGCGGCTGATGTTCCGACTGTCGTGCATCTTGGTCTGGTTGTTAACGGTTTCGGCGTTTGCCTTAGCGCAGCCGATCCCGGGGCGGTTGGTCGAAGCGGTCGAGGATGAGCCGGGAACGCGGTTGACGTGGTCACTGGAAACCGTCGGCCGCGAACGAGCGCCGACGAAGCTGCCGGCCGACGCCTTCGAAGACATGCCCGGCGCCGAGCAGTGGCGTGGGCCGGGTGTGATCGGGGAGGGACCGGGCGCGGTCATCGCTCGGGTCAAGCGCCCGCCCGAGGATGTCGGCGAGCCGGGCGCCATCGACGATGATTGGCGGTCGCCCACGCGGATCGTCCGCGTGACCTGGCGGGAGCAGGTCGGGCCGCTGGACCGAGCGCCCGACGGGACCACCGCGATCCTGCAACGGGGCTGGGTCGCCTGCTACGAGCATCCCGAGCCGCGCGGCGTCGCCGTGCTGGCGCCCGGCATGTTCGGCACGCCGCGGTACATCATCGAGGAATGGACCGCGGTGTTGTTCGATCGCGGCTGGACGGTGGTGCGACTGCTCGCGCACTCATCGCGCTTCACCGAACGCGTCGTGTTCGATCTGAGCGATCGCCGATCGGCGCGTGCCTGCGCCGAGGAAGTCGCGGGCGTGATCGACCTGCGTCTTTGGGGCTGCGGCTACACGCTCGAAGCGGCGCTGAGAACGGTCGAGATGGAAACGCCCGAGCTGCGCACCCTGCCACGCGTCGCGTTCGGTCTCAGCGGCGGAGCGATCGCGCTGCCCGCGTTGGTGGGTTGGGAGCCGGACCGGTACCGGGCAATGGTTATGGTTGCCGGCGGCGCTGATTTCATGTCGATCGCGTCGACGAGCGCCTATGCCCCGTTCATCGCCGCGGCTCAGTTCCGAGCGGACGGTCGCAAGGTCGGCAACGAACGCCGCACAGCCGTCGCTGAGTTGTATCGGGAGCGGTCGCGGTTCGACCCCTATGCCTTGGCTCCACGGCTGGAAGGGGTCGCCAAACTGCTGTTGCACGGCGAGTTTGATCGCGCGGTGCCGGCGGCGCAGGGCGATCTGCTTTGGCAGCGGTTCGGCCAGCCCGAGCGATGGTCTTTCCCGGTCGGCCACGAATGGCTGGCCGTCTCGCTCCCGAGTCAGTTCGATCGGATGCTGGACTGGGTGGACAACGCGGTGAACGAGGCCGCCGAAGCCAATTCGACGCAGGAGGACGGCCGGTGATCGACGCCGTGCTGAGCCCGTACGACCTGACCGATCGCTCACCCGCGGCGATGGCGGCGTTCCAGTTCGCGCAGTCGCTCGTCACGCTCCTGCCGACGGAGGCATCGGGCGCGACCTCGGAGCGCGAGCGGTTCGACGCGGCCTGCCGAACGATCCCGCGCTACCGCGAGCTCATGGAAGTCTGGGGATGGAGCGCCGAGTTGTGGTCGGCCGGTGTCATCGTCTCGATCTGGAACGGCGAGGATGCGGCCGCCGATGTTGCGCGGGCCAGCGTCCGTATGGCCGCCGACCCGGTGCTCTCGTCGTTCGCGCTGGAAGCCGAAGCGCTCGAGGACCCCCGGGCCACGCTCGGCGCCCTGACACGTGATCTGCACAAGGGCGGGTCCGACCCGGCCGTCAGTGTCCCCGTGACAACAGGCCTGGACCTCTTCGCCGCTCGGCACCGGCTCTGCGTCGTCCGCCCCGAGCCGGCGAGTCATGCGCAGAAGGCCGAGGCCCGGCTCGGCCGCCGACTGTTCGCGTTCATCGCGCCCGCGATCATCCAGTGCGAACCGGAGCGGCTGATCGAGTGCCGCGACCGCCTCGAGGCCGAGCTGTCCGAACTCCGCGAAGCGATGGACGGCTGCCTCGCCGGCCGGCTCGACGAGCCGGCGGTCCGCGAAGCGGCGCGCGTGTACGCGGCCGCGTTCGAGACCGAGCGGGAGTTACTCAGCAGGACCGATGACCCGGACGATGTGCGCGTGGTGATGGCCACCATGAGCGTGACCGCGTCCGCCGCACCCGCGGATATGGCGATGCGATCGGCACGGGCTGTCACGGCTCGGGTGTCGCGCGGCGCCGCCGGATCGGCGCCCGCGGGGCTCGCCCTGCGCGAAGAGGCCGCGGCCGAGACCGTGTCGCTGACTCTCAAAGTTGTTTCGCGTTGAACGGCGCCGCGGCGCGCCCGGTCGTCGTCGTTCCTCTTCGTCGTTTCTCTTGCCTTCGCAATCCAAGGAATGCGCATGACATCCCCCTCCGACCCTGCCGCCCACGCCGCGCCGGGCGCCCATCCCGGCGGCAACCGCCTGGGCGACTCGACAAGCCCCTACCTGCTGCAGCACGCGCACAACCCGGTCGACTGGCGGGAGTGGGGGCCCGACGCGTTCGAAGAAGCCCGGCGCCGGAACGTGCCGATCTTCCTCAGTGTTGGCTACGCGACGTGCTATTGGTGCCACGTCATGGAGCGTGAGAGCTTCGAGAACACCGAGACCGGCCGACTGATGAGTGAGCTGTTCGTGTGCGTCAAAGTCGATCGCGAAGAACGACCGGACGTGGACGACCTCTACATGAACGCGACGCAGCTCATGACCGGCCACGGCGGCTGGCCGATGAGTGTGTTCTTGGAACCCGCAGGACTGCGGCCGTTTTTCTGCGGCACGTACTTCCCGGCCGAGCCACGCGGCGGCATGCCGTCCTTCAGGCAGGCGCTCCGCGGCATGAGCGACGCATGGAACACGCAGCGCGCCGAGGTGCTGGAGCAGTCGGAGAAACTCGCCGACGGCGTCGTCGAGCAACTCGCCACCCGGGCCGAGCCCAGGGCGTTGGGGTCAGAAGAAGTCACGACGGCGGTCACGCAACTCCTGCGGATGTTCGACGCGACGCACGGCGGCTTCGGCTCGGCGCCTAAGTTCCCGCAGCCGTCGTTCGTTGACCTATTACTCGAAGCCCGCGCCGGCGCCGGAGACAATGAGACGCGTGAAGTCATGGACCGGGCTGTGCGCACCACGCTGGACCGCATGGCGATCGGCGGCCTCCGCGATCAGGTCGGCGGCGGGTTCCATCGGTACAGCGTCGATGAGACTTGGACCGTGCCGCACTTCGAAAAGATGCTGTACGACAACGCCCAACTCGCGGTGACGTACGCCCGTGCGGCGATGATCTACGACGACGATTACTACCGGCAGGTCGTCCGCGAAACGCTCGATTATGTGCTGCTCGAGATGCGGCACGAGCGGGGCGGATTCTTCAGCGCGCAGGACGCCGAGGTGAACGGGCGCGAGGGGCTCAACTACCTCTGGCTGCTCGATGAGCTTTCGCCCGTGCTGGGCGAAGAGGACGCCGCATGGGCCGCGGAGGTCTACGGCGTGGCCCGCGGGCCCAACTTCAAAGACCCGCATCACGCGGACGAACCGGCGCGGAGCATCCTGCGACTGAACGACCGCCCGGAGCGGATCGCGGCGGAGAACGGTCTGACGCCGAGCGCGTTCACCGATCGGCTGCGCTCGGTGAACGAACGGCTGTACGACGTGCGCGGCGAGCGCGAACAGCCGAGGCTGGACGACAAGATCCTGGCCGGCTGGAACGGTCTCATGATCGCAGGATTCGCCGCGGGCGCCGAGGCGTTGGGCGATGAGGCGTACCTCGATGCCGGCGAGCGGGCTCTGGCGTTCGTGCTCGATTCGCTTTGGACGGGAGGCGACGACGGCGCCCTCATCCGCAGTTGGCGCGACGGCCGAGCGGGTTCGCTCGGCTTCCTCGAAGACGCCGCGTTCGTGCTCTCAGGCGCGGTGGAACTCGCCCGGGCGCAGCGCGCGTTCGGCCGGAGGGAGTCGGAAACCCTCGCGTTCGCGCGGCGGATCCTCGCGCACGCCGAACGAGATTTCGCGGCCGGTGACGGCGGCTACTTCGATACAAGGGCCGATCAGAGTGACCTCTTCGTGCGGGCGCGAACAACCTACGACGGCGCCCTGCCGAGCGGCGGCACGCAGATGGCGCTGTCCCTCGTGCGTTTCCACGCGTTGGAGCCGACCGAAGGCCATCTTGACCGTGCGGCCGAGGCGCTGCGGTCGGTCAGTGCAGACGTTTCCGCGTCGCCGCTCGCCACGGCCGTCGCGACGCGCGCGGTGTACGCGGCGATTCGGGCAGGCCTGGCCCCACAAACCCTGGAGTTCGCGCCGCGCGAGGAGCCGATCGAGCCGGCCTCGGCCCCGAACCCGGTGCAGGTCTTCGCGGAGGTCGAGCGCGTCTCGTTGTCTTCCGAGGAGCCTGCGTCGTTTCGCGTGATGATGCGCATTGAGCCGGGGTACCACATCATCGCCGCGTCGCCCGCAGTCGCGGGCGAGGAGTCGGCGGCGGAGGGCCTGATTCCGCTGCGGGCGGGCCTTATTGGCGGGGCTGGCGTGCGTGTGTACGCGGACTATCCCCCGGGCGAGCCGTACGGCGTCGAAGGCGTGGGACGTGTCAGCGTGCTCTCGGGCGAGATCGAGTTCGACATTGCGCTCGAACGCGTGGGGGACTGGAGTGGTCGGCCGCTGGTGACGCTGACGTTCCAGGCGTGCAACGATTCGGCGTGCTTCCCGCCGCGGACGGTCGAGTTGGACGTCGCGCTCGATCCGACGCAGTGAAACGAGCGTTCGTACGTCAGTTGTCGCTCGCGGCCGGATCCTCGTTGTCCGCCGGCTGCGAATCGAGCGTCCGCTTGGCCGAGTCGTCCGATCGCCGGTCGATGAACACCTGGTCGGCCGGCGGCTTGATGATCTCGCGCAGCACGACCGTTGCGAACGAGCCCTTGGGCAGGTCGAACGCGCAGCGGATGAACGGCCCGCGTTCGTCCACGCCGCCCTCCACTTCGGGCGAGGTCACCGGAACCCGGTACGGGCGCCGAGAGCCCTTGATGAGCTCGCGCGAGCGTGCGGCGCAGCGTTCGAGTTCCTCGACGCGGAGGCCCATCGCGGCCAGCGCTTCGGACTCTTCCACGTCCACTTCGTCATCGGCGCGCATCATCGAGGCGCCCCACATCGGTCCGGTCGGGCTGAGTTCCAGGGCTCGGAGGCGTTGGCTCGTGTGTTCGTCCGCGGCCGTGAGGGGGTCGACCAGGAACATGGCGCCGTTGTCGTGCTTGTAGGCCACATCTCCGGCCTGCAGCGCGCCCAGCGTGCCCCCTTCGATCCTGCGGTCGAGCATCGCGTTGAAGATCGCCGACTGACACGCGGAGACGTAGTACGCCAGCGCCCGGCGTTCGACCGAGCCGAAGGCTTCGGCGGCCGATCGACCGCGGGCGAGCGCGTCGAGCACGATGCGCTCGGTCCGCAGTTGCAGGGGCATCGCGTCGCGGGCATCGGCGTACCGGCCTTCGGCGTAGAACGCCCGGGCCTCCGGCTGGGCGGCCGGGCGATCGGGCGCCGGGCCCAGCAGGCAATCGGCGGCGGCGTTGAAGTCGCCCACGATCAGCTCGCGCCCGAGCCTGTGGTTGTTCAGCAAAAACCCGAACCGCTGTTCACCCAGCCGCGCGGGCGCGCCGGTTTGGCACAGCGTCTCGAGCACGCGGTGCGCGTGGCGGACTTTGGTGGGCTCGACGCCGCGGATGCGGATCGAGAAGCGGTTGCCCGCGAGGTGCCCGGGGCGAAGCTTGTTGAGATGCCACGTCGCGCCGAGCACGCGCACCTGCGGGTGCTCGAGGCTCGAGAACTCGTCGAGTTTGCGCCCGGGCAGATGCACCGACAGCGTCTGACGCGTGATCGCGTGCTTGTCTTTGAGACCCGCATGGCCGACGGCTTTTCGCGGCGCTCTGAAGTGTCGGGCGACGATCTCGATGAGCTCGAACGTCGAAAGGCCCGCCTTCTCGACGAACACGTACAGATGCTCGCCCTCGCCGACGGGCTCGTAGAGCGGGATCTCCTCGACCAGGAAGTCCTCGGAGAGCTCTTTGATCCAGCCGCCCGTCCCGGGCACGTCGGACGTAAGGTAGCGCCTGGGCACGACGTGATGGTCGGCGTCCGAGATCGGAAGCCGTTCCGCGGCGCCGGGCGCGTCGCCTTCGGGCGGCTTGGGAGTGCGGAAGGGGCGTGAACTCATCGGCGTGTTGTAGGAGCGCTGAGGCCGGCTCGATCATGCGCCGCCCAAGATCAAGCTCCAGGATCGCTCGTCGCCGCATCGAGGACATGCTCTTCGACAAAGATCGGCACGTCTCCCGCGACGCCCAGCGCGATGGCGTCCGAAGGCCGAGCGTCGATCCGTGTTTCCGAACCGTCCTGCAGCATCACGACCAACTCGGCGAAGAACGTCGCATCGGCGAGGTCGTGGATACGGATCGAATGCAGCGTGCCACCCAGTTCCCGGATGACCGAGGCCAGCAGGTCGTGCGTCTGCGGGCGGCTGATCTGCACGCCCTTGAGCCGGCGTTCGATCGCCTGAGCCTCCGGCAGACCGATGACGATGGGGAACGACCGCGCGTCGTCGGTAAGCGGCCCTTGGAACGGGTCCTCGCCCACCGCCTCGCCGCCTTCGCGGGCTTCGCGCAGCTCGATGATCTGATAGTCCGTGAGTTCACGGATCAGGATGCGCGCTAGTTCCATCCGCACGGCCATCGTGGGCGTCTCCCCGATCGAGCCGAGCGGAAGGCTCGGCTGCAACGCATCGTCCGGCGTCTGCGGGCTGTAGTCAATCGCCGACGCCGCCTGAATCCTGTCCCTCCGGACTCCGACGTGCGCATCGGCGCCCTTCGAGTCTGCTGGGTACGCTCACCGGCTTCGCTCGGCCTCGACGCCTCGCGACCCAGACTCTGAATGACCGCGTTCGAATGGACCATCTCGATCACGCTCGCCTCCCTCGCCGCCGCGACGGGTGTGTACTGGACCGTGCTGATCACGCAGGTGCTCGCGACCGTCCGCTCGGTTCCGAACGCCGATCAGGGCCTGCGCTCGCCGATCCCGCCGCGTGGCCCGGTCTGTGTCGTCATCCCCGCGCACAACGAAGAAGAAGTCATCGCCGATCTCATCCAGTCGCTCAAGGCCCAGACGCTGGACGACTTCCGCGTCGTGCTCGCCTTCGACCGCTGCACCGATCAGACCGAGCCGATCGCGCTCCAAGAAATCGACGGCGACCCGCGGTTCCGCATCGTCCGCGTCGGCCCGGGCCCCGAGGGCTGGGCCGGCAAGGTCAATGCGGTGTGGCAAGGGGTCCTGCGCGCTACCGAGGCCCACCGAGCGTCGTACCTGCTCTTCAGCGACGCCGACTGTGTGTTCCACCCTCGTGGGATCGAGGCGACCGTCAGCCTGCTTGAGCGCGAACGCCTCGACATGCTCAGCTTGGTCAACCGCCTGACGCACGACACCTGGTTCGAACGCCTCGTGCAGCCGGGCGCGGGGTTCGAGTTGCTGACGCAGTACCCACTCCGCCGGGCGAACCGCGAACGCAACCGCCGCGGCTTTGCCAACGGCCAGTTCATGCTGTTCCGCGCCTCGGCCTACCGCCGCTTGGGCGGTCACACCGCGGTCGCTGGCGAGTTGCTCGAAGACCTTGCCTTCGCCCGGGTCATGGCCGAACGCGAGATGCGGCAGTGGGCGGTCATGTCGGGTGCGATGGTCACCTGCCGGATGTACCGTTCCTGGGACGCCTTCTGCAAGGGCTGGAAACGGATCTTCATCGAGGGCGCCCGCCGAAAGCCCGCTCGGCTCATGAAAAACGCGTGGCAGCTCCGCTGCACCTCGACGCTCCTGCCGGCCGCCTCAATCGGCGCCGGTTTGCTCAGCGCGAGCTACGCGATCGCCGGGAGCCTGCCCGCGGCCGGCTGGCTGCTGCCGATCTGCGCCGCGTGGGGCGTGGGCGCCTGGGCCGGCGGGGTCTCGCTGATCTATGGCCTCGGCGGCTACCCGCTCTGGATGGCGTTCGGACACCCGATCGGCGCTTGGATGGTCGCTGACCTCCTCCGCGAGTCCGGCCGAGACCTGCTGGACGGACGCCCCGTGCGGTGGGCGGGGCACTCGTACGCACGAGCCGTGCGCTAGACGCCGGTCAGCTCTTGGATCCCCGTGTACCCTCCGCCCATGCGTCTGCGCCGCGGCAGCCCGGAACCCCGCATGGAGATGGCCCCGCTCATCGACGTGGTCTTTCTGCTGCTCACGTTCTTTGTCTTTTCGATGGTCCTGATGGTGCGGGTGGACCTGCTGGGCGTGCGGCTGCCGGACGTCACCGCGGGCGAGCCCGCCACGCCCGCCGAGGTGGTCTCCATTGGTGTCCAGGCCGACGGCTCCGTCACGCTCGACGGTGAGCCGCTGGCGGCCGGGGAGTCCATCGTCGAGCGCGTCCGCGAACGCCTCGAAGCCGAGCCCGATGCGACGCTCTACCTCATCGCGGACACCGGCGCCGAGTTCGGCGGGGTAGTCCGCCTGCTCGATGAGCTCCGCGCCGCGGGCTTCACCGAGTTCAACGTCGTCGGCCGGGCCCCGCCGGCTCAGTAACGCCCGGCCAACATCCGGAAAAACAACAACGGCCCGGAGCCAAGCTCCGAGCCGTTGGATGTTGTGCGGATAGCAGCCGCCGATCAGTCGGTCTTGCCGCGGTAGGTCTCGAGGCGTTCCTCGAAGTCGGCCTTCTGAGCCTCAGTCGCCTTGGCGACGGCCATTTCCTGCGTGGCGATGGCCTTGGCGTTGTCGCCGCTCGCCGAGTAGGCCGCGGCGAGGGTATCGAGGATGTCGGCGTCGTCGCCGTTGGTCAGCTTGTTGGCGTGCTTGGCGAGCTTGACGGCCTGAGCCGCCGAAGCCTCGGTGACTTCCTCGGACGAAGCGACGATCCAGGCGACCTGGTTCAGGAGCTGCGCGTTCTCGGGCGCCAGCTCGGCGATCAGCTTGTCGGCAAACGCGGAGGCCTTCGCCTGGTCGCGGATCGCGGGGTTCGGGTGCGCCATCAGGAACTGCATCTTGGTGACGGCGATCTGGCCGAACAGATCGTCGTCGATCGCGATGACGTCATCGAGGCGATCGAGGCCCTGGGCGAAGTTGCCCGCCTCGAACATGCCGTTCACTTCGCTCAGGATCGCTTGGCCGCGCTCCATCAGCGCCGCTTCGGCTGCGGCGGCGGCCGCCGAGGCGTCGGCGTCGAACGTGCCCTCGACCACGTCGGCGAGCGTCTTGTCGAACGACGGATCGAGCGGCTGGCCGATGAAGGCGATCCGCTGGTTCTGGTCGACGATGAAGGCCGTCGGGATGCCCTGCTGGCGGGCGGCTTCCATGTACGCCTTCACCGTGCGGGCGTTGCTGCGGTCTTCCACCGCGACCACGTAGTCCATCTCGTCGCCCTTGGCCTCGACCCAGGGCTTCACGAGGCTGACCGCGGCCTCAAGGTTCGGAGCGTTCTCGAAGCCGGTGATCCCGACGATCGTGACGCCCTTGTCCTTGTACTCCTTCTGGAGCTTGGTCAGGTGCGGGATGCTCTTGACGCACGGCGGGCACCAGGTCGCCCAGAACTCGACCACGTAGACCTCGCCGTCCTTGAACTCCGTGACGGGCTCGCCCTTGACCCATTCGTCCACCTGGATGGGCGGCGCCGGGTCACCGACTTTGAGCACGGGGGCGGCGGTCTGAGCAAGAACGGCCGGAGCCGAGATCACGATGGCCGCAGCGGCGGCTTTCCACAGGTTCAACATCAGCTACTCCCAAAGGCCTCGTGCTCGCGGTTTGCAGTGCCGCGATGGCTCATCGCTGTAATCCAGCAAACTCAATCGTGAGCCGAACAAAGACCGTTCGTTACAGGCGGCCAAACGGCCTCCCCGGCCGTAAGGATCGGTACCATCGGGCTGAGCGGCCGCGCACGCGACCTCCGGCGCCTCGATGTCGTACAGACTAAGCAGGGTATCGGCCGCAATGTTCCACGCCCACCACGCCGGGAGGCAGATAATCGGGTGATTTCCCGCTCTAGAGACCCGTTCAGCCATGTCCGCTCGATTCTCCATCCCCCGCTCGATGCCCTGGGTGCTCAGCCTCGCGGTGAGTTTGGTGTTGCATGGGCTGCTGGCCGTGGTTCTGAACGACTGGAAGCCGTGGGCGGTGTTCCAAGACGACATCAGGCCCGATCCAAATTCCGAGCCGATGTTCGATGACGATGACCCGAAACTCGGCATCGATGAGTCCGACGCTGTGACACTTACGTGGCTCGGATTCGCCGAGCCGACGCCGCATTCGGCTCGGTTGCAGTCCGAAATCGAGCAGGCGGCGCTGACCCAAACCGCCGGCGTGCCGGGTGAGCCCTTCGCGGCGTCCGAACAGCCGACCCCCGAGCCCGTCGTGCCGCCGCCGGCTCTCGAATCCGTCGTTGCCGAGGCGCCCAGCGAGTTGGTCGAGCCGATCGAGCCGATGGAGCCCGTCGACGCGGTTCGGCCGGCCGAGTCGGTGCTGGCCGAAGCCCCGGATTGGACGCCGGATCGGACTCGGCTTGACGCGTCGCCCCTCCCCGAAGTCTCGCTGCCGGCCGAAGACGCGCGGTTCCAGCCGCCGCCCTCGATCGACCCGGCCAGCGGAGACCCGGCGCCCGCGTCCCAGTCGCCTCCGGCCGAGCCGAGCGAAACCGAAAGCCCGCCCGCCGACTCGCCTCCCACGCTCAATCAGCCGCCGACTTCCGAAACGGGCGTCCCCAATGCCGAGGACGGCGAGCCCAGCGACCGCTCCGCAGACGCCGTGAGCCGGGAGCGACTGACCGACGTCAGGCCGGGCCGCCCGGTCGCCACGGAGGGCCTGGAAATTTTGACCACCCGCCCGCAGCTCTCGACCACCACGCTGGTCCTCGCGAGGCCGAGGAACCCGACGATCGCGATCACGTTCGATGCTGGAGGCCGGGTCAAGCTCGTGGAGTTTCTGACCGATGGCGGCCGAGTGCTGAACTCGGGCAACCGGGCCGTGGACGACGCGCTGATCGCGGCCGTGTACCGTTGGACCGCCAGAGGAGCCCAGATCGAGGCGCTCGGCGAGAACGAAACACTCAGCAAGATCCTGGATATCTCATGGCGCTAGCGTCGGCCCGAACCGAGCCTGTGACACCGATCCCCATGACCCGCTTCCGCGCGCATCGCTTGGTCGGGGCTGTGTTGCTTGCGGTGGCTGCGTCGGCGTTCGGGCAGAGCACCGACCCCTTCGCCCCGGCCGATCCGGTCCGCCTCGATGAGGGCAGGGGGGATGTCGGCCCGCTCTCCCGAAGTCTCCGCACGCCCGCGATCGACCTCCGGGAGCCCTCGGGCTTCGAGCACGTCTACCGCGTGCCCGTGTCGGCGCCGTACCCGTGGGTGTACGCGGGCTCGGCCGGCGCTCAGCGGCTTGAGCAGTTGGAACGGCGCGACGGGGCGTTGCGTGCCGTGTTCGATCGCTCGGTCTATCGCAACACGCGCCGAGGCGCCGTGCCGGAGATCCCCGCGGGCACGGTCTTCCGCATCGGCCCCGAGCCCCGCTGGCCGATGCTGCCGACGGCGCCCGTGCGCACGGAGGCGTCGATGCCCGCCGCCTCATCCATCGCGACCAGCGCGCTGCAGAGCTACGAATCGTCGGCGAAAGAGACCGTCATGCGTAGGGCGAGCGCTCGGCCACGCCCGGTGTCTGAACCGTCGCGATCCGAGAACAAGCCGATCGACACCACGCGACAGGCCGCGGCGATCCCGGCTCCAACGCCGATCGTGATGCAGACCTCCAGCGAGCGCACGGCTCGGCTGCTGCAACTCGCAACGGATCAACCGACCCGCCGAGTCAACCGCTAGCCGTTCAACTCAAGCCCGATCAGGATCGGCCGCCGAGCGAGCCGTCGGCGCCGTCGTCTTCGTCGCCGCCCGCGATCGAGTCGCGCATCTTCGTGTCGGCGACCACGTTCTTCATGCGGTAGTAGTCCATGATGCCCATGTTGCCCTGGCGGAAGGCGTCGGCCATGGCCTTGGGCACGTCGGCCTCGGCCAGCACGACGAGCGCCCGGTTCTTCTGTTCCTGGGCCTTGAACTCCTGCTCTTCGGCGAACGCCAACGCGCGGCGCTTCTCGGCCTCGGCCTGGAACCGCTTCTTGTCGGCCTCGGCCTGATCGGCCTGAAGGGCCGCGCCGATGTTCTGACCGACATCGACATCGGCGATGTCGATCGACAGGATCTCGAACGCCGTGCCCGCGTCGAGACCGCGTGCCATCACGGTCTTGGAGATGTTGTCCGGGTTCTCGAGCACAACCTTGTGCGAGTCGGCCGAACCGATCGAGGAGACGATGCCCTCGCCCACGCGGGCGACAATCGTCTCTTCGGTGGCGCCGCCGACCAGGCGGGCCAGGTTCGTGCGGACCGTGACACGGGCCCGGGCCTTGAGCTGGATGCCGTCCCGCGCGACCGCGTCGATGGTCGAGCGTCCCTGCGTCGGGTTCGGGCAGTCGATGACTTTGGGGTTCACGCTCGTGTTCACGGCGTCGAGAATATCGCGACCCGCCAGGTCAATCGATGCGGCGGTGTCCCAGTCCAGATCGATCCGTGCACGCTTCGAGGAAATCAAAGCCGTGACCACGTTCGGCACGCGGCCGCCCGCGAGGTAGTGCGTTTCGAGCTGGTTCGTGCTGACATTCACGCCCGCCTTCACCGCGCGGATGCGGCTGAACACGATCGCCCGGATATCCACCTTCCGAAGCTTCATCGCGACCATGTCGATCAGCCCGACCCGGGCGTTGGAGACCAACGCCTGGATGTACAGGTTGATGAACTGACCGAGGACAAACACGAACACGATGGCGACGAGCGCGACGACAACGAGGATGATGATCAGAATCGGATTGGTGGTCATCGGTAGGTCCTGGGCCTCTCTGGCGTTGGTTTCGACATGCCGGGCCCAGCGATCTCGTCCGCCGCGCCCGGGAGAGTGAGTATACGGGTCTGCGCCATCGCGGCGCTCGGTTCGCGCCGACCGCTCACGCGATCGGGCGGACTTTGATCTGGCCGCTGTCGACGCGCGTGACTCGGACGCGGGCGCCCGCCTCGATCAGCAGGCCCTCTGCGAGCGCCTCAAATCGCTCGTCCCCAATTTTGACCGTGCCGACCGGCCTCAAGGCGGAGATCGCCTCGCCTTCCTCGCCGACCAGCGCCAGCAGATGTTCTTTGGCCTTGTTCTCGCGGTCCACCTGCTCGACGGCCACGTTGCGGCCGTTCTCGCCCATGATCATCCGCCGGCCGACAGGCGTGTGCGGATAGACCTTGAGCCCGTACGCGAACGCCATCGGCCCGAGCACCAGCACCGCCAGCAGGCCGATCAGACCCCACGTCGTGTCGTGCCGGAAAAGCACCACCACACCCGCGACCGCGAGCACGCCCGCGGCCAGCGCGATCAGCCCGCCGGAGGGCACGAACAGCTCGATCACCGCCATCAGCACGCCGGCCGCCAGCAGACCAAGGCCCCAATACAACAGCGTCGGATCTGTCACTCTGCGTGTTCTCCGTCTGCGGGTTCTGCGTTCGCCGCATTGGCCGACTCGGGAGCGTCGTCCCGTTCAACCACCACCCTGAATCCTTCGACCGCCGTCACGCGCACCGGCTCGCCCGCTTCGATGTAGCCGAGGCCCGAGACGACGTCGACCAGCCGGCCGTCCATTTCGGCCCGGCCGCTGGGTCGCAGGTCGGTGTGGGCCTTGCCCCGATCGCCGATCTGCGGCGTGCGCTCTTGCGGCTTGAGCAAGTCCAACGGCGAGTCGTCGTCGCCCGGTTCGGGGTCCTGCAAGATCAACCGATTCAGGAATGGCAGCCCGCCGCCACGTTTGGCGAGGAAGAAGATGATCCCCCCGGCCGTGATGAACGACATCAGCAGCGTGGTGATGCCGAACAGCAGGTCGCGGTCGTTGTTGCCCACACCCGGGAACCGCTGCGACGGATCGGGCACGAACGTTCCGAGCATGCCGCCCAGCAGCAGCAGCAGCCCGACCACGCCGAAGAACCCGAACCCCGGGAGTATGAAGACCTCGAGCAGGATCCCCGCGATGCCGAGCCCGATCGCCGCGAACTCCCACCAGCCCGCCGCGCCGATCAGGTACGGCGGCGCCAGCAGCATCACCAGCGCCACCGCCGCGACCAGCCCCGGAATCGCCAGCCCCGGAGAACTCATCTCCAAGAAAAGCGCAACGATAAAGATCACCAGCAGCAGCCCGCGCACCCAGAGGCTCGTCAGCAAACGCACGAGACGTTCGGACCATGTCGGCGCCAGGCGCGTCAGGTTCTCGGCGCCGAAGTACGACTTGAGCTCTTCGTCGGTGTCGATGGTCTCGGACAGGAACCCAAAGTAGGCCATGTCATCGACCGGCCCGGACTTCTCGAATACGACAGCCGCGTTCCCGTCGCAGACATAGGTCAGCAGGCGGTATCGACCTCGGTCCGCTTCTGAAATCAAGGGTCGTACGCCTTCGCTTTCGAGCGCATTGCGGATGGCGTTGGCGTAATCGGCGTCGCCGTAGATGTCCGACGGGGCTTGGTAATCGGGCGACTCGGGGCTGAGCTGTTCGGGCTCAATCCCGGTTCCTGCGGGGTTTGTGGGCGATTGGGGCGCGTTCGGATTGGGAGACGCCGCCGCCAGACGCGGGGCGCTGCGTGGTGGCTCACCATCAAACAGCATCCGGTACTCGGCCTCGTCGATGCACAGCCGCTCACCGGTCTCGATGTCTTCGACGTACCAGAGTTCGATGAAACGGGAGACGATCGCCTGGACCAGGTACTCATCCCACCCGTGTAGCCGGGCGGAGTTCACCACCTCGGCGATCAGCGGCACCGTGACTTTCTGACGCTCGGCTTCAGGCAACGCCATGAGGGGGCTGACGACCAGCGAATCGCCGAACCGCGACGTGCCCGCGGCGACGATCTCTCGGCACGCCAGCGCGATGATCGCCCCGCCTGAATATGCCGTCGGTCGAATCCACGCGACGGTGTTGGGGATAGACGATGACTTGATCGATGTCGCGATGTCCAGCACCGCGCCGACCTCGCCGCCGGGCGTGTCAATTTCGATGACCAGCGCGTCGGCGCCGGCCGATTCGGCGGATTGGATGCGCCGAGCCACGGAGCGTGCGGTGACCGAATCGATCGGTTCCCGGATCGTGACGACCGCGATGTTGGTCGCCTGGCGCGACGCGGGCACCGCGGCCGCCGAACCCGCGGCTGATTCCGGCTGGTCGCCCACCGTCGCGTCCGGTGCACTGCCTGCCGGCGCGACCGGTGTAGGCGCAAGGCCGACGACGGGTGTCGCGAGCAACGCGATCAGCAGGAGCGACGCCGAGACCAACCCGCCGAGGCGCCGGAGCAAGGTCCATGGTCTGAAGGCGGTGGTTTCCGTCGGCTCCGGTCGATTCATAGCAGTCGTGGTTCGCACGCAACGAGTATAGAACGCACTCGGCTCGATCCCCGTGTCTTGTACTGGGAGTCTGCGGCCGGAGTTTCGGGACGATCAGGTTCCCGCCACGCTCTGCTCGACCGTCCAGCCCGTAGGGCCGGTGTCGTCGCAGTCGATGTGCAGCGCAAAGAACCCGGGCAATCCGCCAGACGTCCGCGCTTCATGGCCGCGGACCAGCGGCCAGATGATCTGCCGATCGGTCTGGGGGATCTCCAGCGTTTCGAGTTCGTCCAACTCGTGCCACCGCATCGCGCCCTCGGGGATCTCTTGCTCGGGCACCTCCACGGGGCCCAGCACGCGGTAGTAAAAGAGCAGCCAGTGCCCCTGGCCCTCGAAGGACCGCTCCGAGATCAGCCCCATCAGGTGCAGCCGATCGATCGAGACCTCGATCCCGGCTTCCTCCATGATCTCGCGGCGAGCGCACTGCGCGGGGGACTCGCCCGTGTCCATGTCCAGCTTGCCGCCGATCGGGGAGCAGAGGCCCTGGTTCGGCTTGCGGACACGGTGCAGCAGCAGCAGCCGGCCGTCGCGATCGCGGAGATCGCAAAGGCAGGCGAGCTTGTAGGGCAGGGCCTTCGGGCCGCCCGCGTCGGATTCGGTTGGGTTGGCTTCCACGCCGCGAGGGTACGCCGATCGCTCTGCGGGCGCCGAATGAGCATCATCCGTGTCACGATTGCAATGGAACGGGGCGCCTCGCCGATACGCTGTCGCAGAGCGCGTCGATATCGCCCTCGAGTGCGGATCGGCAAACGACCCGGCCCCGGAGCAGGATGCCCCCGGGCGTCTGTCCTTTCTGACGGAGCGAGTGTGCACCCAATCTCAAGCCCAGCCCTTTCGCCTAAAACGACCCCGGCGCCCAAGGCGTCGGGCGGCCCGTGGAGGCCGCGAGGCGAGTCGATCTACCTCATCGGCATCGGCGGCTGCGGCATGAGCGGCTTGGCCCGCATGCTCCGCTCGCGCGGCGCCGAGGTCCGCGGCTCCGACGCCAACCGCTCCGAAACCACCGCCGCCCTCATCGTGGACGACATTCCGGTCACGTTCGATCAGTCGGCAGGCCAACTGCCCGATGAGACATCGCTCGTTATCGCCTCGGCCGCCATCCCCGCCGATCACCCCGAGATGCTCGAAGCCGATCGCCGCGGGCTCGCCGTGCTGACCTACGCCGAAGCCGTGGGCCGGTGCATGCAGGGGCTCACAGCCGTCGCGATCGCCGGCACCCACGGCAAGAGCACCACCGCCGCCATGCTCGGCTGCGCCCTCACCGACGCCGGGCTCGATCCCACGGTGCTGGTCGGCGCCAACTGCCCGCAGCTCGCGCTCGGGGCGCTGAAGCCCACGAACGCAAGCGAAGGCTTCGCCCGCGGCTCGGGCTTCCGCCTCGGCGCGATGGAGATTCCCGCCGGCGCCCTGCGCGGCAAGCCGGGCGTCGTCATCGCCGAGTCGTGCGAGTTCAACCGCAGCTTCCACCGGCACCACCCGGTCGTTGCCTCGATCGGCTCGGTGGAAGCGGACCACCTCGACATCTACGGCTCACTCGACGCGGTGGTGGACGCCTTCCGCGAGTTCGCGAGCCTGCTGCCTCCCGCCAGCGAGGGCGGCAAACTGCTGATCGCTCACGAGGGCGCCCATCGGCGAGAGGTCACCGCCGGGCTGAGCTGCGCCGTCGAGACCATCGGCTTCCACCCCGAAGCCGACTGGGTCGTTTCATTCGACCCCGCAACGCGGCAGATTTCCGTGCGCAAAGGCCGATCCGCGGCGTGCGCCTGGACCGCGAACATGCCCGGCGTGCACAACGCGATCAACGCGGCCACGGCCTTCGTGCTCGGGCTGTCGCTCGGCGCCGAGCCCTCGCCGCTGGCCCAGTCGCTCGAAGCGTTCACCGGACTGGAACGCCGCTGCCAGTTCGTCGGGGAACGCCGCGTCGGCGCCAAAGTCGGCCCGCCCGTGCGCGTCTACGACGACTACGGCCACCACCCGACCGAGATCGACGCCACCCTGCGCGCGCTCCGCGAGCACGAACGCCCCGAAGACCGCGGCGGTAGGCTGATCTGCGTCTTCCAGCCGCACCAGCACTCCCGCACGCGCTTCTTGCTCAACGAGTTCGCCTCCGCTTTTTCCCAGGCCGACGTGGTCATCGTCCCGCAGATCTACTTCGTCCGCGACAGCGAGGCCGAGAAGCAGCGCGTGTCCGCGGCCGACCTCGTCGAGCGGCTGCGCAGCGATCAGGTGCGCGCGATGCACCTGCACCCGTTCGAGGCGATCGTCGAGCAACTCGAAAACCTCTGCCGACCCGGCGACCTGCTCGTGGTCATGGGCGCCGGCCCGGTTTGGCAGGTTGCGCGCGGGTATCTTGCGGGAACACCCGCGTGAACGCCTCGGCGCCCGTCATGTCGGTTGTGCGTGACGCGCCGTTGTCGACGTGGTTCCGCATCGGCGGCCGCGCAGAGCGGCTGGCCCGCCCTTCGACCGTCGCCGAAGTCGCCCGCTGCGTGCGCGCAGACCCGCGCTGTCGCGTGGTCGGTGAGGGCGCGAATTTGCTGGTCGATGACGACGGCATCGACGGGTTGTGCCTGCAACTGACGTCGGGTGAACTCGGACGATTCGAGATTGACAAGCGTGAGGCTCGCGTGCTCGCCGGCGCCGGCGCCTCGCTGCCCAGGCTCATTTCCGCGTGCGTGCGAGCGGGCTTGGCCGGGCCCGAGCGCCTCGCGGGCATTCCCTCCAGCATCGGCGGCGCCGCGGCTATGAACGCGGGCGGCGCGTTCGGCGCGTTCGCCGATCTGGTCCGTGCTGTGCACGTGGTCACACGCGACGGGCACGCCCGCGTGCTTGATCGAGCCGACATCGCCTTCGATTACCGCCATGGCGTGCCGGGCGACGCGATCGTCACGCTGGTTGATCTGCAACTCGAGCCGGAAGACCCGGAAGTCATCCGCGCTCGACGCGATGAGATCATGGCCTACAAGAGCCGCACCCAGCCCATGAGCGAACGCTCCGCCGGTTGCGCGTTCCGCAACCCGACGCTCTCCGCCGACCTCGATTCGCCCGACGGCCCGATCGGCGCGCGCGGCGAACGGGTCTCGGCCGGCATGCTCATCGACCGGGCCGGCTGCAAGGGCCTGACGTTCGGCGGCGCCGGCGTCAGCGAACAGCACGCCAACTTCATTACCACGTCCGAAGGCGCCACGGCCCGCGATGTGATCGGCCTGATGGACCTCGTCCGCGAACGCGTCTTCGATCGCTTCGGGGTTCGGCTGCAACGCGAGGTCGTCGTTTGGAGTCGGCACGCCGAGCATCTGGACGAAGACGCAAGCATCGGAGATGTCGCGTGAAGCCGGCTGTTTTGGTGCTCGGCGGCGGCCCGGACCGCGAACGCGAGATCAGCCTTGACAGCGCGCGCGCGGTCGGGGAAGCGCTCCGCGCACACGGCGGGTATCAGGTCCACGAACACACGATCGATCGGCTGACAGTCGACGAACTCGCCGCGCTGCCGGCGGGCGCGGTCTTTCCCGTGCTCCACGGCGTCTGGGGCGAAGGCGGGCCGTTGCAAGATCTACTGGCCGACTCGGGTCGAGCGTACGTAGGTTGCCGACCGGGCCCGGCGCGGTGCGCGATGGACAAAGTCGCCGCGAAGCTCGCCGCCGCCCGTTGCGGCGTGCCGACCCAGCCCGCCGCGTTGGTCTCCGTGTGCGATCCCGTCTGCCCGCTGCCGCTGCCCGTGGTCGTCAAGCCCGTGCACGAGGGTTCCAGCGTCGGCCTGCATCTGTGCCACTCGGAGCACGACTGGCGCCGAGCGCACGACGAGGCGTCGAGCGATCCGGCTCGCGCGTATCTCGTCGAGCGGTTGATCGGCGCGAACGGGCAGCGGCGAGAACTCGCGGTGGGGGTGTTCGAAGGCCGAGCCCTGCCCGCGATCGAGATCGCCCCGGCCGAGGGCGTGTACGACTACGCCGCCAAGTACACTCGCGGCGACACCCGATACACCCCACGCCCCGAACTCCCCGAAGGCTTGGCCGAACGCCTGAGTGATTGGGCGGTATCGCTGGCCGAAGCCATCGGGGCGTCGTCGATCTCGCGGGTTGATTTCATGCTCGACGAGACCGGTCGGCCTTGGTTCCTGGAGATCAATACGATGCCGGGATTCACCGGCTCGTCGCTCTTTCCGATGGCGGCGCAGGCCGAGGGCATCGAGATGCCGGCGCTGTGCGCTCGGCTGGCAGCGTCGGCGCAGGCCGGCAGGTGACGCACGGAGGCGTACATGGCACGGACGACAAAGACAAAGAACAAGAAGAAGTCGCGCAGCGCATCGCCGGGCGTCTGGACGGGCCCCGGCGCCCGCCGAAGCGCGATCGCGGTACTGGCGATCGCATGCGCGGGCGGCGCGGCGTGGGCATCGTGGATCGGCATCGAGCGGCTCGAACGCCAAGCCGCCTCGATTCAGCGATCCGACGGGCCCCGCGTCGTGATCGAGTGGCCCGTCCGCGAAGGCCGAGAGGGCACTTGGATGCCCGAGTTCGAGCGTGCGCGTCTGGTCGAGCTGACCGAGACGGCGCTCTCGGAGCGTTGGGGCACATACACCGGCGAGGGCCTCGCAAGCGCCGGCCGCGAACTCGAATCAACGGGCTGGTTCAAGGGATCGCCGACGCTTGAGCACAAAGACGGCCGTGTCCACATTTCCGGAATCTGGCGCGAACCGAAGGCGGTCGTACGCAAGGGCGAGTTCGCGTATCTGGTGTCGGCCGATGCGCGCATGCTCCCGTTGATGTATCCCGCCGACGCGGAACTCGATGCGCTGCCCTCGATCCTTGGCGTGCGCACGGAGCCCCCGGTGCGCGTCGACGGCATCCACGGCGTCGGCGAGCTCTGGGACGCACCAGTCGTGGCGCCCGCGATCGCCTTGGCTGATGCCCTGCAACGC
Source organism: Planctomycetota bacterium (assembly GCA_039815345.1). GTDB lineage: Bacteria > Planctomycetota > Phycisphaerae > Phycisphaerales > UBA1924 > JBCBZM01. The sequence continues at coordinate 764 of JBCBZM010000020.1, read as the reverse complement.
GAGTCGTTCGCCAACCAGATCCTCGGCGTCGATGTTGCTCGGCTCAACGGCGAAGGCCAGGGCAAGCTCGAGATCGTGACCAAGCAGGGCGGCCGCGTCGTGTGGGGCAGTGCGCCGGGGGTGTTTCGCCCGGGTGAGCAGGACGACGCCACGCGGCTGGCAAGGCTGCGAAGAGTCAACGGGATGCACGGCTCGATCAACGCGGGCCGCGATCGATTGGAAATCTTCGGCGAGCGAGTGGTGATTGATCAGGCGGCGGCCCTGCCGTTTAATCCCCCGGCCAACAATCGCTGATGGAGCCGCCGACCCACGAGACCCCAGAGCCTCGGCCCGAAGACATCGAGGCGGCGTCCGAGGCTGAAGTCGAACTTGATCTGTTCGGACGCCCCGCGCCCCAGGGCACCTGGGCGCATCGCAAGGGCGAGCCTCGGGTCTTTGCGTTGTTATGGACCGGGTGCCTGCTTGCCATGACCGGCGTGGCGTTGGTCGCGTCGGGCATGCCGTGGAGTTTCAGCGAAGAGTCGCTCCGGTCGAACACGCGGTGGCTGCTGCTCGCCGCTTCGATCGGGGCGTTGGTGCTTTGGCCGATGCTGCGGCTCAGCCAGCGTCGGCCCGCGGGTGGGGGCGTCGGGGCGGTGCTGCGCGACTTGGTGATCGTGCTGGCGCCGATGCAGGCAGTGATCTGGCCGCAGGCCATGCCGCCCAACGCATGGCCCGCGTCGGTTTCCGGCGCGCTGGCGCTCTGGATCGCGGGTTGGACGGTG